>JABMOY010000006.1 GCA_013203955.1 Rhodospirillales bacterium | reverse complement strand
GGAAAATAACCTGCCGTGCGTGTATCTGGTCGATTCCGGCGGCGCCTTTCTGCCGGCCCAGGATGAAGTCTTTCCCGACCGCGATCATTTCGGGCGAATTTTCTACAACCAGGCCCGCATGTCGGCCGCCGGCATTCCCCAAGTCGCCGCCGTCATGGGGTCATGCACGGCGGGCGGGGCATACGTGCCGGCGATGTCGGATGAAAGCATCATTGTCCGCAACCAGGGCACCATCTTTTTGGGCGGGCCGCCGTTGGTCAAAGCGGCGACCGGCGAGGTGGTGACGGCGGAGGAATTGGGCGGGGCCGATGTGCACACCCGGATTTCCGGCGTCGCCGATCATGTCGCCGAAGACGACGCGCATGCGCTGGAACTGGTTCGGCGCGCGGTTGGAAATCTGAACCGGGTCAAGACGGTCGGTCTTGATGTGCGCGAACCCGTCAACCCACTTTACGACGCCGATGACATCTATGGCATCATTCCCGCCGACAAGCGTATGCCGTTCGATGTGCGTGAGATTATTGCGCGCATTGTTGACGGTTCGGAGTTTGATGAGTTCAAGCGCCGCTATGGGGAAACCATCGTTTGTGGGTTTGCCCGCATCATGGGTTTTCCGGTGGGGATTATCGCCAACAACGGCATCCTGTTTTCGGAATCGGCACTGAAGGCGACGCATTTCATCGAGCTTTGTTCGCAGCGCAAAATCCCGCTGGTGTTTTTGCAGAACATTTCCGGCTTCATGGTCGGCAAACAAGCCGAGTCCGGCGGCATCGCCAAGGACGGGGCGAAGATGGTCAACGCCGTCGCCTGTGCGAATGTGCCGAAATTCACCGTCATCATCGGCGGCAGCTTCGGCGCCGGCAATTATTCCATGTGCGGGCGGGCCTATTCCCCGCGCTTCCTGTGGATGTGGCCGAACGCCCAGATTTCGGTAATGGGCGGCCAGCAGGCGGCGGGCGTTTTGGCGACGGTCAAGCGCGACGGCATCGAGGCCAAGGGGGAAACTTGGACCCCGGAAGACGAAGCGGACTTCAAACAGCCGATCCTCGATCAATACGAAACCCAGGGGCATCCCTTTTACGCCTCGGCCCGATTGTGGGACGACGGCATCATCGACCCCAAAGATACGCGCCTTGTGCTGGGCCTCGGTCTTTCGGCGGCGGTGTGCGCGCCCATCGAAAAGACCACCTTCGGCGTCTTCAGGATGTAACGGACCATGGCCGCAAACAGCGTCATCATTGATATCGGCCCTGGTGGCATTGCCACCATGACCATGAACCGGCCCGAGGTTCACAATGCTTTTGACGAGGACTTGATCGAGAAACTTTATGCCGGGGTTAAAGCCCTGGACGGCGATCCATCCGTTCGCATCGTCGTGCTGGCGGCGGCCGGCAAAAGTTTTTCCGCCGGCGCCGACCTGAATTGGATGAAACGGATGGCCGAGTTTTCGGAAGCCCAGAACAAGGCCGACGCCGAAAACTTCGCAGGCCTTCTGAAATCGCTGAACGGCCTCACGAAACCAACCATCGCCGCCGTCCAGGGCGCGGCTTATGGCGGCGGCGTCGGGCTTATATCGTGTTGCGACATCGCCATTGCCGTCGATACCGCCCAGTTTTCAATTTCCGAGGTCAAACTGGGGCTGATTCCGGCGGTCATCTCGCCCTATGTCATCGCCGCCATCGGTGAACGCCAAGCCGGGCGCTACATGCTAAGCGCCGAGCGCTTCCATGCCCAGGAAGCTCGACGCATCGGGCTGGTTCACGAAGTCGTCGCCGCCGATGACCTGGACGGGGTGGTTAAGGGGTTCGCCGATCAGTTGCTGGAAAATGGCCCCGGTGCCATGGCCGAGGTCAAGGATCTGATCGCTAACGTCGCTCACAGGTCCTTGGACGATGGGTTGATGACCGATACCGCCGCCCGCATCGCCCGCGTTCGGGCCTCAGAAGAGGGCCGCGAAGGGGTGGGGGCTTTTCTGGAAAAACGAAAACCCGGCTGGACCGAGAAGTAACCCAATACCGCACTTCTACCCCAGAGCGTGGGTTCTCTAAAATTATCAATCCTGAATACGATTATATGCCATTTCGGCACAAGTTTTATTGTTAAATAATGAAAAACTTGTTTCGATTAAGCAACATATGATATATGCATTAAGGCATAGTAATCAAAAAGTTTGCGGGATGGGCGGCCATGGAAAGTTTCGATCTGCAAAACCTCAAAGTCCTGGTCGTTGATGATTACGCGCCTATGCGCAGGCTGTTGTTCAGCCTTCTCCGGGAGTTGGGAATCACCCAGCTATCTCAGGCCGCCAACGGCGAGGACGGGCTTAATAGGCTCAAAGAGGCTGAGCCCGATTTCATTATCACCGACGCCATCATGCAGCCCATGGACGGTTTGGAATTCACCCGAATAATTCGCTCGGGCGATGCCGACATCGATCCCTTTGTTCCCATCATTATGATTTCGGGCCAAGTCGAAATGAACTATATCCTCCGGGCCCGCGATACCGGGATAACGGAATTCCTGGCCAAGCCGATTTCGGCGCGGTCCATTTACACCCGTATTTGCCGCATTATCTCGAACCCCAGGTCTTTTATCCGAACGGATGGTTTTTTCGGCCCCGACCGCCGCCGTCAAGCGGCCGGTTACGGCGGCGACGAACGCCGGGCAATCGCTTAGTTAACTGGTTTTTTTTCAATCCGAATGCAGATGTTCCTATTTCCGGAACGCTTCTGCCGCTTTAGGGTGGTGAGTGCGCCAGAGATTGGAAAAAAACAAAAATGCATCTCCCCAGCCAGGTGAAATTGGTCGAGGTCGGCCCTAGGGACGGCCTGCAAAACGAGCCGGAAAATGTACCGGCGGCGATCAAGATTGAATTAATCGACAAGCTCGCCGCCGCCGGGGTTCGGTCTATCGAGGCAGGCAGCTTTGTGTCGCCCAAGTGGGTGCCGCAAATGGCCGATACGGCGGACGTCATGGCCGGCATAACGCCCCAGGACGGGGTCCGCTATTCGGTGTTGACCCCGAACATGAAGGGGTTTGAGGCGGCCATGGATGCCGGTGCCAAGGAAGTCGCTATTTTTGGGGCGGCGTCCGAGACGTTTTCCCAAAAAAATATCAATTGTTCCATCGCCGAAAGCCTGGACCGATTCCGGCCCATCACTGAGGCCGCAAAAAAAGCCGGCATCGCCGTTCGAGGCTATGTGTCCTGTGTTCTTGGCTGCCCTTATGAAGGCGACGTTCAACCGCAATCGGTCGCTAAGGTGGCGGGGGATTTGATGGCGATGGGGTGTTATGAAATCTCGCTCGGTGACACCATCGGCAAGGGAACGGCTAGCGCCGCCCAGGAACTATTCAAAATCGTTACCGAGGTTGTCCCCGTAGACTGCTTGGCCGGCCATTTTCATGACACCTATGGTCAGGCGCTGGCCAATATTTTGGCGGTTATGGAGGTCGGGGTGAAAACCATCGATAGCTCCGTCGCCGGCCTTGGCGGCTGTCCCTATGCCAAGGGGGCGGCAGGCAACGTCGCTTCCGAAGACGTTCTTTACATGCTGAACGGCCTAAATGTTCAGACCGGCGTCGATCTTGATGCCTTGGTCGGAGCAGGGCGCTTTATTTGCGATGAATTGGGGCGCCCGCCATCTTCCAAGGTATCCTTGGCTCTTTCACGGGAAGACGCGCCATGACCATTCATTTAATCAAGCTGTCGGTTGGGGTCGAGGATGTGGAGCACCTGGCTCGTATCCAGGCCGGAAGGCTAAAGGACGCCCTGAACAGTGGCGAGAAGCCGGAACTCAAGCACATTACCCGCAACACACCCCGGCGCGCCGCTCAGGTGCTGGACGGTGGCTCTATTTATTGGGTGATCAAGGGGTTTATCCGGGCCCGCCAAGCGATTATCGATATCCGCCCCATTGACCGAACAGAAGGCCGCCCCGCCTGTGGTCTTGTGCTTGAGGCTAAGCTTATCCGGACGGAGCTAAGGAAATTCCGGCCCTTTCAGGGTTGGCGGTACTTCCCGGTGGAAAAGGCGCCACCGGATGCGGGGGGGTCTAAAGCGTCCGGCAAAGACGTGCCCGAGGACATGGCGGCGGAGTTAAGGAACTTGGGGCTTTTGTAACAAAACCCATGGGGTTAATCGCAATAAGGACTCCCTTATTGCGGTATGGGTGGATATCATATCGTTACTAAAAAAATTTGGGGGATAGCCGCCAATGGCGGATTACAACATTGAAAAACTTAAGTTCCTGGTCGTCGACGACGATCAAAACATGCGCCATTTGGTGTCGACGATTCTGAATTCGCTGGGTTCCAGGGAAGTGGAAGCCGCCAGCACCGCCGAAGCTGGTTTCGCCAAACTTGCTGAGTTCGAGGCCGATGTCGTTATCTGCGATTTGAGGATGGAACCGCTCGACGGCATTGAATTAACCAAGATGTTGCGCGATCAAGTTGAAAGCCCCAACTGCTATATCCCGATCATCATGCTGACCGGCCATGCCGAAAAAGCCACCGTAGAAGTCGCCAGGGACGCGGGCGTTCATGAATTTCTGGCCAAGCCGGTTTCGGCGACCAAGTTATACGCAAAAATCAAAAACATCATCGAACGGCCCCGAGCGTTCGTGCGGACGAAAGATTATTTCGGGCCTGACCGCCGGCGCCGCCAGGATCCGGATTACAAAGGCCCGGAACGCAGAAAAGACAAATAAAGGCAAGACCTTACCTAATTGCATAGTCGTTTCGGCTTCCATTTTCTGGGCATTCCCTATAGATTCGGGCTAAGGGCAAGGGCACCCAAAGCATTTTTGTAAGAATATATTAACCATCTTGCTCTAGGTTTCTGTGCATGTCAGACGATAAACTTGAAGTCATCAACCCCCCAAACACCTTGAAAAGTAAGGTCGGAACCGGGGGTCCGGGTGCGGTGGATCTGGAAGCTCTTGAGAGGGCGGAACAGGTTATTGCCGGTATGACCGACAGCTATCTGGATTGGGTGGCCGAGGATCTCAAGAAAATCGAAGCGGCCTATAGCGTGCTTGCCGCGGCTACCGGCGACCGCAAGGCGGAAATGGAAGCGGTTTTCCAAATTTCCCACGACATCAAGGGCCAAGGTGGCAGCTTCGGCTACGACCTGATGACGGCCATCGGCAATGAACTTTGCCGCTTGATTGAAAAAGCCGACAAGATCGGCTCGGGAGAAGTCGAAGCCGTCAAAATTCATATCGATTCCTTGAAGCTGGTCATCGCCGGCGACATGAAGGGCCAAGGCGGTAAGGGTGGCGAAGAAATGCTTTCCGGCCTGCAGAAAGTTTGCGACAAGCTTCTAAACTAAATCTTCATTAAAATAATTTTTCGAAGGCGGCTTAGCCGCCTTTTTTTAGCCTAGCCGGGCTCGAAAACTCTTCAACCAGGCGAGACGGGTTTCAAGCGCCTGGATGTTATTATCCAACCACTCGACAAGAAATCCGCCGTCATCAACATGGTGTTGCCTGAGGTTGTCCAGCCTGGCCAGTTCCGTATCCTGGGCTTCGATCAAGATATCGGCTTGGGCTCTTTGGTCGCCTTCGTCCAGAAAATGCAAAAACCGGAACTTCAGGGCGATAATCAACATGTTCATTTCGCTGGCCTGGGTGCGAACGTTGGCGGTCAGCAAGTTCGTTAATTCCTTGCGCCCCTCATCGGAAATGTTGAGAACGGCATCGTCCTCCATGCCGACACCATCAACGGCCGTCACCAAGCCTTCGTATTTCAGAAGCTCAAGCGATGTGCCCATGATGTCGAGTGACGGGCCGGTAATATGGCTGACGAAATGGCGGATGGCATTGGCCAGCGCGCTATAGCGCATGGGTCCGGAAACCAACGTGCCTAAGGCACAAAGCCGGATCGCCTCTCTCGGCGTCAGTGTGTTGTCCGCATACATCCGAAAATCCGTTCCTTATCAACGGCACAATATAGCCGACCGGTTTGCAAGTCTACTTTGACCGGCAAGACCTCGGTTTGCGATAGGTTCAGAAATTTAGGTTTTAGGCTGTTCGTCCAAAAAGGACAATTAAGCGGCCGGTTTAAGCCCCAGGCTGGCCCAGACTTCCTTCAACGCCGAGACAAGATGATCCATGTCGGCGTCGGTGTGCAAGGGTGTCGGGGTAAAGCGCAGCCGTTCCGTGCCGCGCTCGACGGTCGGGAAATTGATGGGCTGCACGTAGATGCCGTAATCATCCAGCAGGATATCCGATGCTTGTTTGCAGAGCACCGGATCGCCGACCTGTACCGGGACGATATGGGTCACAGACGGCATGACGTTGATGCCGGCTTCGGTGAAGCGGCGCTTCAAGGTCGCCGCCCGTTCCTGGTGGCGTTCGCGCAGCTCGTTGTGCTGTTTGAGATAACGGATGCTGGCCAACGCTGCCGCCGCGACGCCCGGCGGCATCGAGGTCGAAAATATAAACCCGTTTCCGTAGGACCTAAGAAAATCACAAAACGCCGCCGACCCGGAAACATAACCGCCGACCACGCCGAAGCCCTTGGCCAGGGTTCCCTGAATAACGGTTAACCTGTCGGCCAGACCCAATTTTTCGGTGACACCGCCGCCGCGATTTCCGTAGAGGCCAACGGCATGCACTTCGTCGATAAAGGTCATGGCGCCGTACTTGTCACAGACGTCGCAAAATTCCTCGATGGGGGCGATATCCCCGTCCATCGAATAAACGGATTCAAAGGCTACCAATTTCGGACGCTCAAGGGGGAATTCTGCCAACAGGCGTTCCAAGTCCTCGACGTCGTTATGCTTGAAAATCCTTTTTTCCGCCTGGGAATGGACGATGCCTTCGATCATCGAATTGTGGTTCTTGGCATCCGAAATAATGACGCAGTCCGGGAGCATCGCGCCCAAGGTGCTGAGCGCCGTCAGATTCGCCGTCCACCCGGCCCCGAAAATCAGCGCCGCTTCTTTCCCATGCAGGTCGGCTAATTCTTGTTCCAGCAGTACATGATAATGATTGGTGCCTGAAATATTGCGCGTACCGCCGGCGCCGGCGCCGCAATTATCGATGGCGGTTTTCATGGCGTCCAAGACGTCCGGGTGCTGGCCCATGCCCAGATAGTCGTTGGAACACCAAACGGTGACATCGGTGGTGGCGCCGTTGCGATGGTTGACGGCACGGGGGAAACTTCCGGCCTTGCGTTCAAGATCGGCAAAAACCCTGTAACGGCCTTCATCTTTTAAGGCGCCGATTTTATCGGTGAAAAACTTTTCATAATCCATAGAAGGCTGCCCAGAATTGTCCAAATGGTCCAAAACGGAAACAACTTCTGCTTCCCGGGTGGCACTATACACCGGGGATAAATCCTTTTTCGACCGTTTTAATTCAACATTCATTTTACCAACCTTCCCACATTCTTAATTTTCGTTGCCTTGAAACTACCGCTTTGCCGTTTCATGGCTATGTCATGCCTATGTCGGGGGCTTTTCAAAGTGTGACGAAAGATTTCATTGCAAAGCCGCCCCAAGCCACATTGAGGCTAAAGCTAGCCGTTAGAGAGGGGCTAAACCTTGATGTTGGTTAATTTAAGGGCCTTAGGCCGCCGAAAGCCCGTTTTCCCGTACCCAGACCCAGGTTTTTTCCAAGCCTTTTTCAAAACAATCCAGCATTTCGCCGATTTCTGCCTCGTTGATGATAAGCGGCGGGCTGAAGGCAATGGTATCGCCGATGGCGCGGACGATCAGGCCTTCTTCTTGTATCCGGTCCTGGAAATAGACCCCGACGGTTTTTTTAGGGTCAAACGCGGCCTTGGTGGCTTTGTCCTGGACGATTTCGACCCCGGCGACCAGGCCGACGCCCCTGATTTCACCGACCAGGGGATGATCGGCGAATTGCCTAAGCCCGTCTTGAAGCTTGGGCGCCATGGCCCGGACATGGCCGACGATATCGCGTTCTTCATAAATGTTGAGCGTTTCCAGGGCGACTGCGGCTGCCACCGGATGACCGCCATAGGTCGACCCGTGACCGAAGATGCCAAGCTTTTCGCTTTCCTTAACCATGGCCTGATAGATGGGCTCGGAAATCATGAGCGCTGAAATCGGGATATAGGCCGACGACAGGGCCTTGGCGCAGGTCAGCATGTCGGGTTTTAGATCGAACGTCTGCGAGCCCCACATGTTGCCGGTGCGCCCGAAACCGCAGATTACCTCGTCGGCCAGGAACAACACGTCGTATTTCTTAAGGACCGCTTGAACTTTCTCAAAATAGGTGGCCGGCGGGACGATGACGCCGCCGGCGCCCATGACCGGTTCGGCGAAAAAGGCGGCGATGGTATCGGGGCCTTCATCCTTGATCAGCTTTTCCAGGTTGTCGGCGCAGCGAGTGGCGAAGTCTTCTTCCGTTTCGCCTTCTTCGGCGTTGCGGTAATGATGCGGGCAGTCGGTGTGAAGAATGCGCTCGATCGGCAGGTCGAAATCTTTGTGGATGGGGTCCAACCCCGTCAGACTACCGGAAGCGACCGTGACCCCATGATAGCCCCGATTGCGGGAAATGATCTTTTTCTTGTCCGGACGGCCGAGGGCATTGTTGTAATACCAGACCAGCTTGATCGCCAGATCGATGGCTTCCGAACCGGAATTGGCGAACAACACCTTGGACATCGGAACAGGCGCGATGGAGATCAGCTTTTCCGCCAGATCGATGGTGACGCTGGCAGTTTTATGAGCAAACCCGTGGTAGTAGGGGAGGTTCCGCATCGCTTTGGTGGCCGCCTCGATCAAGCGTTCCTCGCCGAAGCCCAACGATGTGCACCAAAGCCCTGCCAACCCTTCGATGTAGGAATTGCCGGTATCGTCTTTGACGCGGATGCCGTCGCCGCTGGCGATGATCATCGGGCCGCGGGTCTCGTGTTTTTTAAGATTGGTATAGCCGTGAACGTGATTGGCAATATCGCGGCTGGCGGCGGAATTACCCCGGTCCGTCATAAAAATTTAATCCTTAAAGCTTGGTTGGCCCTGGTGAGGAAGTCTGACCTTTAATTGTGGGGTTCGTTAAAGGCCCTATCAAGCCCCGTTTTGCTGTGGAAAATTCATCCACATCGCAAAGTTATGAAAAATCATAGAAAAAACTGAAACGGCCCCGGCTTTTACAGAATAATCCACCGTTTTTCCAAAGGGTTATCCATAAAACTTCTTTACTCCAGCTTAACCAAGGTCATGGCCGGAAAAGTGGTTTTGTTCTCTAATTACAAAAGATAGACGAACCTTTGAGAAGGAAGCAGGCCATGACAATCAAGGATATTTTGGTCCATTTGGACAATAAAAAGTCTTCTCCGGCGCGCTTACAAGCGGCCATCAACCTCGCCAAGGCTAATGACGCCAGCTTGACGGGGATTTACGTCAAGACGAAGCCTTATCTGCCGGCCTATGCCGAGGTTCAGATCAGCGCTCAAATCTTGGAGCAGGAAGCTGAAAAGCTCGAACAACAAACCGAACAGGCGGCCGAACTCTTCGCCAAGGCCACCGGCGGCAACGGCCTTAAAGCCGAATGGCGGGTCGCCGAAGGGGATGTCCCGGAAGTGATTGCCGAACAGGCGCGTTATTTCGACCTGGCCGTAGTCGGGCAGAGCGACCCCGATGAAAGCATCTTTGTCGGCGACCGTGAAATGCCCGACCGCATGATCATGACGTCAGGGCGACCGGCCATGGTTATCCCCTATGCCGGCGAATACAACGCCATCGGCAAGCATGTCTTGATCGCCTGGGATGCCAGCCCGATGGCGGCCCGCGCCGTTCACGACGCCATGCCGTTTCTGGAGGAAGCCGAAAAAGTCACCGTCATGGTCATCAACCCAAAAGACGTTGAAACCGACACCGGCGAACTTCCCGGCGCCGATATCGCCGCCCATCTTTCCCATCACGGGGTTAACGCCATCGCCGATCATGTGGTGTCGGAAATGGACCCCGGTGATATCCTGCTATCCCGGGCCGCCGACCTGGGCGTCGATTTGATCGTCATGGGCGCTTACGGCCACGCCCGGTGGGCGGAATTGATATTGGGCGGCGTCACCAATCATATGCTTAATCACATGACGGTACCGGTTTTGATGTCGCACTAAGTTTTAGCGGGGTCGTTCCGTGGCGCGCGGATCGAGCGCGTCCTGTAGGCCGTCGCCGAGGAAATTGAACGCGATCACGGTTATGAAGATCAAAACGCCCGGATAGAACGCCAGCGACGGCGTTTCGAAGATCAGTTCCTGGGCGTTGGTCAACAGGTTGCCCCAGCTCGGGATCGGCGGCTGGATGCCGAGACCTAGAAAACTCAACACCGATTCCAGCAAGATCACGTTGCCTGCCGATAATGTCGTCGCGACGATGATTGGTGACGCCAAATTGGGCAGGATGTGAACGCTCATGATGCGAAATCCGCTGGCGCCTTGCGCCTCGGCGGCGCGGACGAATTCACGTTCGCGCAGCGCCAGCGCCGTGCCGCGGACGAGGCGTGCCACCGTCGTCCAGCCGACCAGAGCGACGATGGCGACGATGCGGAAAAGGCTGATGTTTTCGGACGTCGTCAGGGATTCCGGCAGTCCGAGTTTTCCTAAGTCCAACGCCGCCAGCACGATCAGCAGCGGCAGAAGGGGCAGAGAGATGACGCCGTCGGTAAAGCGCATCAGAAAAGCATCCAGGCGACCGCCGTAATAGCCCGACAGCAGCCCGATCACGGTGCCGATCACCGCCGCCGCCAGGGCCGCCGTTAAGCCGACGAACAGCGATATTTGGCCACCGTACAGGAGCCGGACGAAGGTATCGCGGCCGAGTTCGTCGGTGCCGAGCGGATGCGCCAACGATGACGGCTGAAACCGGTTGAATAAGTCCACGGCCTCTGCATTAACGCCGAAGATTGCTTCGACAACCGGCGCCGCCAGGACGCACAGAGCCATGGCGATCAAAATGCAGCCGCTGACAACGGCGAGACGGTGTTTAAGAAAACGCCGCCAGGTCAACGCCCAAACGCTCATCCCCTGCTGTGTTGGGGCGATCATTGATCGGCCTCGCGAAAGGACACGCGCGGGTCCAGCCAGACATAGGCAACATCGGCCAGGAAATTGCCGATCAACGTCAATAGCGTCGCCAGCAGTAGTGCGACAAGCGCCAAGTTGAAGTCGTTACCCATGATGGAATCGAAAATCAACCGCCCCATGCCGGGCCAGGCGAAAATGGTCTCGGTAATCAAGGCCCCCGAAAACAGGTAGCCAAAATCCAGCGCGATGATCGTGACCACCGGGATCATGGCGTTGCGGAGCGCATGGCCGAACAGCACCCGGGTCTCGCTGGCGCCGGTGGCCCGTGCCGTGCGGATATAGTCCTGGCGCAGTGTCTCGATCATGGCGGCGCGCATATAGCGCGTGTGGC
>JABMOY010000052.1 GCA_013203955.1 Rhodospirillales bacterium | reverse complement strand
CAGATGAGCCAGATCCTCCTTTAGATCAGGCCGTTGATTGTTCCAATTTATATGACGACGGACAGTTAACCTTTTTTGCTTAACGAATTTACTCGAACTCAAGGATCACCTGATCGGCCATCAGGCTGTCACCGGGCTTGGCTTTAATTTCGGCAATAACGCCGTCCCGTTCGGCGCGCAGAACGTTTTCCATTTTCATCGCCTCGATGACGGCCAGCTCCTCGCCCGCCTTGACGTCCTGACCGATTTCAACCGCCACCGACGCCAACAAACCCGGCATCGGCGACAACAGGAACTTCGACATATCGGCCTCGACCTTCTCCGGCATCAACATCTGCAATTCCCGCGCGGTTGCGTTGAGCACCAGGACATCGGCCTCGGCGCCCCGGTGGGTCAACCGATAAGCCACGCCCACGCGCTCTATCTGCAAACAGATTTCTTGGTCCTGGAAGGTTCCCTTGAAAATCGGGGCACCGAGCTTCCAATCCGTACGGATACGGATGTCAACGCCGTCGAGCGAAACCTCATAATTACCATCCCGCATCGCCACCCGAACCGGATGGGATTGATCGTGCAAAACCACCACCCATTCATCGGACACAGCCCTTTGGCGCCCTTCGATTTGGCCGCTGATCATCGAGGCGCGCTCTTGATAAGCGCGGTGGATGCTTGCTGCTACGGCAATCAGCAAATTCGGATCATCCGGGGGCACACCCCCGGCGTTAAACCCATCTGGATATTCATCGGCGATGAAGTCGGTACTGAGCCGGCCTTCGGCAAACCGGGGATGCGCCATCAGGGCCGCCAAAAAGGCGATGTTGTGCCTGACGCCCCTAATCAAAAATTCATCCAAGGCACGGGACATGAAAGCGGTGGCGTCTTCGCGGGTCGGCCCATAGGATATGACCTTGGCGATCATCGGGTCGTAATAGATGGAAATTTCGCCACCTTCATAAACGCCAGTATCGACTCGCAAGTTGTCGCTTTCTTCGGGCGGGCGGTAAACGGACACCCGGCCCGACGACGGTAGGAAATTGCGGAACGGGTCTTCGGCGTAAACTCGCGTCTCGATGGCCCAACCATTGAGCTTTATATCTTCCTGAGCGAACGGCAGCTTCTCGCCCTCGGCGACGCGGATCATCAGCTCCACCAAGTCCAACCCGGTTATTTTTTCCGTCACCGGGTGTTCGACCTGAAGGCGGGTGTTCATTTCCAGGAAATAAAAATTTCTGTCGCCATCGACGATAAACTCCACGGTACCGGCGGAAACGTAATTCACCGCCTTGGCGAGGACCACCGCTTGTTTGCCCATGGCCCGGCGCGTTTCCTCGTCAAGGAAGGGCGACGGCGCTTCTTCGATGACTTTCTGGTGGCGACGCTGGATGGAGCATTCTCTTTCACCCAAATAAACGGTGTTTCCGAATTTGTCGGCGATGATCTGAATTTCGATATGGCGGGGATTTTCGATGAATTTTTCGACGAACACCCGGCCGTCGCCGAAGGCGGTCTCGGCTTCGCTCGACGCGCGTTTTAATCCTTCCCGGCATTCGGCGTCGTTGCGCGCTATGCGCATGCCCTTGCCGCCGCCCCCGGCGGATGCTTTCAGCATGACGGGATAGCCGATTTTTTTTGCGATGCTAACCGCTTCCTTAGCGTCCTTGACCGCGCCGCCGTCACCGGGAACAGTGTTGACGCCGGCCTTCGAAGCCAGTTTTTTGGATTCGATCTTGTCTCCCATGACGGTGATGGCTTTGGGCGCCGGCCCGATGAAAACAACACCGGCCGCATCAAGGGCTTTGGCGAAGTTGGCGTTTTCGGACAAAAACCCATATCCGGGATGCAAGGCGTCGGCCCCGGTGTCCTTAATAGCGCGAAGAATATTTTTGGTGTTTAGGTAGCTGTCCACCGCCGCCGGGGGACCGATAAAAACTTTTTCATCCGCCATGTCCACATGAAGGGCGCGGGCGTCGGCGTCGGAATAAACGGCAACCGTCTTGATTCCCAACCGTTGGGCGGTGCGAATAACCCGACAGGCGATTTCACCCCGGTTGGCGATCAGGATTTTCTTTATCACGCCCATTTTTAAATACGCCCAATTTTACCCCGAACAGTCTCCTTTGACGCGGGATATTAAGACCTATTCGTCATTCTTATTTGAATCGGGCGGGGGCACAACGGCCTTTATGTGGCTGGCTTTCTTGGATCGGCTGAGGATCGGCTTCATCGCATAACGGGCATGGATGGCCAAAAGCCCAATCCAGGCCACGATGGGGACCATGAAGAAGGCAATTTCAAGTTTCGGGAGAATCGTAAAATGAAGGGTTATGGCGACGGCGATCCCGATAACGAATAATATTACATGATTAGCGAACCAGCGCATGCGCTTGCGCCCCGTGGTCACTTTGGTGATGATTTCTTCTTCGTATTCCCTGACCACATTGGGGTCGACGTGAGCCGCAGGAACGTCAGACGGCCTTCGCCGTGGTTTGGGCTTTTCAGCCGCCTTCGGCGCATCAGACGTCGAGATTTCTTTCGGGTCCAGTGGTTGAAAGCGCCGATCTTCGGCACTGTTGTCTTCTTCTGCCATGATCTATTCCCAAAAAAATATCAGAGGACTGCCCCCCTGATCCGGTTGCGCACTGAATGATGGTCTTGAATGTTAAAAGAAGCCATATCTATTTTGCCCCCTCGCACACTCCTCAGTGCACCCCCTTGACAAATCCCATGCCCCAGCTTATGTTCCTTTTATGTTCTTTTGGCATTTTTGCTCTTTGATATGGTGAATAAGGGCCTTCTTGACCGTTTGGGGGCGAATCGCTCCTTCGATGGCCAGGATTATAGGCAAAAAAACGGGGCCGGATTTATTTCGCCGGCAGGCTTAAATGACGACCAATGACGACTTTTCCAGCGTTTTTTTTGAAGATAAATACGCAAGAACAATGAGATAAAGAATTAAAGGCCGGAAAAGAAGGCGACCTTTGGACGATCCTTGGACGATCCTGGGCAGATTCACCAGAGACTCTCTGCCAGTTTCCAGACGATCAGCGGACGATTCAAGAGGCGAGGACGGGCGGAGCCCGGACCGGGACTAACTAATCAAAAGGCCCAGCCCATTACAGCGGAATATTGGCGTGTTTCTTCCACGGGTTTTCGAGTTTTTTGTTTTTTAGCATCCGAAGGCTCTTGCTGATTCGGACCCGTGTGTTGTGGGGCATGATGACGTCATCGATAAACCCCCGGTGGCCGGCGATGAAGGGGTTGGCGAAGCGTTCCCGGTATTCGTCGGTGCGCGCCTCAATCTTTTCCTTATTCCCGATATCGCCGCGAAAGATGATTTCGACCGCGCCCTTCGGCCCCATGACGGCGATTTCCGCCGACGGCCAGGCGAAATTAACGTCGCCGCGTAGGTGCTTGGAGCTCATCACGTCATAAGCCCCGCCATAGGCCTTGCGGGTAATCACCGTGACCTTGGGCACCGTCGCTTCGGCGTAGGCGAACAACAGCTTCGCCCCGTGCTTGATAATACCGCCTAGTTCCTGCGCCGTGCCGGGCAGAAAGCCGGGGACATCGACGAAGGTGACGATGGGGATATTGAAACAGTCGCAAAAACGCACGAACCGGGCAGCCTTGGTCGAAGACGAAATATCCAGGCATCCGGCCAGGACCATCGGCTGGTTGGCGACGATGCCAACGGTGGAGCCTTCCATGCGACCGAACCCGACGATGATGTTGCCGGCGAAATCGGGTTGTATTTCGAAGAAATCCCCTTCGTCGACGACCTTGTGAATCAGTTCCTTCATATCGTAGGGCTTGGCCGGATCGTCGGGAATCAAAGTATCGAGCGATTTTTCGATGCGATCGCCGAGATCGGGGGTTGGGCGCACGGGCGGTTTTTCGCGGTTGTTAGCCGGCAGGAAATCGATAAAGCGGCGCATATGCAACAACGCCTCGGCGTCGTTGGCAAAAGCCTTGTCGGCAACACCTGATGTCGTCGTGTGGGTAATGGCACCGCCCAGGTCTTCCTGGGTGACTTCTTCGTGGGTGACCGTTTTCACCACATCGGGGCCGGTGACGAACATGTAAGACGTGTCCCGGACCATGAAAATAAAGTCGGTCATCGCCGGGGAATAGACCGCCCCGCCGGCGCAAGGCCCCATGATGATGGAAATCTGCGGGACAACGCCGGACGCGAGCACATTGCGCTGAAAGACCTCGGCATAACCGGCCAGCGAGGCCACCCCTTCCTGGATGCGGGCGCCGCCGGAATCGTTAATGCCGATAACTGGTGCGCCGACCT
>JABMOY010000051.1 GCA_013203955.1 Rhodospirillales bacterium | reverse complement strand
TCCCTTCCGCCACAGCGCGGGGCAGGGGGGCCATGCCGCAGTTGGTGCAGGCGATGATCCGGTCCGCATCGACGAATTCCATGGCGGCGCGCAAGGTGGCTGCGACTTTTTCCGGGGTCTCGATTTCCTCGCTGGCGACGTTGATGGCGCCGACAAGAATTTCCTTGTCCTTCAACAGGCCAAGCACCGACATCGGCACGTTCGAGTCGGCGCATTCCAGTGACACCTGATCGATGCGGCTGTCGTTCAGCGCCGGGAAAAATTCTTCGTATTGCCGCCACTCTTCGCCGAGCCCGTCTTTCCAATCGATGTTGGCCTGGATGCCGTAGCCGTAACAAATATGCACCGCCGTCTTGCAGCCTAAGCCCTCGATGGCCCGGTGCAGCGCGTCAATGCCCCAGGTCGGCACCTGATCCATATAAACGTTGAAAGCCGGTTCATCGAACTGGATAACGTCGACGCCCAAGGCGTCGAGTTCACGGGCTTCCTCATTCAAAAGTTCGGCAAACGCCATGGCCATGTCCGGGCGGTTGCCGTAATGCGCGTCGGCGATGGTGTCGCAAATGGTCATCGGGCCGGGCAGGGCGAATTTGAATTGGTTTTGGGTGTTCTCGCGGCAGAATTTGACGCCGTCCCCATGCACGGATTTTTTGCGGCTGACCTTGGCCGTCACCGTCGGCACCTGGGCGTCATAGCGGTTGTCGCGAATGCCCATGGTGGTCATACGCTGCCAGTCGATGCCGTCGACCCCATGCAAAAAGCCATGCACGAAATGCTGGCGGAATTGCTCGCCGTCGCTGACGATGTCGATGCCGGCAATTTCCTGGATTTTCATCCATTCCAGGGCCGCCTTCTGCTGGCCCTCGACCAAGTCGCCGCCGTCGAGCCGCCAAGCGGCCCAGAGCTTTTCCGGTTCCGCCAGCCAGTCTGGTTTCGGCAGACTTCCGGCCACTGTCGTCGGTATCATTTAAATCCTCCGATAATCGATATTGCCCAAATAATCTGCCATTTCGGGGCGATGGTATCCAGCCCGTGCGGGCCGGGTTGTTTTACATTAAGGCGGATTTTCTGTATTTAAGTGCCAATCCAATTGCTTAGCCCCCTTCTATATAGGGATTGGGTGCGAAAATTCACCCCCAACCGGGAACCCAGGCATGCCGAAACACGCCGCCATGACGTCAAGCGCCTTGGGCGAGGTCGAGGAAAGCCTTTTCCCCGAGGCCAGCCGCTTGCGCCGCGACCTGGCCGACAAGCTGGCGGCCCTTGAGGAAGCGGCGGCATCAAACCACCTGCTATCGCCGGTGCGTAATTTGGCGCTGCATATTTCCAGCATGGTTCAGGACGGCCGCACCGACCTGGCCGGGCTGTCGGATTTGGTCCGGCTGCTGACGACGAACGCTTTCACGTACCGGGCGCGGAAATTGCGCGATTACGTCGGTGAATGTTCGGGGGCCGAAAACGAAACCCTTCTTAAAGAGCTGTTTGAAGCGCAAACGCGGGACGCCGACGGCAAGCCGGTGGCATTCGAAGTTTTTCAAAAGGCCGTTGAGCGCGAAGCCTTCGGCATCGTCATCACCGCGCATCCGACTTTTTCCATTTCCAAGCGCCTGACCCGCATCTTAGCCGAGCTGGCGACGCATGGGAACGGCGGGAACGGCGGCAATGGCGACGAGAACGACCTCGCCGGAAAGTCCCTGGTTGACCTGATCGGCGAGGCCGCCATCACCGCGCACGGCGACCCCGACGCCATTACCCTCGACGATGAAATGGCCTTTGCCTTGATGGCCATCGGCAACATCCGCCGGGCGCTACGCCGGGCTTACCGAGTTCTGTTCGCCGTCGCCCAGCGTACCTATCCCGACGACTGGCAGCGGCTGACGCCGAAGCTGCTGACGGTGGCTAGCTGGGTCGGGTATGACCTCGACGGGCGCGCCGATATCAGTTGGGCCGATAGCCTGAAACAACGCATGACGGTTGAGCGTCTGGCTTTGGAAGATTATCTGGGCGCCCTCGAAGACTGTCCCGGATTGGACGACGTTCGGGACCGGCTCAAGGCGACCTTGGACTTGCTGGCCGGTGATCTCGGGCGGCTCGACCTCGACCCGGACGACGCCGATGCCGTCGGCGCCTTCAGCCGGGCGCTGGTCGAAAATATGGAAACCCGGCTGGTCGATCTGGGCTGGGTCATCGGCCGGTTGACTGAGGAAATCGACAAGAATGAGAACGCCGATGAAACCGGGGCCGCCACCGGGCTGGCGGTGCTGCGCGCCGAAATGGCCAACTTTGGCCTCGCCTTCGCCCACACCCACGTCCGCATCAACGCCACGCAAGTCGCCAACGCCATCCGCCACGAGGCGTCGTTGACATCGTCGCCCGAGGACCCTGCCAACCGCCGCCGCTATCTTCGCAACATCAGCACGCTTCTGAAAAACGTCGAGCCGGTGACCATCAATTTCGGCTCGATCATGCGCGAGCGCACCTCGGCCAAGCGCCTGATCATGGTGGTGACGCAGTTCCTTAAATTCGTCGATGGCGCGGAACCCATCCGTTTCCTGATCGCCGAATGCAACTCGGCGTTTACGGTGCTGTCGGTCCTCTATTTCGCCAAGCTGTTCGGCATCGAAGACAAGATCGACATCTCGCCGCTGTTTGAAACATCGCAGGCCCTGGAACAGGGGCACGAGATCATCGACGAGCTGCTCGACAATGCGTCTTACGTCGATACCATCCGCCGCCGGGGCCGGTTGTGCATTCAGACCGGCTATTCCGACGCCGGGCGCTACATCGGGCAAATTCCGGCTTCGCTGGCGTTGGAGCGCATGCGCATCAAGGTGGCGCAATTGTTGACGGAGCGTGGGCTGAACGATGTTGAGTTGGTGATTTTTGACACCCACGGGGAATCCATCGGCCGCGGCGCCCATCCGTTGAGTTTTTCCGACCGGCTCGATTACATCTACCCGCCGGCGTCGCGCGCCGCGTTCGCTAAGGCCGGAATCCGCATCAAACAGGAAGTCAGCTTCCAGGGCGGCGACGGCTGCATCTATTTCGCCAACCCGGACTTGGCTTTTTCCACCGTCTGCCGGCTGCTTGACCACGCGCTTGGCGATGAAGGGGCGGCATCGGACTCCGACCCGTTCTACCAAGACAACGATTATTCCCTGGATTTTTTCATGTCCGTGAAGGGCTTTAACGAACGCCTGATGAAAAACCCCGACTATGCGGTGACGCTCGACCTGTTCGGGCTCAACCTATTGTACCCGACGGGGTCGCGGACCATGAAACGCCAGCACGACGACGGCAGCCAGGTCGACATGGAACACCCATCGCAGGTCCGCGCCATCCCCCACAACGCCATCCTCCAACAGTTGGGGTATCTGTCGAATTCCATCAGCGGCTTAGGAAAAGCCATCGCCAAGGACCAGGAACGCTTCATCGAGATTTTCCGCAAATCGGACCGGCTCAGGTGCCTGATGTCGCTGGCCGTCAATGCCCGGCATCTGTCGGACCTCGACCGGCTGCACGGATATCTGTCGCTGTTCGACCCGACCATCTGGAATCGCCGTTCCGCGGTCGAGACCAACCCGGTCAGGGTCGAACAGATGCAGCGGCTGGCCCACATCCTGCGCCATTCATCCCGGCACGAGAAAATGAACCGGGTCTATCGCATTTTCCTGAACGACACGGCGTATTTGGACCGGGCGCTGGCCGAGATGGGGGCGGCGGACATGCTGCCCGATTGCGCCGCCGACGTTTCACCGGACCTGTCGCTGCTGCACGGGGTGCGTATCGCCCTGATCCAGGAAATCTTCCTGCTCATCGCCCGCCTGCCGAGGTTTTCCAATCAGGCGTTTTCGGCGGACGACGTCAACAACGAGCTGCTGCATCTCAACATCAAATACGGCGTCGATATCCTGCGCCGGGTCTTTCCGGTATCCGAGGCGGCGCCCGACCCGGAGGCCTTCGGCGAAGCGGCGACCTACCGCACCGATGTCGAGCAAGGCTACGGGCGCGAACACCGGGAACTGTTTGACCCCATCGAAGATATTTTTGATTTGGTGCGCCGCGTCGGCACCGCCATCAGCCACATTACCGGCGGCGTCGGTTAGGCGGGCATTCTCAACGGCCAATACGGAGGTTTCATGGACATACGCTTGAACGGACGCAACGCCTTGATTACCGGCGGCAGCCTAGGCATCGGCTTCGCCATCGCCGAGCGTTTCGCCCGATCCGGTGGCAACGTCGCCATCGTCGCCCGCCGCCGGGACGTGCTGGATCAAGCCCGGGACGCCATACTTGGGAACACCGAAACCAAAGTCGTCGCCATTGCGGCCGATATTACCAAAGCCGATCAATGCGAACGCGCGTTCGCAGAAGCCCAGGACGCGCTCGGGTCTATCGACATTCTGGTCAACAACGCCGGGTCGTCCCAAAAAGGCCCGTTCGAGGAAATCACCGACGACATCTGGCAGGCCGATCTGGACCTCAAGTTGTTCGCCGCCATAAGGTTTTGCCGCCTTGCCCTGCCCGGCATGAAATCCCGGCGCTGGGGCCGCATTATTAATGTCTTGAATTCCGGCGCCAAAGCGCCCCCGGCCGAAGGCGCGCCGACCGCCGTCACCCGCGCCGCCGGCTTGGCCATGACCAAGGCCATGGCAGGCGAATTCGCGCCCCATAACGTGCTCGTCAATTCGCTCCACGTCGGGCGCATCAAAAGCGACCAATGGGTGCGCCGCAACGCCGCCCGGGACGGGGACCAAACGCTCGATGAGTTCTATGCGGAAATGGCCAAAATCATTCCCATGGGCCGCGTCGGCGAGGCCGAGGAATTCGCCAATATCGCCTGTTTCCTGGCCTCCGACGCCGGGTCCTATATCACCGGCACCGCCATCAATGTCGATGGCGGCATGACGCCTGTTACTTGATCAGCCACATCACCGGCGGGGTGGGTTAGAGCGGTTTCCGACCAAAACGGGGCACAAGCCCACCCCTCATGTTGAGC
>JABMOY010000050.1 GCA_013203955.1 Rhodospirillales bacterium | reverse complement strand
TTGCCCGCACCCGGATGTCGATGCAAACGGTCCCTTGCAGCTTCAGGTCAGCGCGCTGGATTATTCCAGTTATGTCGGTGTTATCGGTATCGGCCGCATTCAACGGGGTAGAGTTGCCCGCAATACGGAGGTCACGGTGATTGGCGCCGATGGCAAAACCCGCAAAGGCCGGGTGCTGCAAATCCACGGGTTCCACGGTCTTGAGCGCCTCGAATGGGATGAAGCCGAGGCAGGGCAGATCATTACCTTTACCGGGCTTGATGAATTGCACATTTCAGACACGTTGTGCGACCCCGAAATGGTGGAGGCATTGCCGCCGCTTCTCGTTGACGAGCCGACCATCACCATGACCTTTCAGGTCAACAATTCGCCCTTCGCCGGGCGCGAAGGAAAATTTGTCACCAGCCGCAATCTGCGCGAACGGCTGGCCCGGGAACTCATCCACAATGTCGCCCTTCGGGTCGAAGACACCGAAGACCCGAACCGCTTCAAGGTGTCGGGCCGCGGCGAGCTGCATCTTGCCATTCTGATCGAAACCATGCGGCGCGAAGGGTTTGAACTGGCCATTTCCCGCCCCGAAGTAATTTTGAAAACCGTCGATGGGGAAATTCACGAACCGTGGGAAAACCTGACCCTTGATATCGAGGAGCAGCACCAGGGATCAGTCATGGAAAAAGTGGGCGAGCGGCGCGGGGAGCTTCGCGAAATGGTGCCGGACAATAACGGCCGGGTGCGCCTTGAATACCGTATTCCTAGCCGTGGCCTGATCGGTTACCAGTCGGAATTTCTGACCACCACGTCCGGCACCGGCCTGATCTATCACGCGTTCGATTGTTATGGCCCCAAGGCCAAGGGTCAATTGGCGGAACGCCAAAACGGCGTACTTGTTTCCATGGCCAGCGGCAAGGCATTGGGCTTTGCCCTGTTTAATCTCCAGGAGCGCGGCCGGATGTTTATCGGCCACGCCACCGAAGTCTACGAAGGCATGGTCATCGGCATCCATTCCCGCGATAACGATTTGACCGTCAACCCGCTGAAGGGCAAGCAACTGACGAACGTCCGCGCGTCGGGGACCGATGAGGCGATCGTCCTGACCACCCCCATTCCGTTGACCCTGGAATATGCGTTGGAATTTATCGACAACGACGAACTGGTTGAGGTGACGCCGAAATCGATCCGGATTCGGAAGAAATTTCTTATCGAACACGAAAGAAAGAAAGCTTCCCGGGCCGCCTGAGTTTCATCCGGTTTCTCAATCTTTCGGCTTTGATTGACCCCTTTCCATGCTGCGTATCAACAACATCACGTACCGCATCGGCCCCAGGGTTTTGCTGGAACAGGCCAAGGCGAGCATCAATCCCGGCCACATGGTCGGGTTGGTGGGCAGAAACGGCACCGGCAAGACGACGCTGTTGCGCCTGATCACCGGAGAAATTGATCTTGATCAGGGAAGTATCGAAATACCGTCGCGCTGGCGTATCGGCGTATCTACACAAGAAGCTCCCGACGGCCCCTTAAATCTGATTGATACGGTTCTCGAGGCGGATGAGGAGTTGACGTCTCTGGCGGCTGAGGCGGCGACGGCGACGGACCCGGATCGGATTGCTGAAATCCATGCCCGGCTTCACGCCAAGGGCGCACACCACGCGCCGGCCCGGGCGGCGCGTATTTTGGCCGGGCTGGGGTTCGATGAGGAGGCGCAACAAAAACCGTGCAACGATTTTTCCGGTGGTTGGCGGATGCGGGTGGCGTTGGCCGCATTGCTGTTTACGGAACCTGACCTGTTGCTGCTGGACGAACCGACCAACCACCTGGATCTGGAAGCGCGCCTCTGGCTGGAAGAATATTTGCGCCGCTATTCCGGCACCGTTCTCATCGTCAGCCACGACCGGGGGCTGTTGAACAAGGTAGTCGGACAAATCCTGCATTTGGAACACAAGCAGTTGAAGCTCTATCAGGGGGGCTATGATCAGTTCGAAAATACGCGCCGCCTGCAACTGGAACTGAACGCCAAAAGCCGCGTCAAACAAGAAGCCCAGCGCGCCCACATTCAGGAATTCGTCGACCGCTTTCGCTACAAGGCGACGAAAGCCAAACAGGCGCAATCGAGAATGAAAATGCTGGCCCGCATGGAGCCAATCCCCGAAGACCGCGAAGAAGGCAGTGTTACGTTCGCTTTTCCCGATCCCGATCCTTTGGCGCCGC
>JABMOY010000049.1 GCA_013203955.1 Rhodospirillales bacterium | reverse complement strand
CTCAACATGAGGGGTGGGCTTGTGCCCCGTTTTGGTCGGAAACCGCCCTAAGTGTCAGACTCGAAAGACTCTTTTTCCCCCAACGGGTTGCCAACGGGCAATAAACCCTTCTATTCTGTATAGTTAATAACAAGAATAAGAGTATTAACCGCAGTAACCCTGGGAAGACCTGCTCCGTTTTATTTGAAAACCGATGATGTTTAACAGTCGTCCGCCCCCGTTGGTGTTGACGGCGGCCGCCGTTACTCTGGCCGCCGGGTTCTTCATCGCCGACCTGCAATTACCCTTGGGTGTCGCCGGGGGTGTGCCCTATGTGGCGGTCGTGCTTTTGGGTTGGTGGCTCCCGCGCCGCCGCGACGTCATCGCCTTGGCCATATTGTCGGTGATCCTGATTTTGGCCGGATATTTCCTGTCGCCGCCGGGGGGAATCCCCTGGGTTGTCGTCGCCAACCGGCTGCTGGCGGTTTTTGCCGTGGTCGTCACGGCGGCGTTGCTGTTCGCCGTCAAAGACGAAAAGAAAGCCCGCATTCAGACCGAGGGCCGGGCGCGGGATACCGAACGTCAACTGGCCGACGCCATCGATGGCCTGTCGGACGGCATCGCCCTTTTCGACGCCGACGAACGCTTCGTCATGTGCAACGACGCCTACAGGGAAGGGTGCTGGGAAGCCGCCGACCTGTTGGTGCCGGGGACGCGCTTCGAAGACATCCTGCGCCTCCTCCTCTCCAAGCGGGTAGACCTGTTTGAAGGATTGACCGAAGACACCCTGGAAGATTGGGTGCTGACGCGGTTGCACCATTTCCGCAAAGAAACGCCGCCCGATATACGGCAATGGGCGGACGGGCGCTGGGAATTGATCCGCGACTACAAGATTTCTTCCGGCGGCACGCTGATCATCGTCACCGACATTACCGAACGCAAACAGGCTGAAGAAACATTGCTGAGACTTTCGAGTGCTATCGAAGGCATTCCGGTCGGCGTTGCGCTTTATGACGCTGACGAGCGTTTCGTCATGGCCAACGCCACGCACCGGGAAAATCACAAGGCCCTAAAAAATTCTTACCTTCCCGGAAGTACCTTCGAAGACGCCTGCCGGTTGGCGACCATGGCGGGGATTCTTGTCGGCGTCGACAAAAGCAACAGTGAAAAATGGGTGCAGGATAGATTGGCCCGGTTCCGCAATCCGGGACCGCCCGAAATACGCCCACGCCCGGATGGGCGCTGGACATCCGTCCAGGATTTTAAAACCGGCGATGGCGGCACCTTGACCATCCAAATCGACGTTACCGAGCAAAAGCAGGCGCAGGAAGCGCTTCTGGAAAGCGAGGCGCGCCTGAAGGCCATCCTCGACACCATCCCGGTGATGATCAACGTCAAGGATGCCGAAGGCCGGTATGTTCTGTCCAACCGTGTCCACCAGGAAATCAACCAGCTAAGCGAAGAAGAATTAATCGGCAAGACGTCCATTGTCTTAAACGAAGAACACGGCGAAAAAACCCTGGCGCTGGAGAAAAAAATTATCCAGACCGGCCAAGCCTTGCCGATTTATGACTACCGACTTGCAGACGCCGAAGGCCGGGAAATGGATATGCTGGTATCGAAATCGCCGTTGCGCAACTTGGCCGGGGAAATTATCGGCGTCGTCACCGCCGCCCTCGACATCACCGAGCGCAAACAGGCCGAAGACTCGCTGCGCGAAAGGGAGGAACAGCTGCAGGTCATCCTCGATACCGTGCCCGCCGTCATCAACGTCAAGGACACCAAAGGCCGTTATCAGTTGTCAAACCGCCTTCACAAGGAAGTCTACGGGCTTGAAGATGAGAACATCATCGGCAAAACATCCGCCGTCATTTCCAAGAAACACGGGAGCCGGGTCCGCGACTGGGAAAAAATCGTCCTCGAAACCGGCGAAAGTGTGGCCTATGACAACCGGATCACCGACGCCAAGGGCCGGGAACGGGATTTCCTGGTCTCCAAGGCGCCGCTGAAGGGCTTAGGTGGTGAAATCGTCGGCGTTGCCACGGTTTCCGTCGAAATTACCGGGCGCCGGCAGGCCGAACAGGCGCTGTGGGACGAACGGGAACGCATGCGCCTGATCGTCGACAACGCCGTCACCGGCATCGTCACCATCGACGAGAAAGGCATCGTCGAAAACTTCAACCCGGCGGCCGAAAAAACCTTCGGCTACGAAGCCCATGAAGTTATTGGTAAAAACGTAATGATGCTGATGCCCGAACCCTACCATTCCGAACATGACGGCTACCTTTCCAAATACATCAAAACCGGCAAGGCCCGTATAATCGGCATCGGGCGCGAGGTCGAAGGCCGGCGCAAGGACGGCACGACATTCCCCATGGAATTGGGCATCAGTGAGCTGTCCGTTGGGGGGGAGCGGAAATTCACCGGCATCATCGAAGACATCACCCAGCGCAAGTGGCCGGAGAAATTGATCCGGGAAAGCGAGGAAAGGTTCCGCGATCTGGCGGAAACGGCGTCGGACTGGTTCTGGGAAATGGATGCGGACCTCCGCTTCGTCTTCGTGTCCAACAACTATTACAAAGTCACCGGCCGCACCCCTAAGGACATCATCGGCAAGTCCCGCTATGAGACCGCCGACCCCGAAGCCCTGGGCGTGCTGCCGGAAGCCTGGGACCGGCACCTGCGGGACATGGCCGACAGGAAACCCTTCAACGATTTCACCATGTCCAGCCCCGGCGGCCCGAAAAGCCGCTACGAGGGCAAGCGCTATCATATCCGGCTTAGCGGCCGGCCGCGGTTCGGTGTGGATGGAACTTTTCTCGGCTACCGCGGCACCGCCACCGACATCACCGCCCGCATCGAGGCCGAAAACGAGATATTAAAAGCCCGCGACGAGCTCGAACAACGGGTCGAAGAGCGAACCCGCGAGCTGTCCGACGAGGTCGAAGAACGCAAACGCACCGAGCGCCGCGAACGCCAGTTGGCCAAGAACCAGCTGCTGCTGCAGGCGGTGGCGCTGATCGCCAACGAAGCCCGCACCGCCGAAGTCGCCATGGCCGGGTGCCTGGAAGAAGTCTGCGCCCACTTAGGCTGGCCGGTGGGGCACGTCTATATGTTGGAAACCGGCGATGGGGAAGACCGGCCCGACCGCCTCGTGCCTACGGGGTTGTGGCATTTAACCAAGCCCCGGAAGTTCAGGAAATTCCAGAAGGCGACCGAGACCACGACGTTTGCCAAGGGCGAAGGCCTGCCGGGCATGGCGTGGGCCGCCGGCAAGCCGATCTGGTTCTCTGATTCCAAGGAAACCCCCGAAATGCCGAGAGTTAGAATGGGCAAGAAAGCGCCCGTCAACGCGGGCCTTGCCATTCCCGTAATGGTTCGAGGCCGAGCGGCGGCGGTGATGGAGTTTTTCACCGATGACATCCAAGAGCTCGACGAAACCCTGATGCCGATCTTCGCCCAGGTCGGCATCCAGGTCGGCCAGGTGGTCGAGCGCAACGAGGCGTTGGAACAATTGGCGGAAGCCAAGGAGATCGCCGAAATATCCGACCGCGCCAAAAGCGAGTTCCTAGCCAACATGAGCCACGAACTGCGCACGCCCTTGAATTCGATCATCGGCTTTTCGGACCTGCTCAAAAGCGAGGTCCTGGGCGCCATCGACAATCCTAAGTTTTCCGACTACCTGAACGACATCAATTCATCGGGCCGCCATCTTCTCGACCTGATCAAGGATATCCTGGATGTCTCGAAGATCGAGGCCGGGGCCATGGACATGGTCGAGGAAAGCGTCGATATCGGCGAAGCCATCGGGGCGTCGATCAGGATGGTCGGCGAACGGGCGGAAAGGGCGGGCGTCGCCCTAAGGACGGATATCCCCGAAGACCTGCCGTTCCTGAGGGGGGATTCCCTTCGTTTCAAACAGATCATGGTCAATCTGCTGACCAACGCGGTCAAATTCACCCCCGCCGAAGGCCGCGTCAGCATTAACGCCGGGGTGAAAAACGGCGGCGGCATTTCGGTGTCCGTACGCGACACCGGCATCGGCATCGCCGAAAAAGACTTGGAACGCATTACCGAACCTTTCATGCAGGTCGGCGGCGCCATGACGGCCGGTCGCGAAGGAACGGGGTTGGGCCTGTCGCTGGTCAAGTCGCTTGCCGAAATGCACGGGGGCACGTTGAAAATCGAAAGCCGCCCGGGCCGGGGCACCGAAGTCAGCGTCCATTTCCCCAAGGAACGGACGATCACTGTCGGTTCTTAAATGCGCCCCGGGCGGAGTGGCTAATGCCCGCCTCTAATGTCCTCCGGAACTATTCCATTTAGGCAGCAACACGATCAGGTTCGGGTTCAATCCCATATTTTTGAGCGTGTCCATCGACTTGATCGCCTTGCCTGACTTTCGATCGACAACGGTAACCGAGCCATCGTCCAGCCCCGGCAGGTTCAACAGCGTGCTCTGCACGAACGCATACTTATCATCCTTCGTGAAGGCAACGTGATGCGCGCCGGCTCCGGCTTTGATGGTGCTGATCAGTTTCGGCTTCATCGGCCCGCCGGATATATCAAAGGTATGCATCCCACCCGGCACGCCCGACGTTACGTAAAGCCGGTCATGGGTCTTGTTGAAATACATTTCCAGCACCACGCTGGCCTTCATCGGGTTGAAGTCGAAAACCTGTTGCCCGGAAAAAGACTTTTTCGACGGGCTCCACGTCAACGCCCACAACGTGGCGCCGAACATGTTGGTGGTATAGACGACGGGCGGGTTGGTCCCCGGTACGCGTAACACTTCCACCGGGGCGGCGCCGGACGGTGATTTTTTATTCGAGACCTTAACCCGTTGCAGTACTTTGCCGGTGCTGGCTTCGAGGACGATAACTTCTTCGTGCGCGACTTTCAGGTCGCCACTGACGGTGCTGGTGACCAACAGCCTGTCGATGTCGTCCATTAACATTATCCCGTGCGGATATGAATTGGGAATCTCGATGATCTTCTTGACCTTGTCGGTGGCGACATCGCCGACGATCACGCGGGCCGACATCATGCAGGTCAGATACCAGGTCTTGTTGTCTTCGGAAAAGACAACGTCTTCGCCCATCTTGCAGTCCGGCATATCAAGCCGCTTCATCTTGTAAGGAAACTGATCAAGGTCGAAGACATGCAGCTCGGATTTGCCGAGCGACGTCATATAGGCCTTTTCCTGTTCGTGGTCATAGAAGATGTGATGAGCCACCAGATCGGGTGGCAGCGGAACATCCATGACAATGGAGCCGAATTTATCGGAATTGGGATCGACGTCGACAATGGCGATGCCTTCGCGGCGTTTGTAGGGGCCTTTCATGCCCATGGCCTTCTGCGCCTTCTCGGTCTTGCTCTCATAGTTCATCATCGCCAGGATTTCGGCGTTTACCGACACCGGCGAAAGCGCGGCGATCAGGAATGCCGCCAAGATAGCGAACCCTATATGTTTCATCATTTTCTCCCTTTGGATTTTTATGCCCCGAAAAAAAGCACTTTATGCCTCCAGGGCAAGTCCGGAAAGGCAAAGTTTTTATAACAAACAATATTCGCCACGACTTAAGCCGGGCCTTCCTGTTGTCAAACCGGCCAACCGAAAGCCCGAGCTGATATGAACCCCAACCTCCCGGTATACCCAACTCTATTTTCCCGCCGCAAGGTCGAAGGCGACGGCGTCCTGCGCGTCAAACAGGGGGATATGGTCAGCCTTTCCTGGGCCACCGACGAGGCGGTCGACCTGCATCTTCATGGCTACGACATCAAACAAAAGGTCGGGCCCGGAAAGATGGTCAATATGGCCTTCATCGCGCGGGCGACGGGGCGTTTCGCCGTTTCGGCCCACGGCTTTGGAGACTCTCACGAACATGGCCTGCTTAAATCAAGAGAAACGACCCTGATTTACCTGGAAGTTCACCCCCGCTAGGTCATGTACTCATAAAGGGGATTCACAAATCACCGGTTATGTGATTCAAGCTTTCAAACAGCGGGAGCTTTCACATGGGCGGGCGTTACGATCTGACCGATTTTGAATGGTCGGTCATTGAACATCTTCTTCCGAACAAGCCACGCGGCGTTCCGCGTGTTGACGATCGACAGTTCCATGGTGCGCGTTCATCAGCATGCCGACAACTACCTCGCTATGAAAAAGTTGGCCGCCATACGCATTTGGCTGCGGGTTAATGAATCCATGGCCTAATCAGTAGGATGTGAATATTTGCATCGTCGGATATAGTCGTGATTATGAATGCAAAACGAACCGGAATTACCGCCGCTCTTGGCGCTGCCGCCCTTTTCGGGGCCGGCACTCCATTAGCAAAGATGTTGTTGAGCGATGTAAACCCGTGGCTGCTAGCCGGGCTTCTTTATCTAGGTTCGGGTATTGGGCTGTCGGTTGTCAGATTTATTCGAGGCTCGAAAGGCGACGAGCTTGCCCGCCACGACTGGCCATGGATGTTTGGTGCCGTGGTCGCCGGAGGCATCGCTGGCCCTGTTCTTCTCATGTGGGGGTTGGCGGGAACGTCAGCCTCTACCGCCTCGCTTCTACTCAACGCGGAAGGCGTTTTTACGGCTCTCCTTGCGTGGTATGTCTTCCGTGAAAACTTCGACCAGCGCATCGCACTCGGCATGGCGGCCATCGTTATCGGGGCGGTCGTCCTTTCATGGTCGGGAGCGATCCATGGGCAATCCCCTTGGCCCCCGCTTGCCATATTGGGGGCTTGCTTGTGTTGGGGTATCGATAACAATCTGACACGCAAAGTGTCGCTGTCCGACCCCTTTCAAATTGCCGCGATCAAGGGACTTGTTGCGGGCGCAACGAACGTTAGCCTCGCGCTGATCGTCGGGATAACCATTCCGTCCGCCGGTACTACTCTGATGTCCGGCGTTGTTGGTTTTTTGGGGTATGGGGTCAGCCTTGCACTATTTGTGATTGCTCTGCGGGAACTCGGCACTGCTAGGGCGGGGGCGTATTTCTCCACCGCCCCCTTCGTCGGTGCAATCATTGCCGTTCCCCTTCTTGGCGATCCAGTAACCATCGCCCTTG
Source organism: Rhodospirillales bacterium (assembly GCA_013203955.1). GTDB lineage: Bacteria > Pseudomonadota > Alphaproteobacteria > Rhodospirillales > Casp-alpha2 > Casp-alpha2. Next base: position 3,599 of record JABMOY010000049.1, on the reverse strand, counting down.
TTTTGGCGGGCGGGTTGATGGCCATCGGGGTTTGGCTCCACATTACCGAACGCCATGCACACGATCATGAACACCAAACAGTGGAGCACTCCCATGTCCACGGCCACGATGACGGGCACCACAAGCATGATCATGAAACTTCCCCGGATGAGCCGCACGTTCACAAACACCAACACGAACCAACGCGACACACTCACCCGCATTACCCAGATGAACACCATCGCCACGGTCATTAATTGTGTTTTAAGGGCGGGCAGTCTAAAGGTCGGGAACGGGTTAAACTCAGCCCTTCGTGGTGGCGTTGCGGAATGACCGATTTGTCCCAACAAGCGGAAGTCCGAACAGCTAGCATCATTTATGAGTCCATGACCTGAATGCCTAAACGAATTCCATTAATTGTTTTTTCGGCGGCCCTTTTGCTCATGGCGACGGCGCGGACGGCCTCGGCCCATGCCTTCGGGCAGCGCTACGACTTGGCCCTGCCGCTTGCCTATTACCTGATCGGGGCCGGGGCCGTGGTCGGGTTGTCGTTCCTCATCATGGCTCTGTTCGGGAAGGGGAAAGGCCGCTTGGGCGTCGAGCGCCAGGTTGACCTGCTGGGTCTGCCGGGGCTCCGCCTCTTGGGCCACGCCTGGACACGGGCGGTCCTTCGCGGGCTATCGGTCGGTGTATTCGTTCTCCTCATCGCCGCCGGTTTCTTCGGCACCGCCGATCCCTTAAAAAATATCGCCCCGACATTCGTCTGGGTCATCTGGTGGGTGGGGATGGCCTTCATTTCGGCCCTCGGCGGCAACCTGTGGGCCCTGATCAATCCGCTGGACCCATCCTGTTCGGCTGGGCGGAACGGCTGCGGGGCCGGGTGTTTGCGCCCTTGAGGCCCTATCCGGCGGCGTTCGGCCGTTGGCCGGCGGTGGCCCTGTTCTTCGCCTTCGCCTGGCTCGAACTGATTTCCGAACTGGGCGAACGCCCGCGCATTTTGGCCTCGTTGATGGTCGCCTATGCCGCCGTCACCTGGGCCGGAATGGTGGTCTTCGGGCGGCGGGACTGGCTGGATAAGGCCGAGGCCTTCTCCGTCGCCTTCGGTTTATTGGCCCGCTTCGCGCCGACGCAGGGCGCCGGTGGGCGGTGGTGCTTGCGCTTTCCGGGCAGCGGCCTGCTGACGGAGCGCCCGGTCGGCTTTTCCGGCGTCTGTTTCATCGTGCTGCTGCTGACGAGCGTCACCTTCGACGGCATCCTGGAGGTGCCTTTGTGGGCGGCAATCCTCGATTGGATCGCCGAAAGTCAGGCCCTCAGGCCCTTGTTGCTGGCCCTACTGGGGGCCGGGTTCAACCTGATTATCGTCATCAAGACGCTGGCGCTGGTGGTCTTGCCTTTGCTGTTCCTGGCCGTCTTCATGGCCTTCGCCGCCTGGATCGCTGTCACCGGCGGGTCCGAACGCCGGGTCACCGAAATCGCCGGCTTCTTCGTGCTGTCGCTGGTGCCGATCGCCATCGCCTATCACCTGTCGCATTACCTGTCTTATTTGCTGATCGCCGGCCAGTTGATTATCCCGCTGGCCTCCGACCCGTTCGGCTGGGGTTGGGATTTGTTCGGGACTGCGGCTTACGGGCTTGATGTCGGCATCATCAACGCCCAGTTCGTCTGGTACGTCGCCATGACCGCCATCATCAGCGGCCACGTGTCGGCCGTTTACGTCGCCCATGTCATGGCGCTTCGCCTGTTCGACGATTATGATGACGCCATCCGCAGCCAGGGGCCGATGCTGTTGCTGATGGTCGGCTATACCATGGTCAGCCTGTGGATTTTGTCGCAGCCCATCGTCAACCCGTGAGCCGAAAGAAAACGCGCCGATGATTTCACAAGCCTGGGCCCACGGCAGCGGCGTCGGCGTCGAAGCGATCGGCGCCTATTCGCCGCTTATCCTGCTGCTGGGGTTCGTTATCCTCGGCCTGTTCATGGTTTTCATCGGCCGGCGGAATAAGAAGAAGGATAAGGGCGAGGGCGACGGGGGCGATTAGGACGGCAAAATAAGACGGGCCCCTCGAAAAAAATTGGCGCACCCGACAGGATTCGAACCTGTGACCTCTGCCTTCGGAGCGGAAAGTTGAATACGCCAATAAAAACCTCTACTTATACGCTATTATAGTGGCAATCATTGGTCATCGGGCAATTCTATGGGTTTTAATTTCTCTTCAACCACCTTTTCCTGCAGGAAAACCTTGAATTTTGAAGGTGGTGTCCCTTGACGGATAAAGTTACTAAGGATGAGCGTTCCCGCATGATGGCCGCGGTCCGCGGTAAGGACACAAAACCCGAGAAATTGGTTCGCTCAGGGCTTTTCGCGGACGGCTTCCGCTTTCGTCTCCATGCCAAGGAGCTACCTGGGAAACCGGATATCGTTTTGCCTCGTTACGGAACGGCCATGTTCGTGAACGGATGTTTTTGGCACGGGCATGATTGTCCGCGCGGTCGCCGGCCGGCCTCGAATACGGAATTCTGGAACCGAAAGCTTGACCGCAATTTCGAACGCGACCAAGAAAAAACACGTGCTCTTGAAAATGACGGTTGGTTCGTCGAAATCGTTTGGGAATGTCGGCTTGCCGATGACCTAAAAAGGGTTCTCAGGCGATTGCGGAGCAAACGCACCCGTCTCCGCAAGGCGGAAAGTAGTTAGGCGACAGACTTAACAAGATAAGAGGAAAAGAAGGAAGCCAATTTCGGAGGCACGGCGTTTCCGATCATGGCCGCGATCGGATGCAGTAGGTTTTCGGGATAAAACGTATAACCCTCAGGGAAGGATTGCAGGATCGCGGCTTCCCGTAGCGAAATGCCCCGCATTTGTTTTACGTCATAATGACCGAAGCGGCCGTTCGAAATGCTGGGGCATTTCGTGGTGATCGTCGGCGACGGTCGGTCGGGCGCCATGCGCGTATACACGTCCCCAAAACACCGGACCTTCAGCCGTTTGTTTACCTTCCGGTGGCACTTAAGCGACAAATCGCCGTCGGGAGTATTTTCCATATAGGCGTTGGACTGGCCCGGCTTGGCGGCGGCTATTCTTTTCAAATTTAGTTCGCTCATGCCCCTTGTCCTATGGTTCGGAACCTTGGGATGCGTTTCGCCGGCACTGATCGGAGGAAGATGATCGATCGCTTCGCGTACGGAGACGATAGAAGCGTTCGGATCGTATTCGGGAACGAGGAGTGACGAACCTTCGGGATCGATAAAACGTTCCGGTCGCACCGCATCCCGTCTAACGGCGATTAGGATGGAGCGTTTTCGATACTGGGGAACCCCGAAACGCGATGCGCAAACGACTTTCGATCCGGTCACGTAGCGGGGGGCTAGCCAACGATGCCCGCGATAACGACCTAACTAGCTTCTTCTACTTGGTCTAAGGCTATTTAGGGTTACATAGCTCATAGGTTTTATGGCGCTGAGAAAACGAGCAACCGTTCCCCTAAAGCGAAAACCGCCTTCTGATAACGATGGCGGTTTTGCTATAACCCCTCGAAAAAAATTGGCGCACCCGACAGGATTCGAACCTGTGACCTCTGCCTTCGGAGGGCAGCGCTCTATCCAGCTGAGCTACGGGTGCT
>JABMOY010000048.1 GCA_013203955.1 Rhodospirillales bacterium | reverse complement strand
GGGTGGCGGTGTGGCTGTCGCCGCAGACGATGGTCGTGCCCGGCAGGGTGAATCCCTGTTCCGGGCCGATGATGTGGACGATGCCTTGGCGGATATCGCCGATGTCGAACAGCTCGACGCCGAATTCCTTGCAGTTTTTTTGCAGGGCTTCGATCTGGGCCACGGCATCCGGGTCTTCGATGGGTTTGGAGCGGTCCGTCGTCGGCACGTCGTGATCGATGACGGCCAGCGTCTGGTCCGGCCGGCGGACCTTGCGCCCGGCGCTGCGCAAGCCTTCGAAGGCTTGCGGGCTGGTGACTTCGTGGATCAGGTGGCGGTCGATATAGAGCAGGCAGGTACCGTCGTCCTGGATGTTGACCAGGTGGCTTTCCCAAATCTTGTCGAACAGGGTCCGAGCTTTCCCCATTTGTCGTTTCCTCCCTCATGTCTTCTTTTATTTAAGGGCGCTTAGGCGTTATCTCTATCTTTATTTTTTTGGCTTTATTTTTTTTTGGCTTTATTCCTCGGATTTTTCCTTGGCTTTTTTCTCGGCCGCTTCGGCTTCCTTAACCGCTTCGGCGACGATTTCTTCGGTCACTTCCTCGGCTTTACCGGTTTCCGGCACGGCGACCTTTTCTTTCTTCGCCTTCTTTTCCTTTTTCGGCTTTTCGGCTTTGGCTTCTATAGCCGGGGCATCACCCTCAGCCGAGGCATCACCCTTTTTCTTCTTAGTGCTGGTCCAATCGGTCTTTTCGGCGATGCGGGCGCGTTTGCCGGTGCGCCCGCGCAGGTAATAGAGCTTGGCGCGCCTGACGTCGCCGCGCCTGACGACATCGATGCTGTCAATGGCCGTCGAATAAAGCGGGAATACCCGTTCCACGCCTTCGCCGTAGGAAAGCTTCCGCACCGTGAAGGCGGAATTGAGCCCGCCGTTCTTACGCGCGATGCAGACGCCTTCAAAAGCCTGGACGCGCTCTCGCGTTCCTTCCACCACCTTGACGTTGACACGAAGCGTGTCGCCCGGCCCAAAGTCGGGAATGGCCCGCTCGGCGACCAACTTATCAATCTGTTCTTTTTCGATTTTTTCGATGATGTTCATAGTTTTCGTCCTTACGTAAAAAAATTCTGATCTATCCGTTCGACCCCGCGTAGCGCGCCCACATGTCGGGACGTCGTTCGCGGGTGATGGCTTCGGCCTGTTGGCGTCGCCAAGATTTGATGTTTTCATGGTGCCCGGAAAGTAAAACCTCGGGCACCGACCTGCCTTCCCAGACTTGCGGGCGGGTGTAATGGGGATATTCCAACAAGCCGTCTTCGAAACTTTCTTCGGTCAACGATTCCGGCTGACCGACGACACCCGGCAACAGCCTGACGCAGGCGTCGATGACGGTAATGGCCGCCGCTTCGCCGCCGGACAGGACAAAATCGCCGAGACTGATTTCCTCGACCTCGTGGGCGTCGAGGACGCGCTCGTCGAGGCCTTCGAAACGCCCGCACAGCACGATCATGCCGGGGCCTTGGCTAAGTCCTCGGACGCGGTCTTGGGTCAACGGTTTGCCCCGGGGCGTCAGGTACACCACCGGCAGCCTTAAGTCGGCGGCCTGAGCGCTTTCAATGGCGTCGGAAACAACATCCGGGCGCATGACCATGCCCGGGCCGCCGCCGAAAGGCGCGTCGTCGACGGTTCGGTGTTTGTCCGTGGCATAGTCGCGGATGTCGACCGCTTCCAAGGCCCAGGCACCGTCCGCCAATCCCTGACCGGCGAGCGACAGACCCAACGGTCCCGGGAACATATCCGGGAACAGGGTCAGCACCTTCGCCTTCCAGGGGGTGTCTCGTTTCGCCACTTTAAAAATCCTTCAGTCTTCTTTGTCGTTTTCTGGGTCGTCTTCGGGTTCTAAATTTTGGGGCGGGTCGATAACGATCCTGCCCTGTTGCATATCCACTTGCGGCACCATTGCCTTGGTAAAGGGCACCATCAAATCGTCTTTTGCGTCTCCATCTTCGGCTGGCCCATTGGTTTCCCGGGCAATTTCGATGATGTCGCCGGCGCCGAAATTATGAATGGCCTTGACGATGCCTAAAGGTTTTCCTTCCGTGCTTTCAGCCTTCATCCCCATCAGGTCGGCGTAGTAGAATTCGCCGTCTTCGGCTTCGGGTAGGGCTGACTTCGGTACATACAACTGTTTGCCCTTTAAAGCCTCGGCCCCGTCGCGGTCGTCGATGCCGTCAATCCGGGCGATGACCATTCCTTTGACTTGGCCGGTGACGCGGATCTGGAACTCACCTTCTTTGCCTTCGATCGAAACCGGCCCGTAGGCCGCTATATCGTTGGCATCGGCGGTGAAGCTCTTGACCCGGATTTCACCTTTGAGCCCGCGAACGCCGCCAACGGCGCCAATGCAGACCTTATCCGCAGGCAAGTTCTCAGGCGGTGATGTTGGCTGTTTAACCGTCCTCCTTTTCCTTTGCCTCGGGCTTATCGTCAGCCTTGGCTTCTTCGGCGGGGGCCTCGTCGGCCTTGTCATCGGCCTTCGCTTCCTCGGCAGGGGCCTCGTCAGTTTTGGCCTCTTCAGCCTTGGCTTCTTCAGCCGGCGCAGCTTCTTCAGCCTTGGCTTCCTCAGCCGGCGCAGCTTCTTCAGCGGGCTTATCGGCGGGCTTCGCTTCTTCAGCCTTGGCCTCTTCAGCGGGCGCTTCGTCGGCTTTCGCTTCTTCAGCCGGGGCTTCCTCAGCCGGCGCAGCCTCTTCGGCAGGTGCTTCCGCCTTAGCCTTGGCCGCTTCTTCGGCTTCCTTCTGGCGCTCGAGGGTCTTGGCCCGCGGCAGATGTTGCTTGGTCTGCTCGTGGACCACCGGTTTTTCAACCAAGCCCAAAGTGCTCAGGAAACGGGCGACGCGATCCGACGGCTGGGCGCCGACGCCGAGCCAGTACTTGATGCGGTCGTCCTTGACCGTCAGGCGGTCGGGATGGTCCTTGGCGACCATCGGGTTATAGGAGCCGAGCCGCTCAATATAGCGACCGTCGCGGGGGCGGCGGGAATCCGCGACCACGATGCGATAGTAGGGGTGTTTCTTGGCACCGCCTCGGGAAAGCCGAATTCTTAAAGACATATCGTTGCGTTGTCCTTTTGCCGATTGGGTTCGATTGGGTTCATGGTTTTCTCTCTTTTAAATGAATAGTTGTTATCTTAACGGGAAGCCGGGGGGAAGCCGGGCGGCGGCGTCATGCCGGGCGGGAGTCCGCCCATGGGGCCGCCCCTTTGGCCTTTTTTGCCCATCTTGCCGGCCTTCTTCATCATCAGTGACATCTGTTTGAACTGTTTGAGCACCCTATTCACGTCCTGGACGCTGGTGCCCGATCCGGCGGCGATGCGCTTGCGCCGGGATCCGTTGAGCAGCTTCGGATTTTTGCGTTCCTTCGCCGTCATCGACAGGATCACGGCCTCTTGGTGGGCGATCGTCTTGTCGTCGATGTTGGCGGCGGCGATCTGGTCCTTGATCTTGTTAGCCCCCGGCAGCATGCCGAGCAGGCCGTTCATGTCGCCCATCTTGCGCAACTGCTTGAACTGTTCGGCCATGTCTTCAAGGGTGAATTTCCCCTTCATCATCTTGGCCGCCATTTTTTCGGCGTCTTCTTGATCGACGGTACCTTGAGCTTTTTCCACCAGCCCGACGATGTCGCCTTGGCCCAAGATCGAACCGGCGACACGGGCCGCGTCGAAAGCATCCAGGTCGTCCAACCCTTCGCCGGTGCCCATCAGCTTGATCGGGCGCCCGGTGACGGCGCGCATGGAAAGGGCGGCGCCGCCGCGGGCGTCGCCGTCGACGCGGGTGAGCACGATGCCGGTGATGCCGACTTTTTCATTAAAAGCTTGGGCCATGGTGACGGCGTCCTGGCCGGTCATGGCGTCGGCGACCAAAAGCGTTTCCGTCGGCTGGGCGGCTTCGCGGATTTGCGTGACCTCGGCCATCAAGTCGTCGTCGATATGCAGCCGTCCGGCGGTGTCCAGGACGACCACGTCCATGCCTTCCTTGGCGGCTTCGCTTAATGCGCGTTTGGCGATGGCGAGCGGCTGTTCGCCCAACACTGGGTCGAGCACGCGAATCTCGGCCTGTTCGCCCAACTGTTGGAGTTGTTGTTGCGCCGCCGGGCGGTAGACGTCCAACGACGCCATCATCACCTTTTTCTTGTCGCGCTTGGTAAGCCTTAAAGCCAGCTTGGCGCTGGTCGTCGTTTTGCCGGACCCTTGCAGGCCGACCATCAGGATGACGACCGGCGGCGTGGCGCCGAAATTGAGGGCGCCCGCGTCCGAGCCCAGCATGTCGACCAAGTGGTCGTGGACAATCTTGATGACTTGTTGACCCGGCGTGACGCTGTCCAAAACTTTTTCGCCGATGGCGTCTTCGGTGACGCGCTCGATGAAGTCCTTGACCACAGGCAAGGCGACGTCGGCTTCCAGCAGGGCGACGCGGATTTCGCGCATAGCGCCTTCGACGTCGGCCGCTTTCAGGGCGCCGCGCTTGGTCAGCTTCGAGAAGATGCCTTCCAGTCTGCCGGTCAGGTCGTCGAACATGGTCTTTTTTCCTTCAAAACCCTAGGGAACAGGCCAAACAACAAAGGCGCCAGTGCGCGAAACTCGCGGATTGGCGGTGCCCCTCGGGACAGCGGATTGTCTGAAACCCTATGGATTGGCGCGCACTCTATGGAGGGGGCTCATTTAAGTCAAGTCCACCCTATGCTTATCCGCGCGCCTTGTTTTTACGGCCCGACTTGGCATCCGACCGGGCTCGTGCTAAACGAAAAGTAGTAAATAATAATAACCGCACTTTTAGAGTGTATTTTTTCGAGGATGCGCCGGTGTTGCTGCCGCCTACTGATAAAGCAGCGCCGGGGCCGGAAAACGTCGAAGAAGCCGACCGCTTCATTGATGCCTATTACAAAATCCCCGACGTCAAGGTCCGCCGCGATATCCTGAGCCTGCTGAAGGCTGCCGGCGGGGCGGAATAGAGGGCGATTGCGTGGCGCCGCTATCCAGCCCTAAACTCAGGCCATGGATTTTCAAACCATCAAAGACACCGTCGCCGCAACCGGCATGATTGTCCGGGGCGGGTTTCATCCGGGCGCCGATGAGATCAAGGGCCAGACCCTCGTCCTTGTCGGTAATGCCGGGCCCAAGATGTGGCAGGCGTTTTCCGACGCCGTCCCGGCGGACAGCCGGGATCAAGACCCCCATCCTCTCGATACCTGGACGAAGCGCGTGCTGGAGGGCGTGGCCGCGGATTTGGGCGCAGGCGCGCTTTATCCTTTCGGCGGGCCGCCCTATCAGCCGTTTCAGTCCTGGGCGGTGCGGGCCGGGGGTGTTCACCCATCGCCCACCGGTCCCCTGATCGATGCCGAATTCGGGCTTTGGCACGCTTATCGCGGGGCCTTGGTGTTCGATACGCACATTGATCTGCCGGAACCGCCGAGCCATGCCAGCCCCTGCGAAAGCTGCGCCGATAAACCCTGTCTCGACGCTTGTCCGACCGATGCCTTCGATCCGAAAGGTTCCGAGAGAGCCGATTACGACGTCAAGGCTTGCGTTGCTCATATCGCTGACCCTGCCGGGCGGGACTGCTTCACCGGCGGCTGTCTGGCGCGCCGGGCCTGCCCCTGGGGCCGGGATTACGTTTACGGGACCGAACAGGCGACATTCCATATGAAGAAATTCGTCGCCAATCATCTCCCCCCATCTTCCTCTTGACGCTGACATACCCCTGGACAGCCGGGGGGTTCCGGTCCTATTTAACGCCGTTATGACAACATTACCGTTCACAAAGATGCATGGTTTGGGCAACGATTTCGTTGTCCTCGACGCCCGCCAGACGAAAATCGACCTTGCCCCGGCGCACGCCCGGGCCATCGCCGACCGTCGCTTGGGCGTCGGCTGTGACCAATTGCTGATCATCGAGCCGGCTGAAAACAATGCCGCTGATATCTTCATGCGCATCCTTAATGCCGACGGCAGCGAGGCCGAGGCCTGCGGCAACGGCACGCGCTGCGTCGCCGCCAAGATGATGGCCGAAACTGGGGCCGACAAAATCAAGATCGAAACCGTGGCCGGGATTTTATCGGCCGAAGAGGTCGAAGACGGCAACATCGCCGTCGACATGGGGCCGGTCGGCTTTGAGTGGCGCGATATCCCGCTGGCCCGGGAAATGGATACGCTCAACCTTGGCCTGACCGCCGGGCCTTTGTCCGACCCGGTCGGCGTCAACGTCGGCAACCCGCACGCCGTCTTTTTCGTTGAAGACGTCGCCGCCGTCGCTATGGAAGAGTTCGGCCCCAAGATCGAAACCGATCCCCTGTTTCCCGAACACGTCAACGTCGAGGCGGCGCAAGTCCTCGGCGACGGCACGATCCGCATGCGGGTTTGGGAGCGCGGCGTCGGCATCACCCGGGCCTGTGGGTCGGGCGCCTGTGCCACTGCCGTCGCGGCGGCCCGCCGGGGCTTAAGCGGGCGCAGCGCCATCGTCATTTTGGACGGCGGCGCGTTGGGAATCGACTGGCGTGACGACAACCATATCGTCATGACCGGGCCGGTTGCGACCGCCTATTCCGGCGTCATCGACCCGTCGCTGGTGGCTTAGGGGAATTCCATCATGGCCCGACCGCCCGTATCCCAACCACAAGTCATCACCCTCGGTTGCCGCCTCAACACGTTCGAGTCCGAAATCATGCGTGAACTCGGCGAAGGCGCAGGATTAGAAGACACCGTCATCATTAACACCTGCGCCGTCACCGGCGAGGCTGAGCGCCAAGCACGCCAAACCATTCGCCGCGTGCGCCGTGACAGGCCGGGGGCCAAAATTATCGTCACCGGCTGCGCCGCCCAGGTGAACGCCGCCGCCTTCGCCGCCATGCCCGAGGTCGACCGCGTGCTCGGCAACGAAGAAAAGTTGAATCCTGCGCTTCTCGCCGCAAGCGGCCCGGACGTCCAGGTCGCCGATATTATGGCCGCCCGCGAAACAGCACCCCACTTGATCAGCGGGTTGGACGGTCGCACGCGGGCGTTCGTGCAGGTCCAGCAGGGTTGCGATCATCGCTGCACGTTCTGCATCATTCCCTTCGCCCGCGGCCACAATCGCTCCGTCGCCACAGGTGCCGTCGCCGCCCAAGTGCGGGCGTTGGTCGACAAGGGCTTTCGTGAAGCCGTGCTGACCGGCGTCGATATCTGCTCTTATGGGGCCGATAATCCTGAAATGCCCGGATTGGGCGGCCTCATCGAAGAAGTTCTGGCGGCGGTGCCGGAGTTGCAGCGCCTGCGCCTGTCATCAATCGATCCGGCGGCCATCGATGAAGACTTGTTCAAGGTGCTGGCCGAAGAAGAACGTCTGATGCCGCACCTGCATCTTAGCCTTCAGGCCATGGACGACATGGTTTTGAAACGCATGAAGCGCCGCCACACCAGCCAAGACGCCGTCGCCGTCGTCCAGCGTATCCGCAAGGCCCGCCCCGATATCGCCTTCGGTGCCGACCTGATCGCCGGCTTCCCGACGGAAACCGACGAAATGTTTGCGAACACCTTGTCGGCGGTGGCCGATCTCGAATTAGTGCATCTGCACGTGTTTCCTTATTCGCCGCGACCGGGAACGCCCGCCGCCCGCATGCCGGAAGTGCCGGGTCCGGTCCGCAAAGAACGCGCCCGGCGTTTGCGGGAAGCCGGCGCAAAAGGGTTAAGCCGGTTCTTGAAAGGCTTAACCGGGACTTACCTTCAGGTGTTGGTGGAAAAACCCAGGTTCGGCCTGTCTCAGCATTATGTGCCGGTGCGCCTTGATTTCGACGCGCCCGTCGGTGAAGTCGTCGATGTGCGGGTGATCGAAGCGAAAGACGACTGCCTGATCGCCGCCCAGGATAAAATGAGCGCCGCATGAGCAACTGGCTGACCCGAATGCGCCAGGGGCTGGGGCGGTCGTCGGCGAAGCTGACCGGCGGCATTGCTGATCTGTTGATCAGGCGCAAGCTCGATCAAGTTGCCCTGGATGAATTGGAGGAACTGCTGATCACCGCCGACCTTGGCGTTTCCACTGCCGCCAAGCTGAAGGAATCTTTGGCCAAAAGGCGCTTGGACAAGGAAGTCACGCCGGACGAGGTCAAGGCCCTGCTCGCCGATGACATAGGCTTCATTCTCGACAAGATGGCCAACCCGCTGGTCGTCGACCAAACGCAGAAGCCCTTCGTCGTGCTGGTCTGCGGCGTCAACGGCTCAGGCAAGACGACGACCATCGCCAAGTTGGCAAATCTTTGGCGCCAACAAGGGCTGTCGGTGATGATGGCGGCGGGGGATACTTTTCGCGCAGCCGCCATCGAACAATTGCAAATCTGGGGCGAGCGCACCGGGTGTACGGTGGTGGCTTCCGAAATCGGTGCCGATGCCGCGGGGCTTGTCTTCGATGCCCATGCCCGGGCCAAGGCCGACGGCGCCGACGTGTTGCTGATCGATACCGCCGGGCGGCTTCAGAACAAGAAGAATCTGATGGCGGAATTGGAAAAAATCGTCCGCGTCATAAAAAAAGCCGACGCGGGCGCCCCTCATTCGGTGCTGTTGGTGATGGACGCCACCATCGGCCAGAACGCCCACGCCCAGGTCGAAACCTTCAAGGAAATGATTAATGTGACGGGCCTGATCGTCACTAAGCTGGACGGCTCGGCCAGGGGCGGCGTCGTCGTCGCCTTGGCGGAAAAATTTGCCCTTCCCGTACATGCCGTCGGCGTCGGCGAAGGGCTCGACGACATGCAGCCGTTCGATTCCCGCACCTTCGCCCGCTCGTTGATGGGGCTTAGAACCTAGGGCGGTTTCCGACCAAAAGGAATCGGTGTTCAAAAGCGGCCTCATCCTGAGCTTGTCGAAGCCTCATCCTGAGCTTGTCGAAG
>JABMOY010000047.1 GCA_013203955.1 Rhodospirillales bacterium | reverse complement strand
GGTGATGGAATTGCCGAACGGCGTGTTCATGACGGCAATGCCCTTGGCGGTCGCGGCCTCGACATCAATGTTGTCGACGCCGATGCCGGCGCGGCCGATGACCTTCAAATTGTCGGCGGACTCCAAAATCTTCGACGTGACCTTGGTCGACGAGCGAACGGCGAGCCCATCATAGCCGCCGATGATGTCGGCCAAACCTTGCTTGTCGAGCCCGGTGATGACATCGACCTCAATGCCGGCGTCGCGCAGGCAGGCTTCGGCCAGCGGGCTCATCTTGTCGGCGATCAGGACTTTAGGCATCTGCCCCTCCTTCCGCTTTCACGGTTTCCCAAGCCCAATCGAGCCACGGGAAAAGCGCTTCCAGGTCGGACGTTTCCACCGTCGCCCCGTTCCAAATCCGAAGCCCCGGCGGCGCCGCCATATGATGCTTGATGTCGAAAGCCGCCCCCTCACCGTCCAGCAGATCGGCGATACGCTTGCCGATCCCGGCCTTAAAGTCATCGTCCTGGGCCTCTAACCACGGGTCGATGACCTTGAGGCACACCGAAGTCTTGGAGCGCGACGCCGGATCGGATGCCAGGAAATCGACCCACGGCGATTTTTCGACCCAGGCGAAGGTGGCTTTCGAATTGGCCTCGATGCAGGCCATCATGCCCTTGAGCCCGCCGATGGATTCCGCCCATTTCAGACTGTCCAGGGCGTCTTCGACGGCCAGCATCGACGGCGTGTTGATGGTGATGCCCTTAAACGGATCGGGGTTGAACTTGCCCGCCTTGGTCAGTCGAAAGACCTTCGGCAACGGCCACGGCGGCGTGTAGCTTTCCAAACGCTCGACGGCGCGGGGACCCAAAACCAGCATCCCATGAGCGGCTTCCCCGCCCATCACCTTCTGCCAGGACCAGGTGGTGACGTCCAACTTGTCCCACGGCATGTCATAGGCAAAGGCCGCAGACGTGGCGTCGCAAAGGGTCAGGCCCTGGCGGTCGGCTTTAATCCACTCCCCGTCGGGGACGCGGACGCCGGATGTGGTGCCGTTCCAGGTAAAGACCACGTCGTGGGAAAAATCGACTGTGCCTAAGTCCGGCAACTGTCCGTATGGCGCTTCCAAGACGCGGACATCGTCTAAACGTAAATGGTCTTTGACGTCGGTCGCCCAGGTGGCGCCGAAACTTTCCCACACCAGCATGTCGACGCCACGCGCGCCCAGCAACGACCACAGCGCCATTTCCATGGCTCCGGTGTCGGACCCCGGGACGATGGCGATGTGGTGGGTATCGGGAATACCCAGCACCGAACGTGTGCGCTCGATAACATCGACCAGCTTCGCCTTGCCGATCTTGTGGCGGTGCGAACGGCCGACGAACGCGTCTTCGAGCCCGGCCAGCGACCAGCCGGGACGTTTCGCGCAGGGACCTGATGAAAAGCGGGGATTGGCCGGACGGATGTCCGGTTTCGGCAATGTATCCACAATTTTACTCCTTCCTTGCAGAAGGTCGCGCCCCGTTGGGGGGGCGTGGCCCACGGGTCTTATAGGGAGACCCATAAGACGGGTCAAGGACGCTTGAGCCGGAAAATTAAAATTCCCGGTCGTTTTTTCGGGGGCGAGCGTGTACTTTCCCCTGCCGACAATAACCGCCCATAAAACGCCCAATAAACGCCCAATAAACGCCAAGGCCCTTTGATCGCATGTCCCCCAACCCCCCGGAAAATTCCCTCAACGGAAATGACCCCGTCCAGGCCCCCGTCAAAGCCATGGTCATCGGCGCGCCCGATTTCATCGCCGGCAAAATCAGCGACATCCTGGGCAAGGACAACCGCATCGACGTCGCCGCCCGGCCCGCCAATGACAAAGAGGCCATCAGCCAATTCCCTGGCTCCGGCGCCGAAGTCATCATTTTCGACATCGGCGGCGCCCCCATGGAAGCCTTGAAAACCATAAAAGCGCTGTTGCGCATCGACCGTCACGCCCAGGTGATCATGGTGTCGACGTTGAACTTCACCAACGTCAAGACCGGCATTGAATGCCTCGATCAAGGCGCCGCGGAATTTCTGCAAACACCGGCGTCCTACACCAAGGGTTCAAGCCATGCGGTTTTTCAACACAATCTGGCGGAAACGGCCTATGGCTTAGGCTTGGCCCGGCGCAAGCAGGGCAAGCCCTTACACGCCAGGGTCCGCACCCCGGCCCCGGCAATCAAGCTTCGCCGGGAATCGATGTTTTCGCCCGATGTTTTGGTCATCGCCAGTTCCACCGGCGGACCGAATGCCTTGACGGAAGTTTTCAAGGGCCTGGAAGCTTCGATCACGGTGCCGATCTTCATCGCCCAACACATGCCGCCCGCCTTTACCGCGTCTCTGGCCAAGACTATCTCGACAAAATCCGGCCGACCGGGAGCCGAAGGAGAAGACGGGGAAATCGTCCAAAACGGACGTTTTTATATCGCCCCCGGCGACAAGCACATGGTCGTCGAAAAAGACGGCGATGACGTACGCATCCGCATCAACCAAGACCCGCCGGAAAATTATTGCCGCCCGTCGGCTGATCCCCTGTTCCGCAGCATCGCCGAAATTTATGGAGCCAAAACCCTGGCCACCGTTTTGACCGGCATGGGCAACGACGGCGAAAAAGGGGCCAAACTGATTACCGAAGCCGGCGGCACCGTCATCGCCCAGGACGAGGAAACCTGCGTCGTCTGGGGCATGCCCCGGGCCGTCGCCGTGGCCGGGCTATGCAGCGCCGTGCTGCCGCTGGGGCAAATTCCCGGTTACCTGAATAAACGCGCCGCTAAAAAGTAACCGCCTCTAAAATTCCCCCCACTAAATCCCATAGTACCACGGCGCGAACAACGTAAACACCAACCACATCAGCACAATCAACGGCGCCCCGGCGCGGGCGAAGTCGGTGAATTTGTAATGCCCCGGCCCCATCACCAACAGGTTGGTCTGATACCCCAAGGGTGAAGCGAAAGAACAGTTCGCGGCAAAGACCACGGCAACGGCGAAGACATGCGGGGGTACGCCCATTTCATTGGCCAGCCCCACCGCCACCGGCGTGAACAGGACGGCGACGGCGTTATTAGAGATAACATTGGTCAACACCGCCGCGACCAGGAAAAACACCGACAACACCACCGCCGGTGGCGCCCCGGTCAGAGCGCCGGCCAGGGAATGAGCCAATAGCCTGGCCCCGCCCGTATCCTGCAGGGCGACGCTCATGGCAAGCGCCGCCGCAATAGCGGTGACGATTTTGGGATCGACGGCACGAAAGGCTTGGCGCACGTTCAACACACCCGTGGCAACCATGGCAACAGCACCGACCAGGGCCGCCGCGACAATCGGCACCAACCCAGTAGCAGCAAGGACGACAACGGACAGGAAAATCAGGCTCGCCCGCTTGGCGTGGTCGAGCGCCGGTAAATCCATGGTCGACCCTTCGAATAAAACGACATCGCGGTTGCGCCTGAGCGCCGTAATGTCATCCGGCTGGCCTTGCACCAACAGCACGTCGCCGGCTTCCAGGCGGAACTCGGTGATCCGCTGGGGGATCATCCGGGACCGCCGTTGAAGGCCGAGAACGATGCACTGGGTCTTATACCGAAAGCCGATCTGCGGCAGGGTGCGGCCGATCATGGCCGACGCCGGGGCGACCATGACTTCGGCCAAGGCCTGGCCGCCTTCCTGCCAGCGCCCACCGGAGGTCACATCACCGGGGTACGAGAGGCCCTCTTCCAAGTCCGGGTGCAACAACCCCGGATCGCTGGCGAGGAAATCACCTAGCGCTTTTCGCGTCGCCGCCACCACCAGAACATCGCCGGGGCGAACGGTGAAGTTTTCAAACGGCGGCAGGATGGCCCGCTCGCCCCGTTGCACCAAACGCAGGGTTTTTTCCGGCAGGCTCGGAAAATGGCCGCCGGGGGCATCCTTGCCGACCAAGTCGGAATCCCCCGATACGGTAATTTGGGCGATGAAGTGTTTGCCGTCGCGCTCAACGATATTGTCCACCATGCCGGCGCGGTCGGGCAAAAGCCGGGGCGCCACCCCGAAGACATAGGCCACCCCCACCGCCGCCAGGACCAGGCCAGGAACCGTGAAGTCGAAAAAATCGAAGGGCTTCATCTTCATTTCAAGCAGCGAGCTGTTGACCAGAAGGTTGGTCGACGAGCCGATCAACGTGGTCATGCCGCCGAGAATGGCGGTAAAGCTGAGCGGGATCATGATCTTGCTGACCGACTTGCCGAACCGGGCCGCCAGCACCTGCATAATGGGAATGAAGATAACCACGACCGGGGTATTGTTGAGAAAAGCGCTGATTGCCGCCACGACCCCCAAAGACAATAAAATCGCGCCCGCCGCCGAAAGGTGGCCTTGGCTCCATGTCAACATCCACGCCGCCCCGCGTTCCAGGATGGAAGTGCGGATCATGCCTTGGCCCAAAACCAATAACGCCAACACCGTAATCAATGCCGGATTGGCAAAACCCTGGAGGATGCGGCCCGGCGTCAGGGTCTGTTGGCCGGCGCTATCGATGACCGGGAAAAAATGGAAAAAAATCAACAGCACGCAGATGATGCCGAGGGATGTCACCTCCATGGCGGCGCGCTCTAACACGTAGAAGACCAGTGCGCCCAGGATGAGGGCGAATACCGCCCACATCTGGAAACCCGAACCCATGCCCCCTTCGACCATCATGGGATGATTCTAACGCATTCCGGCCCCCATAACACCAGCCGGCGTTAGGATTCCCGGATTTACAGCATCCAAAAACGCCAGGAATAAAGCCATTTTTTGATAAAAAAACGAAAAAAACCGATTGTGTGATCCCGGTCACTGAAACGCCCGGAGAAACGGCATATTTTAATACTCAAGAGATTTTCGGATCTCTTCTCCCAACCTCCCTGTCACCCGGGCCCCCTTAAAAAGGGGCCCGGTTCTGTTTTACCCCTATTTTCATGAGCCTTTAGGCTTAACTTTTCGGAAGATTGCGGTTAACTCACTATGCGCGTTGGTTTATCGTTAAGGGAATACAAGCCGGCCAGGAAAAGAGTTGCATGGTGACAACCAAAAACGTTCTGAAATTGAAACCCGAAGTAAGGGATACGGACACCGACAGCGTCCTCAAACAAGCCATCGACAGCATGACCGAAGGCTTCGCCTACTTCGGCCCCGATGACCGTTTGGTGTTCTGTAATCAGGCTTACCTGCTGATCCATCCGCTGGGCAAAGAATTCATCCGCCCGGGGGTCCTGTTCGAGGACATCATCAAAACCAATATTAAAAACGGCCATATCGCCGATGCCAAAGGCCGGGAAAAAGCTTATATCCGCGAAAGGCTGGAACTCCACCGCAACCCCCAGGGTCCGATCTTCCGGCGTCTGGCCGACGGGTCGACCTTTGTCATGAACGAAAGCCGCACGCCCGACGGCGGCACCTTGCTGACGTTGACCGAGGTCACCCAACTTACCCAGATTGAGGAAGAACTGCGGGCCAGCGAGGCGCTGTTGCTGCGCATGCTGGATGCCAGCCCCGTCAGCGTCCAAATAACCACCCGGGAAGGCGAGCATCTGTACAACAACAAACGGGCGCTCGAGATTCTTGGTTTCAGCGCCGAAGAGTTGGATTCAATTAATGCGGTCAGTTATTACGCCGAGCCCGCCCAGCGCAAAAGAATGAAGGACGCGCTTTACAAGACCGGCGAAACCCCGCCCACCGAAGTCGAATTGGTCAAGCCCGACGGCACCCATTATTTCGTCATCATGACGTCGACGCTGTTGGATTTCGAAGGGAAAAAAGCGCACCTGACATATCAATACGACATCTCCGAACGCAAGGAAGCCGAAAAGGAAATTTCGGAAAGCCGCGAAATGCTGCGCGCCCTTGCCGACAATTTGCCTGAGTTCATCAGCCTTAAGGACACCGAAGGCCGGTTTCAATTCATCAACAAACGTTTTGAGGATTGGACAGGCACCAAGCAAAAGGATGTTATCGGTAAAACGGTCCATGATATTTATGACAAAAAACAGGCCGATGAATTCGCCGCCTTGGACAGGAAGGCTATAAAAAGCAAAAAAATCCTTACCCGGGAAATCGACCTTCCTTACCCCGACGGAAAGACACGAACCGTAGTCAGCACCCGCTTTCCTGTTCTTTCGCTGGACGGGGAAGTCGTCGGCCTGGGCACCGTCAATTACGACCTCACCGAACGCAAGAAGATGGAGAAAGCCTTGCGCGATAGCGAGGGCCGGTTGCGCGATGCCGTGGCCGCCCTTCAGGAAGGCTTCGCATTCTACGATGCCGATGACCGCTTGGTCTTATACAACGATGAATACCTGCGCCTTCACCCCAAACTGAAGGATATCATCAAGCCCGGAATGCGGTTTGAGGATATGATTCGCGCCAATGTCGAACGCGGTTTGAATGCCGATGCCATTGGCCGAGAGAAAAGGCACGTCCGCGAAAGGCTAAAAAGCCACCGAAACCCGAAAGGGCCGATCATTCGCACAACCACATACGGCACAAGCTATCTCATCAATGAGGGCCGGACCCCCGATGGTGGCTTCGTTGTCACGGAAACGGATATTACCGAACAACGGAAACTCGAAGAACAGATAAAGGCGGAATGGGAACGGTATTTTGACGCCCTTGAAAGCATCGAGGGCGGCGTCGCGCTTTTCGATGCCGATGACCGGTTCGTTCTTTGTAATTCCACCTACCGAAAAAACTTTAAGGAAATAGACAAATTTTTAGCCCCCGGTTTCACTTACAAAGAAATTCTCAGCGCCTATGCGGAAAAGGGCCTCAATACGGAAGCCAGGGAAAATCCCAAAAAATACGTTCGCGAAAGATTGGCCCGCCATAAAAAATTGGAGCCATCCACTATCCAAATGGTCAAAACCGGAAAGTGGTTCCTGCTTCGCGAATACCGAACATCTGACGGCGGCACCCTGATCACCCGCACCGACGTTACCGATCAACAAAAGCTGGAAGAACAGGCCAAGGCCGATCACGCACGGCTTAAAGATACACTGGAAAGCGTTACGGATGGTGTTGCATTGTTCGATGCGAAAGACAGATTGGTTCTTTTCAACACAGCCTATTATGAATCCCTTGATGAATTGCACGACATGCTGGTGCCCGGGACCCATTTCAAGGATATCGTCCGCACCTCAGCCGAAAGATACAGGGCCAAGGGAAAAAGTAAGAAGGAAATAGCAGAATACGTGCGCTGGCGCATGGCCTTGCACAAAAAACGCGAGCCGCACATCTTTTCCAACCCCGAAAAAGATACTTCGGTCATGGTCAAGGAATACAAAACGTCCGATGGCGGCGCTTTCACCGTCCGCACGGACGTTACCGATCTGAAACGAGCCGAGGCAGCATTGCGTGAAAGCGAGGAACGCCACCGCGACCTTATTCAGGGTTCCGTCATGGGTATTGTCATCGACCGCAAAGGCAAACCCCTGTTCGCCAATCAAGCCTATGCGGACCTATACGGTTACGATATCCCCGACGATATTCTTGCTCTCGGAAAACTGGATATTCTTTACGCTCCGGAAAGCTTGAAGAAAATCAAGAAATACCGGATCGACAGGCTCAACGGCGAAGAAGCGCCCGATGTTTACGAATTCGAGGGAATCAAAACGGACGGAACGCACATTCAACTTGAAGGCCGGTTCCGCGTCATCAATTGGGAAGGCCGGCCGGCAATCCAATCCACCGTCATTGATATCACCGAACGGCGGAACCTCGAACGCCAAGCCCGGGCCGAACATGAGCGTTTAATGGACGCTATGGAGAGCATTTCCGACGGCGTCGTCCTTTTAGACAAGGACGACCGGTTCGTTCTCTGCAATTCGGCCTTCCGGAAATACCTTGAAAAAATTGACGACGTTCTGGTTCCCGGTTCGGCATTCGAGGCTATATTCCGTGCAGCCGCCGAAAGAAATATCTTTTCGAAAGATGGCAAGGACATTGAAAATTTCATACGCCACCGCATGAAAGCCCACAAAAAAAGGGAAACCATCATTCAGCGCTACGCCGAATCCGGCGGCTGGTTCATCGTCAGCGAATACAAAACATCCGATGGCGGCACCTTCATTGTCCGCACCGACATAACCGAAAGCAAAAAAGCCGAAGATGCCCTTCGGTCAAGCGAAAGCGCGCTCCGGATAAGCGAGGCGAGGTTTATGGACATTGCCGAGTCGGCATCGGACCATTTTTGGGAAATGGGGCCGGACCTTCGGTATAATTTCATTTCCGAAAAGTTTTTTGTGGAATCGTCAGTCGCCCCTGAAGAAATCATCGGCAAAACCCGGATGGAATACGCCGGGGCGGAGGCCATTGCCCAAAATCCCGGACTTTGGAAGGCCCATGAAGACGATTTGAAGAACCACAGGCCCTTTAGAAATTTCGAGTATTCGAAAAAACTTCCGAGTGGCCGGGTGAGCCACCTCAGCGTCAGCGGCAGGCCGTTTTTTGACGAAGGTGGAAAATTCCTCGGCTATCGCGGCGCCAGCACCGACATCACCGAATACCGCCGCACCGAGCGGGAACTGACCCAGCACAATAAAATGGAATCGTTGGGTTATTTGGCCGGCGGCATGGCGCATAACCTCAATAACATGCTGCAGCCGATCCTGATTATGGGGCACATGACCAAAGACAATCTTCCGGTCGGCAGTTCCGAGCGCCAAAATCTCGAAATCATCTGCCAAGCCGGACAAAACGCCTCGGAACTTGTCGAACGGATCGCCGCCTTCAGCCGTCAAAAAGGTCTGGACCGGAAAAGCGCCGATATATTCAAAGTCATCCGCCAAGGGCTCGATTTCATTAACCCGATCATCCCGAAATCCGTAACCGTTCATGAAAATTTGGACAAAAAAACGGGCAGAGTCTATGTCGACGCGGTACAGGTGCAAACGGTGCTTATGAATCTGGCCGCCAACGCCGTTGACGCCATGGGGGAGAAAAAAGGCGAATTGAGGATTACGCTGGCCAAGTCTTTTGTCGATGAAACACCCGCCAACGCCATTCCCGGCCTTTCCAAGGGAAATTACGCGAAATTGACGGTCGCCGATACCGGACACGGCATGGATGAAGGGACCCTGAGCCGGATTTTCGATCCGTTCTATACAACCAAGGAACTGGACAAGGGAACGGGCTTAGGCCTATCCAGCGCCTTCGGGACGATTTACAAACACAGGGGCACCATACGGGCGGTCAGCGCCCCGGGAATAGGGACCGCTTTTGATGTTTACCTGCCCCTGGAAAAAAAGACCTAATCATGAAAGCAGTCAAAACGGCATATTCTAAAATCATTATAAAAATCCTATAGTGACGCCATGGCACGTATCCTCCTTATAGACGACGAAGAACTGGTCAGAACCGCTTTGCGGAAAGCCCTCGAAGCTTCCGATCACGAAGTCGTCGAGGCTGAAAATGGCGATCTCGCCCTCGATTTGCACAAAAAGCAACCCTTTGACCTGATCATTACGGACATCATCATGCCGGGCAAAGAAGGCATCGAAACCATCATGGATTTGAAGCAGGAAAACCCGGAATTACCCATCATCGCCATTTCCGGCGGCGGCCCGGACAGGCACATGACCTATTTGGAAACGGCAAAATTTTTCGGCGCCGATCACATGCTGACGAAACCGTTTTCTTCCGAAGCCCTGCACCAATGCGTCGATACCTGCCTGGGCAAATAGGTCTGAAACCCAAAATTTATTGAGGTGGCTGCCAAGGGGTTAGGCGGGGCAGCCAGCGGGGAACATTTGCCTTATAAACCCGGTAGTCTTCGCCGAAACGGCGCTCCAACCCTTTTTCCTCGCTCAGCGGGAAATAAACGCAGTTGGCGGCGAAGAAAAACAACCCCCAGGCGGCGATCGGCCAGGATTGCACCACCATCGCCTCGCCGGCAAGCATCAACACGACGCTTGTTATCATCGGGTTCCTGACATGCCGGTAAGGCCCCTTAATCACCAGCTTTTGCGGGGGATCCCACGGCGCCGGGGTGCCTTGGCCGATGCTCACGAACAATTTTGCCGTCCAAGACCCAAGAAATAACCCGGCAAAGGAAAACACCAGACCGAGCCAAAATTGGAGTTGGCCGGGATCGGGCAGGACGGCTGCGTAATCGCTGCCGGCCGTGGCCCAAATAATGACGCCGGGAACAAGAACGATAGCCGTTCCCGGCAGTATCAGGACGGCTTGAACCATACGCATTACCATCAATTTCTCCCTGTGCCGGCCTTTTCAATAACCGCTGCCCGTGGTTTAAGGATTATAGAAAGAACCAGAGGGAGGTCTAAATTATGATTGCGGTTATTTTCGAGGTAACGCCCGATCCCAATCAAAGCCAAAGATATTTCGATCTGGCGGCGCAATTGCACGAAAAGCTTGACGGTTTGGATGGCTTTATCTCCATCGAAAGATTTCAAAGCCTCAATGATGAGAACAAATTCGTCTCCCTATCTTACTGGCGCGACCGCGAAGCCGTGGAAAACTGGTACCAGTTATCCGACCATCGCAAAGCCCAACAGGAAGGCCGGAAAAATATTTTTCTGGATTACAGGATCCGTGTCGCCGACGTCTTTAGGGATTACGATATGGCCCAAGGACGCCCCGAATAAACGCTCCGGAAAAAAAGAAAAAAACGCCGGACTCCGAAGAGTCCGGCGAGTTAAACAGGGAGGCGTTCAGAGGCGAGGGGTCTGGCCCCTGAACTTGGAGTTACCGCCTACTTGGGGGGGGCGATGAGGGAAGCGGCAACTCAACTGTGGCCATACTAGAGTATGTTTATGTCGGGAATTTCACCGCTAGGTTTCAAAGTGTAACAATATATATCACCTAAAGAATGATATAATCAATTGAAATATATAGTGTTTTTGGGAAAACCCTCTTCTGCCCATGCAAAATGCACCCCCGGAATTCCTCGAAATGTTACAAAACGCCGGCCTGGCTGAGCCCGGCGAGGCCCCCTTTTTTGAAGAACTTACCGGCGGCGTTGCCTCCGATATCTGGCGCGCCGATTTGGCCTCAGGTCCGGTGTGCGTAAAACGCGCGCTGGCGAAGCTGAAGGTGCCGCAGGATTGGCGGGCGCCGGTGGAACGCAACACATACGAAGCGGCCTGGTTTGAAACGGTGGCCGCGATATCTCCCGGCGTCGTTCCCCGTCTGTTGGCCCAGGATCGCGACGCCGGCATGTTCGCCATGGAATACCTCGACCCGGACAATTTTAAATCCTGGAAGGATGAGTTGTTGGAAGGCCGAGCAGATCCCGGTTTCGCCGCCGAGGTCGGGCGCAATTTGGGGCTTATTCATTCGGCGACGAAGGGGGATGAAAAAATCCGGGAACAGTTTCCAACCGACGATATCTTTCATGCCATCCGGCTGTCGCCCTATCTGGAAGCGACGGCGACAAAACACCCGGCGTTGAAAGTCCCCCTACTCGACCTGGTCCGGGTCACTGGCGCCACC
Organism: Rhodospirillales bacterium; assembly: GCA_013203955.1. GTDB lineage: Bacteria > Pseudomonadota > Alphaproteobacteria > Rhodospirillales > Casp-alpha2 > Casp-alpha2. The sequence continues at coordinate 3,826 of JABMOY010000047.1, read as the reverse complement.
CATCAGGCCCTGGTTCATGGCGACGTCAGCCCCAAGAACATCCTGATCGGCCCCGACGGGCCGGTGTTTCTGGACGCCGAATGCGCCTGGTACGGCGACCCGGCCTTCGATCTGGCGTTTTGCCTTAATCATATGCTGTTAAAATGTTTGGCGGCCCCGGCAGCAACGGGGGCTTTTTTGGACTGCTTCAGCGCCTTGGCCAAGGCCTACCTGGAAACGGTGCAGAACGAGGTAAATGAGGAATGGGCCATAGAAATCGAAACCCGGACGGCGAGGCTTCTGCCCGGTTTGTTCCTGGCCCGCATTGACGGCAAGTCGCCGGTCGAATACATCGACGGTGAATTTGACAAGGATGCGGTTCGCCTTGCCGCCCGCACCTTGCTCATGGACCCTGTAAAACAGCTTTCTGACGTTCGCCGTTCCTGGGCCGAGCAATTGCGAAGAGGCCCCGCCCGATGAGCAACAGCAAAATAAAATCAACCCGGGCTCGCCGAGTCTGGGATTCCAGGGGCCGCCCCACGGTCGAAGTCGAAATCACCCTTCGCTACGGCGCCACTGGCCGGGCCATTGCGCCGGCGGGCGCATCCGTCGGCACCGGCGAGGCGCTTGACCTTCGTGACGGGGGAAAAGCCTTCGGCGGCTTCGGTGTCGAAACCGCCATTGATGCCGTCAACGGCGAAATAGCCGGTCTCCTAAAGGGTCGTGTGGCAACCGATCAGGCGGCAATCGATAAGGCCCTGATCGCCCTTGACGGCACCGCCAACAAAAGCCGGCTCGGCGGCAACGCCCTGATCGCGACGTCGCTGGCATGTGCCCATGCCGGGGCGGCATCAGAGCGCCTGCCCCTGTGGCGATATCTGGCGACATCGGCGGGAATAGAAGAACCCAAATACCTGCCGCTGCCGGAAGTGCAGATTTTCGGCGGCGGCGTCCATGCCGGCGGCCGCGTCGATATTCAGGACTTCATGGTCATCGCCACCGGGGCTGCAAGCTTCGCCCAGGCCCTTGAATGGACCGCCGACGTTTACCGCGCCGCCGGGCAATTGATGGCCGACGACGGCAAGCTTCAAGGCGTCGCCGACGAGGGCGGCTTTTGGCCGGCCTTTGAGCGCAACGAAGAGGCGCTGGAAACCCTGGTTCGGGCGATCGAGGCGGCGGGGCTGGAACCCGGCCGGGATATGGCGATTTCCCTGGATCTGGCGGCATCCGAATTCGGCGGCAAGGGGAAATACAAACTTATCCGCGACGGCCGGGAATTGAACTCCGACGATTGGTCCGGCCAGTTGGTGGATTGGATCGAACGCTACCCCATTGTCTCCGTCGAGGACCCGCTGGCCGAAGGCGACAAGGAAGGCATGGTGCGCTTCACCTGGGCCGTCGGCAAAAAGGTGCAGGTTGTCGGCGACGATTTTCTGGTGACCGGCGCCGAACGCATCCGCGCCGCCGCCCGCGACGGGGCCTGCAATGCGGTGCTGATAAAACCCAATCAGGCGGGAACCTTGACCGAAACCAAAGCCGCCTTGGACGCCGCAACCAAGGCCGGGTTCGGCGCCATCGTTTCCGCCCGGTCGGGCGAAACCGAAGACACCTCCATCGTCCATTTGGGCGTCGGTTGGGGGATCACGCAGTTGAAGGTCGGCTCCATCACCCGTGGCGAGAGGACGGCAAAATGGAACGAAGGCCTGCGCATTGCCGAAGCAATTTCCGAAGATGACGATAAAGACGGGCCGCTACCGCCGGTCTCCGCCTTTCCTTGGGCCAGGTAAAATAATCTGGAAAAACTTATTCGGGGCTTTGCGCTTGTCCGCGCACGCGGGTGACCAGAACGTCGATCAAGCGCCTTAATACTTTGTCGGTTTCGTCCAATTTATCCAGGCGCTGCTGCAGGGATTTTTGGGAAATCAGGCTGAATTCGCAATCTTCCATGGCGCGGGCCGAAGCGACACGCGGCTGACTGTCGACCAGCGCCATTTCCCCGATGATTTGGCCACGACCGAGTTTCGCCAATATCCGTTCGGAATTGCCTGAGTTTCGATAAATCTCAACCCCGCCCTTCACAATCAGGTAGGCAAGGTCGCCTGCGTCACCTTCTTTGAAAATGACGTCCCCTGTCTTAAATGTTTTGCGTTCGCCTGTTGGATCCGACATTTTTTCCGTTCCATCAATTGAATAATTCTTTTTAGCCTGTTTTTCGCTACCCGTCGCCTTTTTGACCAATTCGTTTAGGTTGTCGGTCAAGCTTTTGCGGAATTCCGCCGGCACCCCTTCATGTTCAAGGCGCCGTTTCAGCTTTTCGACGACGCCCAGAACCCTTTCCGGCCCGTCGGCATCGGGAACCAGCGACGCCAGGAAGCTCAGCTGCTTGGCGATCCTGCCAAGGGCGTCCATGATCAATTCGCCTTCCTTCCGGCCAAGGGGGGAATTCAAAAGATCGAGAAGAAACCCCAAGCGGACGGCCCGGTTCGGCATCAGGTCATGAAGGTTGTCGATCGCATGCTCGACGCTCAGGTCTTTTTCACCGCCCGAGAGCGCAATGCGGGCACGCTTGACGACGGCCTCGCACATGCGGGGCCCGCCGATTAGCCCGTCGCCGTCCGCAAGCTCCCTGACCAAGCCGACAAAAGCTTCCCGGTCGGCGTCCCGGCCTTCCTTGGTCAAATGGTGGACTCCGCTGATTTCAACGGCCACCCGTTCCAACAGCACGCTCTGAGCCTGAGGCATGTCCAAGCGGGCCATCATTTCGTTTAGCTCGACGATACACGAAAGAGTTTTCTTCGGCGGCTGTATGTCGCCGTGGCTGAGACGAATCAACATGCGGTTGGCCGCCGCCGAGTCCGGTTGCCCGCCCAGGACTTGGCGGACGGCTTCGGCGCCGTCAAGAATCTCGGCGACAATCTCGTCCAAGTACCCCACGGCTTCGGCACTGGGCGCGCCTTCGCCTAGCTTCGCCAGCACCAGCAACTTGCCGTCCCAATCGGCGCGCCCGGTAATGTGGGCCGCCAGCGCCGCCAAGACCGCCATTTCCTGGTTGTCGCCCTTCTCCCACTGGTTGGCGCCTTCGATCAGGGCATTCAGGCCCTTGGCTTTCAAAAGCGCCGAATATTTTTCGATGTCGATTCCCGATTTCGCCCGTTCCTTGATTTCATCAAAGGCCCGGAACAGAAAATCGGCGCGATCGCTTTGCTCAGTCCCCGTCGCCTTGGCCTGGATGCCGGCGATGCGCTGCAAGCCCGGCCCGAACAGCCTGTCGTTGCGCTCGAACATCATCAATTGGCCGGGATTGAAGGCCAATTCCAACGCCGTCAGGCCTTGGTCGTCCAACAGGTTCCTGAGCAACCGCCCGGCGGTGCGCCGCGCCGGAAAACGGTAAAAATCAGCCGTATTTTTGCATACCGGCGCGTCCTCGACGGAAGCGATGGTGACCACATAGTCGTGGTCGATCGTTTCCTCGAAGATGACTTCCGTTTCGCCGGTGCGCTCGGTCTCGGCGACGACGCGCACCCCGTCATGCTTGTTCAGGCCGATAATTTCCTCCGCCGCTTGCATCGCGGTGGAGCGAATGTCATGGGTGGAATCGAGTATCCACCGATTTCCATCGGCGGTCAGGACCTCATAGGTCTTGCCGGCAAGGTTCTTTGCCATGGTCTTCCCTAAGCACGTTAAAGCCTTTTTTATTGGGGCCTATGATTAGGGAAACCGGGGGATTATTCAAGGCTTGTGTCTACTTACGGTGGTTATGGTTAACGGGAGGGCGGAAAGGGGCGCTGTAGGGTCAAGCGAAAGCGGCCAAGGGCGGAAATGGTGCGGGCGGCCGGACTTGAACCGG
>JABMOY010000005.1 GCA_013203955.1 Rhodospirillales bacterium | reverse complement strand
GTATCGGCCATGCGCCGGACGATGCCCAGATCATGGGTGATCAGCAGCATCGCCATGTTGAGCTTTTCCTGGAGCTGTTTAAGCAACGCCAGCACCTGCGCCTGGATGGTGACGTCCAAGGCCGTCGTCGGTTCGTCGGCGATCAGGATGTCCGGATCGTTGGCCAGCGCCATGGCGATCATCACGCGTTGCTGTTGGCCGCCGGAAAATTCGTGCGGCAGCCCGCCCAGCCGCTCGACCGCCTCTTCCAGCCCGACCAGATGCAGAAGCTCGATAACTCGGTCATGGGTTTCGGTTGGGTTCAGCGCCTTGTGCAGCAACAGCACCTCGGAAATTTGTTTTCCGATGCAATGCAGCGGGTTCAGCGACGTCAGTGGTTCCTGGAAAATCATGGCGATGCGGTTGCCGCGGATTTCGCGCATCTGCCAATTCGGCGCGCCCATCAGCTCCTGGTTTTGGAACTTGATACTACCGCCTGAGTGGTGGGCCAGCGGATAGGGCAGAAGCTGCATGACCGACAGCGCCGTCACCGACTTGCCGGACCCCGACTCGCCGACCAGGGCGTGGGTTTCGCCCTTGTCGATGCCGAGCGACACGTCGCGCACGGCCTTGACCGCGCCTGGGCCATGCCCGAAGGACGTGTGAAGACCGGAAATTTGCAGAAGCTTGCTCATCGATACGTCTTCCTGGGGTCAAACGCGTCACGCACAGCTTCGCCGATAAAGACCAGCAACGACAGCATAATGGCGATTGTGAAAAAGCCACTCAAGCCCAGCCACGGCGCCTGTAGGTTGGCTTTGCCCTGGTTCAACAATTCGCCCAGGCTGGGCGATCCCAACGGCAGGCCGAAACCCAGGAAATCCAGCCCCGTCAGCGTCGTGATGGAGCCCGCCAGCGTGAACGGCATGAAGGTGATCGTCGCCACCGTGGCGTTGGGCAAAACGTGCTTAAGGATAATCATGGCATCAGTTACGCCGAGCGCCCGGGCGGCGGTGACGAAATCCAGGTTGCGGGCCTTCAGGAATTCGGCACGGACGACGCCGACGAAACCCATCCAGCTGAACAACAGCATCAACCCCAACAGCCACCAGAAATTGGGCGTAATGACGCTGGCCATGATGATCAGCAGGTAGAGCATCGGCATACCGGCCCAGATTTCGATAAAACGTTGGCCCAGCAAATCGGTCAAGCCGCCATAGAAGCCCTGTAGGGCGCCGATGGTGACGCCGACGGACGCGCTGAAAAGGGTCAGCGCCAGCCCGAACAGCACCGAGATGCGGAACCCGTAAATCATCCGTGCGACAACGTCGCGGCCTTGGTCGTCGGTGCCGAGCCAGTTCTGCAAGCTCGGCGGCGCCGGCGCCGGGACTTTCAGATTGTAATTGATGGTATCAAACGAATAGCGGATCGGCGGCCATATCATCCAGCCCTTGGCGTTGATCAGCTTGATGACGAATTCGTCGCGGTAATCGGCTTCGGTCAGGAACTCGCCGCCGAACGCGGTTTCCGGGTATTCGGTCAGGACCGGCATGTAAAAACCGCCGTCGTAGCGGATCAACAAAGGCTTGTCGTTGGCGATGAATTCGGCGAACAGGCTAAGCAGAAACATAACCAGGAAAATCCAAAGCGACCAAAACCCGCGCCGGTTGCGGCTGAAATTAAGCAACCGCCGCCGCCCGATCGGCGTGATGCGAAGACCTAAAAATTTGTCTGTGCGTTCGGGGGAATGGGCGAGAGCCATCGCTTAATGGTCCCTGGCTTCGAAATCGATGCGGGGGTCGACCACGTGATACATCAAATCACCGATGATCCCCATCACCAGCCCCAGCAACGTGAAGAAATAGAGGGTTCCGAACATCACCGGGTAATCGCGCTTCAAGGCCGCTTCGAACCCCAACAGGCCGAGGCCGTCCAGCGAGAAGATAATTTCCGTCAGCATGACGCCCGTGAACAAAATGCCGATGAAGGCGGCGGGGAACCCGGCGATGATAATCAGCATGGCGTTGCGGAAAATGTGCCCGTAAAGCACCCGGCTTTCTTTTAAGCCTTTCGAGCGCGCCGTGATGACGTATTGTTTGTTGATTTCTTCGAGGAACGAATTCTTGGTCAGCATGGTCAACCCGGCGAAGCCGCCGATGATCATGGACGCCAGCGGCAGCACCATATGCCAGAAGTAATCGACGATCTTGCCCCATGTCGACAGGTTGTCGAAATTGGGCGACGTCAGCCCGCGCAACGGGAACCAGTCAAAATAACTGGGCCCGGCGAACAATACGATCAGCAGGATGGCGAACAAAAACGACGGCACGGCGTTGCCGAAGATGACGACGCCCGACGTCCAGACATCGAAGCGCGACCCGTCGCGGACGGCTTTCTTAATGCCCAGCGGTATCGAGATCAAATAGACCAAAATGGTCGTCCACAGCCCCAGCGATATCGACACCGGCAGCTTGTCCGTGACCAATTGCGCGACGCTGCGGTCCTGAAAATAGCTGTCGCCGAAATCGAAACGGATATAGCTGTTCATCATCAACACGAAACGCTCAAGCGGCGGCTTATCCAGTCCGTATTGACGCTCGATGCTTTTGATCAGGTCCGGCGGCAGGCCTTGGGCGCCGCGGTAACGGCTTGGTGCGCCGGCCTGTTTGCCGACGGATTCAGTTCTTTTGCCGGCGGTGACTTCGGAACCGGCGTCGCCGCCGACCCTGGCCGTGACGTCGACATCATCACCGGTCAATTTAGCGATGGCTTGGTCCACCGGGCCGCCGGGCAGCACTTGTACGACCGCGAAGTTGATAACCATGATCCCGAACAACGTCGGGATGATTAGCAACAGACGACGGATGATGTATGCGTACATAGTTCAGGTGCCAGGTTTCATGCCGGTCATTTACGGGCCGATGCGAGCTTGTTTTTCAGCGCCTCTTCTTTTTTCGGGTCCACCCACCAGGCCAGGAATTGGTTACCTTGTATCGGGGTGACTTTGGGCCGGCCGAATTTGTTCCAATAGGCGACGCGGTCGAATTTGGCATGCCAGTGAGGGATCAGCCAATGGCCCCACTGCAACACCCTATCCAGTGCCCGGACGCTCGTCACCAGCGATTTGCGGTCCGGGGCTGCGATGACTTTTTCGATCAGCGCATCAATGGCGGGATCTTTGATGCCGATATAGTTGCGCCCGCCCTCCAGATCGGCGGACTTGGACCCCCAAAAAGACCGCTGTTCGTTGCCCGGCGATAACGATTGCCCGGCGCCGCCAACGATGACGTCGAAATCATAGGTATCGAGCCTGCGCCGGTACTGCGACGGGTCGACGGTGCGGGCCGTCGCGGTGATGCCCAGTTTCTCCAGGTTCTTGGCGAACGGCAGGACGATACGCTCGAACAGCGGGCTGACCAGCAGCACCTCGAACGTCAGCGGCTTGCCGGTTTTCTCGTGAACCCGTTTGCGGCCTTTGACGACCCACCCGGCTTTCGTCAGCAAGCGGCTGGCGATGCGCAGGTTGCCCCGAATGTTGCCGGTGCCATCTGATTTAGGCGGGTTGTATTCTTGGTTGAAGACTTCGTCGGGGATGCGGCCGCGGAATTGTTCCAGCAGTTTCAGCTCGTCGCCTTTTGGCGTTCCCGTCGCCGCCAGCTCCGAATTGTCGAAATAGCTGCGGGTGCGGGCGTATTGCCCGTAAAAAAGGTTCTTGTTGGACCAGGCGAAATCAAACGCGTAGGCCAACGCCTGGCGCACGATCTTGTCCTTGAACACGTCGCGCCGGGTGTTGAAGACAAAGGCCTGCATGCCCGATGACCGGTTGTGGGCGATTTCTTCTTTTTTCGCCAAGCCGGTTTTAATGTCCTTGAAGTCATAGGCCGTGGCCCAGGCCTTCGACGAATTTTCCGCCCGGTAATCGTATTCGCCCTTCTTGAAGGCCTGCAACGCGATGGTGCTATCGCGGTAATAATCGTATCGAATGGCATCGAAATTATATTGGCCGCGATTGACGGGAATATCGCGCCCCCACCAGTTCTTGACGCGTTTGTAGGTGATCGAGCGCCCCGGCTCGAATGACGCAATTTTATAAGGCCCGCTGCCCAGCGGCGGTTCCAGGGTCGTTTTGTTGAAGTCGCGCTTTTCCCAGTAATGCTTGGGCAGCACCGTCAACTGCCCCAGGATCAGCGGCAGTTCGCGGTTTTCGCCGGGCTTGAAGTTGAAACGCACCGTGCGCGGCCCGGTTTTGGCGACGCTGGCGACGCTGCCGTAATAAAACCGGTAAAACGGCGTGCCTTCTTTGATCAGCAAATTAAAGGTGAAGATGACATCTTCGACCGTCACCGGCTTGCCGTCGTGCCAGCGCGCCTCGGGCCTTAGCGTGAAGGCGACCCACGAGCGGTCGGGCGGCGTTTCCACGCTTTCGGCAAGCTGGCCGTATTGGCTGAAGGCTTCATCCGCCGACCCGTGCATCAGATTGTCGTAGATGAACCCCACCCCCGCAGCCCCGTTGCCCTTGACGATAAAGCTGTTGAAGCTGTCATAGGTGCCGACGGCGTTGAGCCGCACCGTGCCGCCCTTCGGCGCGTTCGGATTGGCGTAATCAAAATTTTTAAAGTCGGCGGCGTATTTTAGATCGCCATGCATGGCGAGGCCGTGGCTTTTGACGGCTTCGGCACCGAAAGCGGGACCGGAAAAAATCCAAAGGGTTAGTAAAAATAATAGTCGGTGCATTTATTTTCCCAACAACCCGATGGCTTCGCCGTGAAGCACCTCGTTGGCTGAGGCCAGCACCGTGCCATCACTGCCGATGCCGAGCGCTTCGCCCCGCCAATCGCTGATGACGCCGCCGGCGCCTTCGACGATGGGCACCATGGGCGCGTAATCATGCAGATCCATGGTGCCTTCGCAGACGATATCGACCCAGCCCGACGCCAGCATCCCATAGGCCATGCACTCGGCCCCGTAAACGGCGCGCCAGGCGGCTTTGCGCAGGCGCTCGAAAGACGGGAAATCGTCCTCTTTGAACATCTGCGGCGAGGTCGCGTAAAGCCAGACCTTGTCCACCGACGCACACGCCCGGACTTGGGCCGGCTTGCCGTTGAACGTCGTCGGCTGGCCGCTGACGCCGAGCCAGCGCTCGTTCAAGGCCGGCATATTAATGATGCCCAACACCGGCTTCCTATTTTGCAGCAGCCCGATCAAGGTGCCGAACAGCGGCTTGCCGGTGACAAAAGACTGGGTGCCGTCGATGGGGTCGAGCACCCAGACGAATTCGGCGTCCGGCGTCTTGTCATCCATTTCCTCGCCGATGATGCCGTGATCGGGAAAGGTATCTTCGATCAACGCCCGCATGACGGCTTCGGATTCCTTATCGGCGATGGTGACCGGGCTTAGATCGGATTTGGCGTCGATGGTCATCTCGGCGGAGCGGAAATAGCCCATCACCACCTTGGCCGCGGCGTCGGCCAAGTCTTCGGCCAAGGCGACGAAGGCGCCATCGACGGTATCGGTCATGGCAGCGGTTTCGGCTGGTCGCTCAGGGACCGCAGGTAGACGATCAAGGCGGCGCGGTCGTCGTCTTTCTTGACGCCGGAGAAGCTCATCTTGGTGCCCTTGGCGAAACTTTTCGGCGCGGCCAGGAACCCATCCAGGTCCTGATACGTCCAGTTACCGCCGAGGCCTTTGAGGGCGCCGGAAAACCGGAAACCGCTAGCGCCGGCCTTGGCGCGGCCGACGATGTCCCAAAGATTGGGGCCGACCCGGTTCTTGTCGCCTTTTTTGGTGGTGTGGCACGATTTGCATTTGCCGAACGCCTTCTTGCCCTTGGCGATGTCGGCCGAGGCCAGCATCGCCAAAACGCCCTCCATCTTAGCGGGAGCCGGGGCGGGGGCTTTAGCAGGGACGGGAGCTGGGGCAGGGGCCGGAGCCGGTTCGGCTTTCGCCATCGGTTTCTCCGGCATTTTCTCTGTCATTTTCTTGGGCATCTTCTCAGGCTCTTTCACCGGTTCCTTTTTCGGTTCCGCCGTCTGTTCCTTTTGGGGCGCGGCGGCGGCCATCATGGGGTCAACCCGGACAAGGAGGTTACCGACGAAATTGGCGATAATCGCGACAACGATGGCGATGGCGAGGCCGGCGGTGGTCATTTTTAACATCGAAGCTTTCATGGCGTGGCCCTAAGAAAAGTTGCGGGGATCGGCGATAGGACCCGAATGGTGCCCGATGGCGGCGGTTTGATCAATGGCCGGTGGGAATAGCCGGGGGCCGACGTTGTCCGTCAAAGCTGTTTTCCGGGGACTTGCGGGCGGCTATGGTACGGGCATGAGCCCGCCAAAAAACCCTATTGTTGTCATCCCCTCGCGGCTGGCGGCGTCGCGGCTGCCGAATAAGCCGATCGCCGATATTCACGGCGTTCCGATGATCGTCCATGTCTGGCGGCGCGCCATGGAAGCCGACATCGGGCCGGTGATCGTCGCTTGCGCCGATTTTGAAATCATTGACGCCGTCAAGGAAGCCGGCGGCGACGCCATCTACACCAACCCCGCCCATGCGTCCGGGTCGGACCGGGTGTTCGAGGCGCTGCACACCGTCGATCCTTTGAAGAAGCACGACGTTGTCGTCAACATTCAAGGCGATCTGCCGACCCTCGACGCCGCCGTCGTGCAGGCATCGTTGGAACCGCTGGCCAATGCTGGCGTCGATATCGCAACCTTGGCCGCCGAAATCACCCTTGAGGCCGAGCGCGACAACCCCAACGTCGTCAAGGCGGTGATCGCAAAGGCAGACGGCGCCAACACGGGACGCGCCCTTTATTTCAGCCGCGCCCGCGTGCCCAGCGGCGATGTCCCGCTTTACCATCACATCGGGCTTTACGCGTTCCGCCGCGAAGCCTTGGAGACCTTTGTTAAACTGCCGCCGGGAAACCTGGAACGCCAAGAGAAGCTGGAACAACTGCGCGCCTTGGAAAACGGCATGCGCATCGATGTCCGCCTCGTTGACACGGTTCCTTTGGGTGTCGATACTCCCGCCGATCTTGAACGTGCCCGCGAAATGTTAAAACCATGACCGACCCGAACAACACCATCGCCTTCCAGGGCTCCCCCGGCGCCTATTCGGACTTGGCCTGCCGCCAGGCCTATCCCGACATGACGACACTGCCGTGCCGGTCGTTCGAGGACACCTTTGACGTTGTCGCCTCAAACAAGGCGGCATTGGCGATGATCCCGATTGAAAACACCGTCGCCGGGCGCGTCGCCGACATTCATCATCTACTGCCTGATTCCGACCTTTACATTATCGCCGAGCATTTCCAGCGGGTGAACCATCATTTGCTGGCCGTGCCGGGGGCCGATCTTTCCGGCCTGACCCATGTGCACAGCCACATCCACGCGCTCAATCAGTGCCGCAAAATGATCCGCGAATTGGGCCTGGAACCGGTCGAGCATGTGGACACCGCCGGCGCGGCGGCGGATATCGCTAAAGCCGGCGACCAGGCGCAAGCCGCCATCGCCTCGGAATTGGCGGCGGAAACTTATGACTTGCAGAGCCTGAAGGCCAACATCGAAGACGCCGACCACAACACCACCCGTTTTGTCGTCATGGCGGCCGAGGCCCAGGATCCGGGGCCGGAGCGTGGCGACCTGATCACCAGCTTTTTATTCCGGGTCAAGAATGTGCCGGCGGCGCTTTACAAATCGCTCGGCGGTTTCGCCACCAACGGCGTCAACCTGACGAAGCTGGAAAGCTACGTCGACGGCGGGTTCGTCGCCGCGCAATTTTACGCCGACGCCGAAGGCCACCCCGAACAGAAGGCCTTGAAGCAGGCGCTGGAAGAACTCGCCTTCATCACCCACGAGATCAAGATTCTCGGCACCTATCCGGCGCATCCCTTCCGCGCCGAGCATAATGGCGGGGATTAAGCGTCCGCTCGGGGTTTTTTGACTTTTTCTTCTGGCACGCCATAACGCCCGCTTTTCATCTGAAAGCGGGCATTTGACGGGTGGGACGGCTAGCGGCATCGGACGAACAGCCGGTTATCGGAACCATCGTCCCGCCAATCTGTTGCCAGCGTTAACCCGCATTCGACCAACAAGGCACTGATGCGTTGCCGTCCTGGATTGTCATGGGTGAGGAACTCCACCATCGCTGATTTCAGCGCTGGATTGGATAGAAGGGACCGGGCTCCTTCGAGAACCTGATGCTCGATCCCGTCGACGTCGATCTTTATATGCGTTGGATGGGGAAGGCCTTCCATTTCCGTAAGGTCGTCCAAGCGGAAGGCTAGCGTCCCGACCTCGAAACCGGTTTCGATGCGCTCCTCCCTATCGATGGTATGGCCGATGGAACCCACCTCCGTACTGCCAAGATACAGAGGCATTGCCTTCGTTTCGGCACCGACGGCCAAGCACAGCGGCGTCACCAGTGAGGAAACGCCGTTCCGACGCAGGTTGTCGACGAGCACGCGGTGGGAAAAAGGGCTTGGCTCGATGGCCACCACGCGTGCCGACCGCGCCTTAGCGGCGTAAAGAGTATAAACGCCGATGTTGGCACCGATGTCGTAAAACACATCGGAATCCGAAAAGCCTTCGATCCAGGCAATCGTGTTGGGCTCCTTCTGAAAACCGTACCGGGGCCAGTAGACGGCCTTCCGGTCAGGCACCAGCAGGGTGAGGCTGATGCCGTTGACGATAACGACGCATTCAGGGGCCAACCCGTCATGTACCCGTGCTAAGACCGTCAACCGGCGCCAGCGGCCGAAAAGGGCCGTAGCTAGCCTAACCACCACCACCAGGAAGCGCGCGTAGAGTTGGGTCATGGGAACGGGTCCAACAGGTTGCTTTCGGTGAATATACGCCACAAGTTTCCCGATTGCATCTCGTGCGTTAGACCCCGGCGCGGAAATCGCTCGGCGGTTTCGCCACCGCGCAATTTTATGCCGACGCCGAAGGCCATCCCGAATAGAAGGCCTTGAAGCAGGCGTTGGAAGAACTCGCCTTCATCACCCACGAGATCAAGATTCTCGGCACCTATCCGGCGCATCCCTTCCGCGCCGAGCATAATGGCGGGGATTAAACGTCCGCTCGGGGTTTTTTAGGCTTTTTCTTTTTCGGCTTCGGCAAGGTCAGCGCATAGGCAACCGACCGCGCCAGCCAGGGTTTTAGCAGGTCGGTATTTCCAGCCAGATTTTCCGGCGCCACCACATAAGCCTTTTTGATCGGCGCCTTCGGGAAATATCGAAGCGGCGTCCCGCCCATCTGCATGAGGGCTTCCCGGTCGAGCTCGCCGAGTTTCACCGCTAAACCCACGGGCGTCAGCGTGACGAAAATACGCCCGTCGGCATAGGCCGCCGCGCCGCCGAAGAACCGCTTGCAGTCAATCGGTACGTCGGCGGGCAAGGCCCGGCCCATGTCACCGATCAAGGCTTGCAGGTGGGCGACGAAATCCTTAGGCATCAGGTGTCTCTTATATCGTCGAGCCAGCCGTCAACCAGCCAACGTGAGATCGAATCCTTGCGCGGCAGGCATTTTTCACCTTCCGCCGCTTGCCCCCATTCGCCGAAGGAGCGCACTTCGTCGGCCGTGAACCAGCGGGCGTCTTCCAGTTCTTTATCGTCAACGGTGATGGCGGTGGTTTCGGCGCTGGCCCGAAACCCCAACATCAGGGACGACGGAAACGGCCACGGCTGCGACGCTTGGTAGAGGACGGCTGAGGTCTCGACCCCCGATTCTTCCAAGACCTCGCGGGATACGGCTTGTTCCAGGGTTTCGCCGGGCTCGACGAAACCGGCGAGGGTCGAATACATGCCTTCGATCCAGCGCTTTTGACGGCCCAACAGGCAGGCCGGGCCTCGCCCTTCCAGATCGTCCAGGGACACCAGCATGATGACCGCCGGGTCGGTGCGTGGAAAATGGATGTGGGTGTCCTCGACGCCCGAACAGAATCGGGTATGGCCGCCGTCGCGGCTTTCCGTCGCCGCCCCACAGACGCCGCAAAACAAATGGCGCAAGTGCCAATGGGTCATGCCCCGGGCGTAGGCCAGGATGGATGCGTCTTTTCGCGCCATCACCTGGCCGACGTGGCGCAAATCTTCGAACGCGCCCGTCGGCACCAGCGCTGTCGCCTTGTCGTCTTCCAGATGCGTGAGGTCGGCGGCGACATAGGCGATCTCATTGTCGAGGCCGAGAAGCACCACCGGCCCGGCTTGACCCAGGATCGCCTCGGCGTTCTGGCCGCAAACGAAGACCGGCTCGGGCGCACCATCCGGCTTTTGCTCTATCAGGCAGCGGCCCTGCCACACCGGCACGACACGGGTTTGGGCGTCCGCCAGTTTGGCCGCCATCCAGGCGTCGTCGCGGCGAAGCGCCGTGACGCGGTCGAGCCCGGCGCCCGAGTAGCTCAAATTGTCAGCCATCCGGGAAATCTGACACAGCCGCCCTTTTCAGGCAACCGGTGGCCGGGGATAGGGGCGTTGAGGGTTTGTTAAGGCTTAGGCCCTAGATTTTATTCTACTTCTTGCGGTTCTCATTCCTCTGGGTGCTTCGGTCCGAAAACTGAAGTTGGGGGGAACGAAGGAGATGAATATGAAGGCATCGCCTGGGTTGCGGTTGTCCTTAGTTACAGTGCTCTTTGTTTTGCTCGTCGGCTGTGTCGCGCCGGACGGGGGCTTCGCCTTTGGCGGCCCCGAATGCCAGAAAGTCGACGAAAAAGCGCTCAAATGGGTCAATTGGACCCGCGTGCCCGAAGTCAACGTCCGCATCCGTAATGGTGAATTCAGCCCGATGGTCATCCGCCTGCGCCAGGGCTGGCCCTATGTGCTGCGCATACGCAACCGCGACGACACCGATCAGGTTTTCAAGGCCTTCAAATTCTTCAGCAAGGTCGCCATCATCAAGGCCTCCATCGGCGGCGAAGTGGCCAACCCGAAATGCATCGGCGCCTTCAGGATTCCGCCCCGCGAGACGGCGGAAATTAGGTTGGTGGCGGCGGTCGACGGCCATTATGAGGTCGAGAATAACGGAATTCCCTTCCTCGGCGGCTTCATGGGCGAGCCCCACGGCGTCATCATCATCGAAGAGCGCAAACCCCGTATTTAACCCGATTTTTTGCAGGCTTTGATCCCCAAGTCTTGGCTTGGGGATAAAGCCCGTTCGCGGTGGTTGGAGCCCCCCCTTGGGGCTGTTATAATGGCTGTGGAAGGCTGGCGCTGGACGGGCTCTCTCGCCAACCCGGTCAGATCCGGAAGGAAGCAGCCGTAACGAGTTTTGGCCCGGGTCGGTGTCCAGTCTTCCACCTTTCGCCTTTCACTATCGGCGGCAGGTTTAAAACCTAGCGGAGCGAAACTTTAGAGCCTGATGATCGAAACTCCCTACACAACGACCGTTGCCCCTGACGTCCCCTATCAGGTTCTTGCCCGCAAATATCGCCCGGCGGCGTTTTCCGGACTGATCGGCCAGGACGCGATGGTGCGCACCCTGACCAACGCCATTAATTCGGACCGACTGGCCCAGGCATTTATTCTGACGGGCGTTCGCGGCGTCGGCAAAACATCGACGGCGCGCATCATTGCCCGCGCCTTGAACTGTTCGGGCGCCGACGGCAAAGGCGGCCCGACGCCGGAACCTTGCGGGGTCTGCGATAACTGCCGGGCGATTGCCGAGGACCGTCACGTCGACGTTTTGGAAATGGACGCCGCCAGCCACACCGGCATCGACAATATGCGCGAGGTCATCGACGGCGTTCGTTATCGCCCGACGACAGCGCGCTTCAAGATTTATATCATCGACGAAGTGCACATGCTGTCGAAATCGGCCTTCAACGCGCTTTTGAAGACTCTGGAAGAGCCCCCCGAACACGTGAAGTTCGTGTTTGCCACCACCGAAATTCGCAAGGTGCCGGTGACGGTTCTCAGCCGTTGCCAGCGCTTTGATTTGCGTCGCATCGACCGCGAGATGTTGAGCGAATACTTTTCCGCCATCGCCGAGAAGGAAGGCGTCAAGATTTCCGCCGCCGCCCTTAACTTGATTTCCAGGGCCGCCGACGGCAGCGTCCGCGATGGCTTGAGCCTGCTGGATCAGGCGATTTCCAACGCCGGGCCGGACGGGGCGGACGGCTCAGGCGGGAATGCGGAAATTAGCGAGAGCCAAGTCCGCGACATGCTTGGCCTCGCCGACCGCTCACAGAGTTTCATGCTGCTTGAATTCGTCATGGCCGGCGATGTGGCGCCAGCGCTGAAGTTGTTGGATCAGTTCTATCAGGACGGCGCCGACCCGCTGGCGGTGCTGGAAGATTTGCTGGAAATTACCCACTGGCTGACCCGCAT
>JABMOY010000046.1 GCA_013203955.1 Rhodospirillales bacterium | reverse complement strand
CCATGATGGCGGAGATCTGGGGAATCACACCGGAGGCCAGGACATTACGCAGGAATATGTAGGCGTAGCCAGCCAGGGAGACGACTCCTTCCTGGATGCGGGCGCCGCCGGAATCGTTAATGCCGATAACTGGTGCGCCGACCTTCATGGCCTGATCCATGATCTTGCAGATTTTTTCGGCGTGGGCTTCCGATAATGAGCCGCCGAAGACGGTGAAGTCCTGGCTGTAAATGAAAATCAGCCTGCCGTTGACGGTGCCGAACCCGATGACAACGCCGTCGCCGGGAATGGTTTGTTTTTCCATGCCGAAATCGTTGCATCGGTGCTCGACGAACATGTCCCATTCTTCGAAAGAACCGGGATCGAGCAGCATGTCGATGCGTTCGCGGGCGGTCAGCTTGCCCTTGGCGTGTTGGGCGTCAATCCGCTTCTTGCCGCCGCCTTGGCGGGCGCCTTCGCGTTTTTCTTCAAGCCGGCGGATGATTTCCTGCATGACCCCTCCCCGCCCTAAAACAGACGGTATTTCAAAACTAAACCGAACCCGGCGGTGGCGATAGAAAAAAGACGAATTTGAGCGTGATTTAAGCCCCGCCCGATTTCATCCAGATTTCATAAATTCAACGGCGTCGCTGATTTCCGCCTTAAGGGCGTCCCGGTGCCTGATATCTTCTTCATCTTCGCCCCATTTCTCGCTTTGCCAGTTCTCATCTAATTGGGAAGCTTCGAAGGCCGCTTCGGCGTCTATATGCCCAAGAATGACGGCTAGTCCGATGACCAAGGAACCTGTAACCCGGGTCACCACCGACAGGGTCGCGAGATTGCGGTCATCCAGTTTTTCGACCGCTTGGCGCAGGCGCGACAAGGCTTCCGGAGGCTGTTTAACGAACAAGACGCCTTGCGTTACCTTAAGGGTCGCGCCAAGGCTATCGGACGCCCATTGCAACAGCGGCTGCCAAACCGTTTGCTGGCGTTCCCTAAGGCCCGGGGAATCTTCGACGCGGTAGCACAAAAGATCAGTGGTGGCGTATTCGCAGGCATGATCGATGATCGCGCCCCGGTCTTGGTGGACGCTACGGGCGGCTATGGTGATGGGTTTCTCGTCGGCCACTTTCCCCCCTACTTGCTGAACAGGCCTTTCAACGCGCCGCCCAAATCGTTGCCGAGCTTGTTAAGCTTGTCGTCGACTTTTTCCATGGTCGTGCTGGGCGGGGGGGTACTTTTTTCTTTAGGTGGCTGCGGAGCACTTGTTTTAGCCCTGGCGCGAACCAAGGGACGCCCGGCGAGCGCCAACTTGCAATAGTCCGTATCATCAAGGTTCGCCGATGCAGATGCAGAATCCTTTTTGCCGCCGAGCCCGACGAGGTTGCCGATCGCCGATACGCCGCCGGTGGCGATGTCCTTGGCCGTTGAAACCGCCCCGGTAACGACACCGACGGCGGTTCCGGCCAAATCGGGCGCAGCCGAAGGATTGGCCAGTGTGCCGCTGACGTTGACGGGGATCATGGCCAATTTCAACAGGCTGACTTTCTTGGCGCGGGGATTGATTTTGAGGTTAATGGTCTCGTCGGCCAAGTTAATACCGCCCTTGCCGATCATGCTCAGCCCCCCGGTTTCGAAGATCATGGCCTTGGCCCGGGCTTGTCCTTTGCGGATATCGAGATCGACGACACCGCAGCGGATGGTTTTGTCACCCTTGCTGTCGACAAACGGCAGCGCCGACATGATGTCCGCCGACAGAACATTCAACAGGCCGCTTTCGACCTTGCCGCCTTGGGTGACTAGACGAGCGCGGCCATTAAGGCCGGCCATGATCGCCCTGACGGACTTGCCTTTGCCTTTTAAATCAATATTGGCGTCGAATTTACCGGTGGCGATGCCCGTCTTTTTTAATTGTCCAAGAAGATCGCCGTAATCGATCTTGTCGGCCGTTAAATTGACGCTCACCCCGATTGAGTCGACGGCAAGTGCAGCGTTGATCTGGCCGCCGGCAACAACCGCTTTCAAAGGCTTGAGGTTGAGCCGCCCAGCCTTCAGGGCAAGAACGGCCTCTATATCGTTTAGGGATATGCCACCGGCCAACAAGCGGTCTACTTTAAGATTAATACGCGCGTCCGCGCCCTTTAATCCGTCCAGTGGCAGCGGGTCGGCCGGGAAAACACGTTTTTTCTTAACCACGCCCTTCCCACCTTTGGGCAACAAGGAATCTAAATCGATCAAGGGTGATGTTAAATCGGCTGTTAAGAAAGGCCTTGGAACCCCCGAAAGCTTTACCGACACGCGCCCATTAAAACTGGTTTTGTCAATCGTCGCCGCCAGCCCGTCTAGCCGGTAAATGCCCTTGAGCAGGGCTTCCACAGAACCCATCTTACCGGACACGGAAAAAGCCTTGCCATTGAAATCACCGGCAAGGTCGACGTTCATGGGTTGTTTGGGGCCGTCGGAGCGAATGTTCAGGCTGCCGAGATTGAGAGAAGTTTTTTCCCCGCTTCGACCGTCCAGGTAAGTTACCTTCAGGTCCTGGATCAGGACCCGTTCAACGACGGGTAGGTTTGCTGATGAGGGCTTGTCAGACTTTGCTGCATCTTTTTTTCCACCCATTTCCCAATTGCCGCGCCCCTTGGCATCTGTTTCCACAAGAAGGTCAAGACCGGCAAGAACCAGTCTTTTAACGCGGACATCGCCTGTTAAAAGCGGCAAAAGTTCAATTTCGGCGGAAAATCGTTTCAGCTTGATCATTTCCGGACGGCTACCCCAAGACGCGTTGGCGAAAGTGACCCCTTCGACTGCGACGGCGGGCGACATCGAAAGCTCGAGGTCGAGGTTTCCCGAAATGGTTACATCGCGCCCGGTGGCGGCTTTCACTTGTTCCGCGATCAGGCCCCGGTATTCGTTGAAATCGATGGATTTGATGATGGCCACCCCAGCGACCACAACAGCCACGACGAGAACGGCAAGAATCGAAATAATTTTCTTTAAGTTTTTCATGCCAATGTTCCTTCAAGAGTTTTAAGCATTCCGGGCAATTCCGCGAAGTCCTCAATGACCGCATGGGCGCCTGCCGAACGTAGGTGCTCTTGCGGGTGGTAGCCCCACGATACCCCGATTGCCATGGTGTTGGCACGAATGGCCATTTCAATATCGAATGTGGTGTCTCCGATCATCACTGTCGAGGAAGGATCGGCCCCGGTCTCGGTCATGGCTTTTATTAACATGTCGGGGTTCGGTTTACCGGGGCCGCTGTCTGCCGTTTGCAGTGTGGTAAAATGCCCTGTCAGGCCATGGGTTTCTAGGGTATTTAAAAGGCCGCGGCTACTTTTTCCGGTGGCGACGCCAAGAATCCAGCCCGCTTCATTCAGAAGATTAAGCATCTCAAGGGTACCCGGATATAGGGGGTCTTCAACCAGGCCCTTTTCACGCAAACCTCGAAAAGCATTGATATAGCTGTCTTCCACCAACCCATGAACATCAGGACTTTCTTCGGGTAGCAAACGCCCGATGGCGTCGCGAAGGGGTAAACCGACGACGCGGCGGATATCTTCGGCTTCCGGTTTGGGGTGGGTGTGGGCATCGAAGGCGGCAACCATCGATTCGATGATTGATGATTGGGAATCGACGAGGGTGCCGTCGCAATCAAAGACAGCCAATCGCAGGGTTCGAGACATTGACATGAATGTTAAAGGATCGATGTAAAAATTAAACGCCCGAGGAAAACGCCGCCGGGCTTTCTTCGGACAATAGATACCCGACACCGCGAAGGGTGTGGACGCTGATATTGGCGCCGGCGCCGGCCAATCGCTTGCGCAGCCGGGATACATGGACTTCGACAGAATTGGATGAAATTTCCTTGCCGAAACCGTAAATTTTGTCTTCCAGGACGTCCTTAGGCACGACGCGGCCATTTCGACGCATCAATTGCTCCAGCACGCCCAGTTCACGCCGGGGGATGGCGATGGTCCTTTCGTCAACTTGGACTTCTCTGGCGGTGGTATCGAACGAAACGTTTCCGGCGGTAATGACAAGCCCCAGAACCCCGCCGGGCCGGCGCAACAGCGCCCGAATGCGGGCAATCAATTCTTCCATGGCGAATGGCTTAAGCAAATAATCGTCGCCGCCGCTGTTCAGACCCAGCACCCGGTCGTCGATGCCGTCCCGCGCCGTCAGAATCAAGACAGGCGTTTCGTCGCCCTTATCGCGCCACGAACGGAGCAGGCTTAAGCCATCGGAATCGGGAAGGCCCAAATCGAGGATAATGGTGTCGTACTGGACCGTAGAGATTGCATCTTCGCCGCCACTCGCCGTTTCGACGACATCAACGGTAAAGCCTACTTTCTCCAACCCGTCTTTGACGTGTTTGGCGAACCTCTGGTGGTCTTCGATTAGTAAAAGTCTCATACCATCCCTTGCCAAGAAAAACCTTTTAGGCCGCCACGAAAACAAACGCCCAACAAACAAGCAATCACACGCAAAACGTTTGCGCGCTCGCCCCATAAAATTCCCCGTATGCCCTCAAGAATTTCAACCGATTGTCCGGGAATTATTTATTGTCCCGATTTCCCCCACCACGGCTGATACCTATATATTAATACGAAAGTCCTATTTGTGAAGTAAATCTTGGCTTTTATCTAGAATCCCTAAAAACTAACGATATTTGGAAATTGGCGCCTCAAGAGTCTTTCAACTCATTAGAATCAATGAATAATTCACGTTCATTTTCGGCAGTAAACCCAAGCGAACTAAAGGTCTTTTGCATGTGTTCTGGAAGAGGTGCCGAAATCTCCAAATAACCGCCGCCGGTTTTGGGAATTCGAATGGCCTTGGCATGAAGATGCAGTTGCTTGGCGATATCTTCACCCTCCAGAAAAGCTTGGCTCCCCCCGTATTTACCATCGCCGAGGATGGGCGTATCGAGGGCGATCGCGTGAACCCGCAATTGATGGGTGCGCCCGGTCAACGGCTCGAAGGCTACCCATGCGGCCTTTCGCCCGGCTTGGTCGATCACTCGGAAGTACGTTTTGGCTTTCTTGCCACCTTTATTATCGGGAATGACCCGCTCGGCTCCGGAGCTACCTTTTTTGGCCAAGGACAAATCTATCATCCCTTCCTCCGGGCCCGGCACTCCGGCGACCACGGCCCAATAAAGTTTGCGGACATCTCTTGAGCGAAAGGCTGCGTTAAGTTTCCTGGCGCTAGCGGTATTTCGGGCCAGCACCAAAACCCCGCTGGTGTCCTTGTCCAAGCGATGCACCAGCCGCGGGCGTTCGGGAGAATCAAAGCAAAGGGAATCCAACATGGCATCGAGGTTTTTGCGAATCCCACTGCCACCTTGGACCGCCAGACCAGGTGGCTTGTTGATAACCAGGATATCTTTGTCCCGGTGAAGAACTCGCGCTTTAAGGTCGCGGGCATCGGCCTTGGAGGTCACCGGTTTAGGCCGGCATATTTCCGGGCTCATGGGCCCTAAGGGTGGAACGCGAACTTCCTGTCCCTCTTCTAGGCGCTGTGCGGCCTTCACGCGCCCGCCATCAACCCGGACCTGACCGGTGCGAAGAATTTTTTGCAACTGTGAATATCCCAAGCCTGGAAAATGCTGCTTAAACCAGCGGTCCACCCGCATCCCGGATTCAGTCGAATTCACTTTTAAGGTTTTTACGCCGCCCATACTTCTTGATCCTGAAAATTCTTTTTAAAGAATTTCCTTGTTCCCCTCGCTTTCCAGGACGGCATCGCGGGCGTCGTGAACGTCTGGGGGCGCGATTGTGAGTATTCTTTCCCCGGAAACCGAAATCGCCCAAGCGCCAAGAGGCGCGGTTAGGACAATGCTGAGCACGGCGACGGCCAGAATAATCTCGCCCGGGCCCTTGTCCATACCTAAAAGCACCATAGCGGCTAAGGGCGCCCCACCGATTGCCGCTTGTACCGTTGCCTTCGGAATATAGGAGATCACCACGAACACTCGTTCGGAAACGGTCAGGTCACTTCCCAACAAACACCCATAGGTCCCGATGCTTCTAGCCACTAGTCCTAAGGCGATAACCACGGCGCCGGCAAAGCCGGCTTCCAGCGCCACGGTCAAATTGACCTGGGCGCCGACCATCGTGAACAAGACGATTTCCGCGAACACCCAGATTTTGCCGAGTTTCGCCGAAATTTCATGGGCCATATGTTCGTCTTTTTCCAAAATAATGAACCCCACGGCCATAACCGCCAACAACGAAGCAAAGGGGAGCCAAGACTCCATCAAATGTTCGGCACGCACCAACAGGACGGAAAGACCCAGGATGACAAGAACCCGTTTGGTGGCGCGAGGATCAAAATGTTGAAAAAGCCGGAACAGGAAAACCCCGACAATCAAGCCGACGGCAATTCCAAGAACGATCGAAATGGGGATCCCGGCAAGCTGCCAGGCAATGTTCGCCGTGCTGCCCGTATAAATTCCGATCAAAACACTGTAAATGACGATAACGAAAACGTCGTCAATGGATGCCGCCGCCAAAATCATCGTCGGAATCCCCTTGACGGCACCCATGCCCCTTTCCATAAACCGGATCATCAGCGGTACGACCACTGCCGGCGATACCGCTGCTATAATGCTTCCCAGGATCGCTGATTCCAAATAGCTAATCCCCAACAATGGGGGCCCCAAAACGGTGATGGCGGCCCCTTCGGTAATTGCCGGCACGGCAGACAGCAAAACCACCCTTCCGCCAACGCGGTTTAACGTATCCTTGCTGAGTTCAAGCCCCGCCCTGAGAAGGATGACGATCAGGGCGATTAGCCGAAAATCGGCTGAAATATTCAAGAGTTCCGGGCTTACCAAGGCCAGCGCATAGGGCCCGAAAAGGACCCCCACAAGCAACAGCCCAACCAACCCGGGGATGTTCATTTTCCGGAAGGCCCAATCAACGACGAGGCTAATAACTAAAAGTTCGGCAAGGCTAACGATCATCAACAATCATTCCTTAACCTGGCGAAGTTTATTCCAGTAACCGAGTCTCTTGGAAATCTCCCTCTCGAAGCCACGTTCCCGGGGTTCGTAAAAGGTGGTTCGGGGCATGTCATCGGGAAAATAATTCTGGCCGGAAAATCCTTCCTCCGAGTCGTGGTCGTATTCATATCCTACCCCATAACCAAGATCCTTCATCAGCCCCGTCGGCGCGTTAAGAATATGTTTGGGTGGGTCCAATGAACCCGTTTCAATGGCCACTCTGGCGGCCTTCTTTTCCGCTTTATAAGCGGCGTTTGATTTCGGGGCTGTCGCCAGATAAATAACACATTGCACGATGGCCAATTCGCCTTCCGGTGAGCCCAGACGTTCAAAAGCCTCCCAAGTGGCAATGGCCTGAACAAGGGCCTGGGGATCGGCCAGCCCGATATCTTCGGAAGCAAACCGTGTTAAACGCCGAGCAATGTAACGGGGGTCTTCGCCGCCGGCGAACATCCGCGCCAACCAATATAGAGCCGCGTCCGTATCCGACCCTCGAAGGGATTTGTGAAGGGCGCTGATCAGGTTGTAATGACCTTCCTGGGATTTGTCGTAAAGAGGCACCCTGCGCTGGACGATTTCGGCCAAAGCGGTGGTGTCGATTTTAGGTTTATTGGGGAGCTCAAAAACGGTTTCTGCCATATTCAACAGATACCGCCCATCACCGTCGGCCATGGCACGTAAGGCAGCGCGAGCATCGGCTTTAAGGGGAAGCTTTTTGTCTTCGTTCTTTTCCGCCCGGACCAGCAATTCCTCCAATGCCCCATCGTCAAGACGGTTCAAGACCAACACTTGTGCCCGGGAAAGCAGGGCCGCATTCAATTCAAACGAAGGGTTTTCAGTCGTGGCACCGACCAAGATCACGGTCCCATCTTCCACATAGGGAAGAAACCCGTCCTGTTGGGCGCGATTAAAACGGTGAATTTCGTCAATAAAAAGAAGGGTGCCTTGTCCCATTTCGCGTTTATTTTTAGCCGTCTCGAAAACCTTGCGCAAATCGGCGACGCCGGAAAAAACTGCGGACAGGCGCTCGAAATGCATATCCGTTAAATCCGCAAGCAAGCGGGCAATGGTTGTCTTGCCCGTTCCGGGCGGGCCCCACAGAATAATCGAACTCAGGTTACCTGACGCCATCATCCTGGCAATAGGCCCCTCACCGGCGAGCAGATGGTCCTGACCGACGACTTGCGTTAATTTCTCCGGGCGCAGCCTGTCAGCAAGGGGGCGCGGAGCGCCGGATTCGAAGAGCGTGCTCATGTCTTCACCGGTTTCCTGATTTCTTAAAAAAGATTAAAGCTTACGCCGTCAGCCCAGGTGGGCCTTGAAATGGGCCAAGGTGCGTTCCCGGGCGGAGTCAGCGGAACCTTGGTCGAAATGTTTCCCGCCGGCGCGAGCAAAGGCATGGTCCTGACCGACGTAGTCGAAAATCGAAACTTTGTCGTTGCCATCGAGGGCGGTGTGAATTTCGGCTTGCTGTTCCTTCGGAACGAATTCGTCTTCGGTCGCGACATGCAGAACCAGCGGCGCATTTATGGGTTCGTCCAAGTGTTCGACAAGCATCACGCCGTAATAGCTGACGGCAGCATCGACTTTGGTTCGCGTCGCCGTAAGGTAGGCGAGACGTCCGCCTAAGCAGAAACCGACCGACCCGATCTTTCCGGAACAACCATCCAGCTCGCGAAGCGTTTCTGCCGTAGAATCCAGGTCCTGAACGCCCTTATCCAGGTCAAAGCCGTTAAACAGCTCAAATGCCCGGGCCCATTCTTCTTCCGTTTGGTCGGACAATTGAATTCCCGGTTCCTGGCGCCAAAAAATATCCGGGCAAATAGCCATATAACCGGCTTCGGCATAACTGTCGGTAATTCCACGCATGACATCATTGACACCGAAAATTTCCTGTATCACCACAACACCGGGGCCACCGCCGGATTCAGGGGTTGCTAAATACCCCATAAATTCGCCGCCATCGGCCGCTTTAATAATGATTTCCTTGCCGCTCATCCATTGATCCTCCGCAAATTTAACGTTAGCCCAGTATCCGCCCCCACGCCATTATGCACAATTATTCTGCTCAACCGTTGATCGTAAGGTTCAGTGACTTTCCGCCCCTGTCGATGCTGATATCCCACCGGTCCGGTTTCGAATTAAGAAGAGAGTGGAGTTGGGTTACGGCCTTAATCTGTTCGCCATTAACCGAACGGATAAAATCCCCAGGGCGGAAGCCCAATCGGCTGGCGGCGGAGCCTCGTTCAAGTTCAATAAGGACAACGCCTTTGGCAAAACTATCAACCCCAAGCTCTTCTGCTAACGCAGGAGACATATTGGCCACCTTTGCCCCGGAAAGGGGCTGAACACCGGCGAGAGCCGTAATGTTTCGCGGGGGAATTTCAGGAGGAGGAGAAAGCCTTACATTGAGAGTAACAATACCCTTCCTGCGGAGAATACGAAACTGAGCCGTATCCCCAACAGGCAAGGTCGCAATACGGAAGTTTAGCGCTTTCGGATCGTCGACCTCGTGTTTATTGATGGTAAGAATCACGTCCCCGACCCGGAGCCCGGCCTTGGCCGCGGATCCGGTTTCATAAACCCTGTTAATCAACACACCCGTGGGCCGTTCCATAGCTAGCGAGGTTGCGATGTCTTGGGATACACCTTGCCCCGACGCCCCCAACCAGGGCCTTACCAGCCGCCCGCCGTTGGTGATGCCGGTCATAACAGCGCGAACCATATTGGTGGGAATGGCAAACCCGATGCCCAAGGACCCGCCGCTTTTCGAAAAAATAGCCGTATTTACCCCAACCAGTTTGCCGTCCATGGAAATTAATGCTCCACCTGAATTTCCCGGATTGATGGCGGCGTCGGTTTGGATGAAAAAATTCAGGTCAGACGAAGTAACGCTGGTTCGGGCAAGGGCGGAAACGATGCCGCTGGTGACTGTTTGCCCGACCCCAAAGGGGTTGCCGATGGCCAAGACCAAATCCCCGACTTCCAGTTCATCGGAATCGCGTAATTCCAATACCGGCAGTTCGACCCCCTTGGCATCAATTCGCAGAATGGCCAAATCTGTTTTGTCATCGGTTACGACGATTTTTGCGGCGAATTGACGCCTGTCCGCCAGGACGACATTAATTTGATCGGCGCCTTCAATAACATGCTTATTGGTAACGATAATCCCTTTCGAAGCGACAATAACCCCGGACCCAAGGGAATTTTGGAGCCTCTGCTTAGATTGGCCGAATTCGAACTTTTCGCCAAAAAAACGCCGGAAAAAAGGATCATCAAAAAGCGGTAGACTTCCCCGTTGGCGGACAACCTTGCGGGCATAAATATTGACTACGGCTGGCGCCGCCTTTTTGACCAGCGGCGCGAAAGATAGTTGAACTTCGGATTTTGTGGAAGGAGCCTTTTTTGCAGTTGCTTGAGCCGACAGGAAAGAAGGAATAGATAAAAAAGCTGCAAAAAGGCAAAAGGCAGCCATTGCGGCTGCCTTTGTTACGTGCTTTCTGCGGTAAAGAGCCTGCAAGTTTAGGCTTCCTCTACGGGCCCTTCGGCTTCCTGTTCAAGGGCGTGGCGGGCTTTGTCTTCGGCGCCTTTGGCATCCACATCCCGGTCGACCAATTCAATTACCGCCATCGGGGCGC
Source organism: Rhodospirillales bacterium (assembly GCA_013203955.1). Lineage (GTDB taxonomy): Bacteria > Pseudomonadota > Alphaproteobacteria > Rhodospirillales > Casp-alpha2 > Casp-alpha2. Next base: position 14,475 of record JABMOY010000046.1, on the reverse strand, counting down.
TGTCACCATACCGGTATCCGGCCTTAAGAACCCGGGTGTAGCCGCCGCTTCGGTCTTTGTAACGTTCGGAAAGGGCGCTAAATAATTTTGACACGGCGCTGTCATCACGAAGGAACGAGTGGGCCTGGCGGCGGGCGTGGATCGTCCCGCGTTTGCCAAGAGTAATCATTTTGTCGACAATGCGCCTGATTTCTTTGGCCTTCGGCAGGGTCGTTTTAATCTGCTCATGAATAAGCAGAGACGTCGCCATGTTAGAAAACATAGCTTTTCGGTGGGTGCTGGTGCGGTTTAATTTACGGGCACCGTTACGGTGACGCATGGTTAGGCTCCTTCTTGATTGCGCGGGCGTGCCATTTTACACCCGGCGCGTGATTGTTCTTTTATTTAGAGTCGGATAGCCCGCTTAGTACGGTTCTTCCAACTTCTTCGCCAAATCCTCAATGTTCTCGGGCGGCCAGTTGGGAATTTCCATTCCCAAATGCAGTCCCATTTGGCCGAGAACCTCTTTTATTTCGTTCAGTGACTTACGCCCAAAATTAGGGGTCCGCAGCATGTCCGTCTCGCTTTTTTGGACCAAATCGCCGATATAAATGATGTTGTCGTTCTTCAGGCAATTCGCCGAACGAACCGAAAGTTCCAATTCGTCAACCTTGCGCAATAGGTTTTTATTGAACGGCAACTCTTCCCTCATTTCCTCGGCCATGGCCGTTTTCGGTTCATCAAAATTGATGAACAGGTCAAGCTGGTCCTGAAGGATACGGGCGGCCAGGGCAACAGCATCATCCGGGGTAACGGCGCCGCTGGTGGTGACTTCAAGGCTGAGTTTGTCATGGTCGGTCACTTGTCCGACGCGGGTGTTATCGACCTTGTAGGTTACTTTGCGCACCGGCGAAAACACGGCGTCAACGGGGATCAATCCGATGGGGCTGTCCTCGGGCCGGTTTTGTGTCGCCGCAACGTAACCCTTACCGTTTTCGACGGTAAGTTCCATATTGAGCTTGGCGCCCTTGTCGAGATGACAAATCACCAAATCCGGGTTCATAATTTCAATATCAGGACCCGTTTCGATGGTGCCTGCCTTCACTTCGCCGGCGCTTGTGGCCTTAAGGGTCATTCGCTTCGTTCCTTCAGCCGACAGGCGGATATTCAGGGATTTGATGTTAAGGACGATGTCCGTAACGTCTTCGCGTACTCCCGGAATAGACGAAAATTCGTGAAGAACGCCGTCGATCTGCACCTGTGTCACAGCCGCGCCCTGCAACGAAGAAAGAAGCACCCGCCTTAAGGCGTTTCCAAGAGTCAGACCAAATCCTCGCTCTAACGGTTCGGCAACGATTGTCGCCGTCCGCGACGCATCGGCGCCGGGCTGAACATCGAGTTTCGTCGGTTTAATCAGTTCTTGCCAATTCTTTTGAATCACTTGGGTGACCTCACGCTTGAAAAATTAATCTTAAGCTCCACGGCGGAGCAATTTTTTCAACTTCTTTGCCGCCCTTTGAAGGGAGAAGCGATCTTCGGGGATGATTGTTCGCATCCCAATCCTGCCATAAACAGGATTTTTTATGCTCTACACCCGGCGGCGTTTCCTTGGCCGGCAACCATTATGGGGTATCGGCGTCACATCACGGATGGCTGTGATGGTGAAACCAACAGCTTGCAAAGCCCGCAAAGCTGATTCGCGCCCCGATCCTGGGCCTTTGACTTGCACTTCAAGGGTTTTCATGCCGTGTTCCATGGCTTTATTTCCGGCATCTTCGCCGGCGACCTGCGCGGCGTAAGGAGTGGATTTTCTTGACCCTTTAAATCCCTGGGCCCCGGCCGAAGACCAGGCAATCGTATTACCCTGGGCGTCGGTAATCGTGATCATGGTGTTATTGAACGTTGCGTTCACGTGGGCAACGCCTGAAACGATGTTCTTGCGTTCACGCTTCCGTGTTTTTTGGGTTGCTGCTTTTGCCATAATTCTAACCTGTTACCCCTTAAGGACCTTTTTCTTGCCGGCAATAGCCTTCGCCGGACCTTTCCGGGTGCGGGCATTGGTATGGGTCCGCTGACCACGCACGGGCAATCCACGCCGGTGGCGAAGACCACGGTAACAACCAAGATCCATCAAACGCTTAATGTTCATGGCGACTTCGCGCCGAAGATCGCCCTCGACCTGAAATTCCTGGTCAATCGTTTCACGGATCCGGCCAAGTTCATCATCGGTAAGATCATTGACCCGGCGCTCGGAAGGAATACCTATTCCATCACAGATTTTCCGGGCCGATGTGTGGCCGATCCCATGTATGTAAGTAAGCGCGACAACGACCCGTTTAGCGGTCGGAATGTTTACGCCAGCAATACGCGCCAAAGAAAGTTCTCCTCAAATTTTGGAAAAAATTATATTTTGTCCGTAGGGTGCCGGAAGAGGCGCGATTATAGGGCTTGATAACACCAAGTCAACACGCTCAATCCGCACTTTACAGCCCTTTTTCCGGTTATCCCAATAAGGCGTTTAACTGCTCAGTAACGTCGTCAATAAGCGCCATTCCGTCAACGCTCTCCATGACCCCTTTTTCGCGGTAATAGGTCAAAATCGGGGCCGTTTGCTCATGATAGGCTTCAAGTCTGGTGCGTACGGTTTCGGCGTTATCATCGGCCCGCCGGGTGAATTCCGTACCGTCGCATTTGTCGCAAACACCGTCTTTTTCGGTTTTTTGGAATTCGTCATGATAGCCGGCCCCGCAATTTGAGCAGGAAAAACGTCCTGTTATCCGGGTTACCATGGCATCATCATCCACCGTCATTTCAATCACATGATCAATGGTCAGACCCTTATCCTGAAGCATGGAATCTAGGGCTTCCGCTTGCGGCGTGGTGCGGGGAAAACCATCCAAAATGAAGCCGGCTTTACAATCGTCTTTGTCGATGCGCCCGGAAATCATATTGATGATTAACTCGTCGGAAACCAACCCACCGGAGTCCATGACTTCCTTAGCCTGTTTTCCAAGATAGCTGCCTGAAGCCACCTCGGCGCGCAACATATCGCCAGTGGATAGCTGAACCAGGCCATAACCATCCTGCAAGCGTTTTGCCTGAGTGCCTTTGCCGGCGCCGGGCGGTCCTAATAAAATCAAATTCATTACGTACGCCCTCTTAGTTTTGATTTTTTAATTAGGCCTTCGTATTGATGCGCCAACAAATGCGACTGAACCTGGGAAACCGTATCCATGGTCACGGTGACAACAATAAGCAGGCTGGTTCCGCCAAAATAGAAGGGCACGGAGTATTTAGAGATTAAGAGTTCCGGCAAAAGGCAAATTGCCGAAAGATAGGCGGCGCCAACAACGGTCAAACGAGTTAATACCCAATCCAGATAATCCGCAGTGTTTTTCCCCGGACGGATGCCGGGAATGAACCCGCCATATTTTTTAAGATTGTCGGCTGTATCGGCGGGATTAAAGACAACTGCCGTATAAAAGAAGGCAAAAAACACGACCATCGAAATATAGAGAATAAGGTAAACCGGCTGTCCGCGGCCCAAATAAGCGGCTACGGTTGTCAGCCATTCCGGGCCGGAACCTGCTGAAAAACTGATTACCGTGATGGGCATTAACAAAAGAGAGCTGGCGAAAATCGGCGGGATAACACCGGCCGTATTTATTTTCAGCGGAAGGTGTGAGCTTTCACCGCCGCTCATTTTGTTGCCACGCTGGCGTTTCGGATACTGAATGATGATTCGGCGCTGCGCACGTTCGACAAACACAATGAAATAAATAACGCCGACAGACATCAGCAACAGCAGAATAATAAAGCCCGTGGACAATGCGCCCGTACGTCCCAGTTCAAGGGTGCCGGCCAAGGCGTTGGGAAGATTGGCGACAATCCCGGAGAAAATAATTAAAGAAATACCGTTGCCGACGCCCCTGGCCGTAATTTGTTCGCCAAGCCACATCAAAAAGATGGTTCCGCCGACCAATGTCACCACAACCTGAAACCGGAAGAACAGGCCCGGATTGGTGACCGCAGCCCCGGAGCTGGAGGTCATGCCTTCAAGGCCTGCGGAAATTCCATACGCTTGGAGGGCGGCAATCAGCACGGTGCCGTATCGGGTATATTGGTTGATTTTCTTGCGCCCGGATTCCCCTTCTTTTTTCAATGCTTCTAATTGCGGAGAAACGGCCGACATCAACTGCATGATAATAGAAGCGGAAATGTAGGGCATGATATTCAGGGCGAAAATGGTCATTCGGCTAAGCGCACCGCCCGCGAACATATCAAAAATGCCTAAAACACCGCCTTGGTTCTGCTTGAAAATATCCTGCAGAACCACCGGGTCGATCCCGGGAAGAGGAATGTAGGTTCCCAATCGGTAAATGATCAGCGCGCCCAAGGTAAACCAGATGCGTTTTTTGAGCTCGGTGGCCTTGCCAAAGGCCCCGAAGTTCATATTTGAAGCAAATTGTTCGGCTGCGGATGCCATATAAACTCTTTAAGCCTGATCTTCGCTTGAGCTGGAATCGTCGTTATCCCCAGCTTTTGTTTCTTTTTTATTTTCGGTGGGTTGAGAGTCCTTGGACTCTTCTTTGGCCTCTGGCTCGGCCTTCTTCACCGGTGCCTTTTCGGCCCCTTCCTTGAACTTTCTGTGTCTAGCCTTCCCCTTACCTTCGGGTTTAGGTTTCTGGGGGATCAAGGAAATGCTGCCACCTGCCTTTTCGACAGTGGCGATGGCACCCTTTGTCGCTCCTGTTAGTTCTAGGGTAAATTTAGTCTTCAATTCACCCTTCGCAAGAAGCCGAACTCCATCCTTGTTCTTTTTCACGACACCACCGGCAAGCAACGCTTCCTCGGTGATGGGTTTCTTGGCGTCGATTTTTCCGGACGTAACTGCTTTTTCCAGATTACCGGTGGTCAGTTCCGCATAATCCTTGGAGAAGGGATTCTTAAACCCGCGTTTCGGCAGCCGCCTGTAAAGGGGCATTTGGCCACCCTCAAAACCCAAGAGGGAGACGCCGCTTCTCGATTTCTGGCCCTTGTGCCCGGTGCCGGCGGTCTTGCCCTTGCCCGACCCAATGCCGCGACCTACCCGCTTTTTGGGTCGATGCGCGCCTGGCCGGTCGCTAATTTCGTTTAATCTCATTTTATCCACTTCCTTGTTCGGACCCTTAAAAAAAAGCCCGATTTATCAGTCGTTTTCCACCCGGACGAGGTGGCTGACCTTGTTGATCATTCCTCTTACCGCCGGTGTATCTTCCAGCTCACGGGACTTGTGCATTTTGTTCAGACCCAGTCCGACCAATGTTGCCCGTTGATCACCTGGGCGGCCGATCGGGCTGCGGATTTGGGTTACCTTGACGGTTTTTTTATTTTCAGCCATGGAATTACTCCTTAGCCGCCGCCTCGGCGGTTCCGGCCCGGCGGGAAACGATATCGGCGACTTTCTTTCCCCGACGCGAGGCAACGCTTCTGGGCGAGGCACAGTTACGAAGAGCCACAAAAGTTGCTTTGACCATATTGTGAGGATTGGAGCTGCCGATGGATTTGGCAACGACGTCCTGAACACCCATGGTTTCAAAGACTGCGCGCATAGGACCGCCGGCGATGATGCCCGTTCCCGGAGGGGCGGATCTTAAAACGACTTTCCCGGCGCCATAACGGCCCTTAACATCGTGGTGCAGGGTGCGGCCCTCGCGGAGCGGAATTTGGATCATTTCCTTTTTCGCTTGGTCCGTGGCCTTGCGAATGGCCTCGGGGACTTCCCTTGCCTTGCCGGTGCCAAACCCTACCCGGCCACGTCCATCACCGGCAACGACCAGGGCGCCAAAGGAAAACCGACGCCCGCCTTTGACAACTTTAGCCACACGATTGATGTGGACCAGTTTATCAAGAAGGTCATCGCCATCATCCCTGGATTGCTCTCGGCCCCGCCCGCGGGAATTACCGCCACGGCCTTGATTTGAAGGGGATCTTGTTTCAGCCATCATAAAATTCCTAAAAACTTAAACCGACTTCGCGGGCCGCATCGGCAAGTGCCTTGACCCGACCATGATATCTAAACCCGCCACGATCAAAGACGACTTCTTTGATTCCTTTGGCCATAGCGCGCTCTGCGATGGTTTTTCCGACGATGCCCGCGGCGTTTTTATCAGCACCGGTTTTCAATTTGTCGCGAAGGTCCTTTTCAAGGGTCGAAGCAGCCGCAAGGGTTACCTGCTGGCGGTCATCGATAACCTGCGCATAGATGTGTTTGCCGGAACGAAAAATCGTTAAACGCGGCCGGTTTAATGACTTCTTGCGCAGCTGCACACGAGTCCGTTGTTGGCGCTTGGTAAATAATTGTTTGGTGTTTGCCATTACTTCTTCTTGCCTTCCTTGCGAAAGACATACTCACCCTCGTAACGAATGCCTTTGCCCTTGTAGGGCTCGGGGGGCCTGAAGCCCCTGATTTCAGAGGCCGTTTGGCCAACAAGCTGTTTGTCGCAGCCACTGATGGAAACATGGGTCTGGTCCGGGCACTTGATATCGATGCCATCGGGCACAGGAAATCGAATTTCATGACTAAACCCGAGTTGCAGGATTAATTCCTTGCCCTGTAGTTGGGCCCGATAACCGACGCCGATGATTTCAAGGTTTCGGGTAAAACCTTCACTAATTCCGGAAACCAGATTACTGAGGATGCTCCTTGTCGTTCCCCACAGTTTGCGGGCCGAAAGTTCATCCGTCCTGGGCTTAACCCGGACAAGTTTATCTTCGATGACAACCTCGACTTCATCAGACAGCGTTACGCTTAATTCGCCAAGTTTTCCCTTGGCGGTAACGATCTGTCCGGAGATATCGACGGTTACGCCGTCTGGAATCTCTACAGGATTTTTACCGATGCGCGACATTGTTTCGTTCCGTTTTATACGCCGTTGCTACTAAAAAACTTGGCAAAGGACTTCGCCGCCGACGTTTTGATCGCGGGCTTCTGAATCCGAAAGCACGCCGCGAGGTGTCGACAAAATCGAAATGCCAAGACCGTCATACACCCGTGGCAGGTCCTTTACGCCCGAATAAACACGCCGGCCCGGTGTTGATACACGGCTGATTTCCTTAATCACGGGATCGCCTTCGTGATATTTGAGCTCGATCTCGATTTCAGCAATTCCGGGGCGAATTTGGCGCTCGGAAAAGCTACGAATGAACCCTTCTCGCTTGAGAACCTCAAGGACATTGGCGCGCAGCCTGGAGGCCGGCGAGATAATTTTAGTTTTCTTGGCTTGCTGTCCATTACGGATTCGCGTCAGCATATCGCCTAAGGGGTCGGTCATTGTCATCGGCCGTTTTTCCTTACCAACTTGATTTGACCATGCCGGGAATCTGCCCAGCTGATGCTAAATCGCGTAATGCTATGCGACTAAGCTTGAATTTTCTGTAATTCCCGCGCGGTCGACCTGAAAGCAGGCAACGTAACCGATAGCGCACAGGAGCGGAATTACGAGGCAGTTGAGCCAGTTTAATTCGCGCATTGAACCGTTCTTCCGGGGAAAGCAATTGATCCTTCGCCTGTTCCTTTAAGGCCGCCCTTTTGGGTGCATATTTTGCGGCCAGCCGGGCCCGCTTCTTATTTCTTTCAACTGCGCTTTTCTTAGCCATCTGAACTTTCTCCCTTTGAAGCATCTTCCTTAGGAGCCTCTTCTTTATCGCCTTCCTCGGCCTGCCCCCCCGTAACGTCCTGGGAAGCTTCTGCCGTGGGCTGGTCATCCTTATCGGACGCTTCTTTGTCGGCAGCTTCCACTTCCTGCATCGCGTCACGGGCGGCTTGTTTTTCCGCTTCTTGTTCTGCGCGGCGAGCGGCTTCTGCTTCTTTTTCTTTTTCGATATCCTTGCCGGTGAACGGCATATCGAAGCCTTTCAGCAACGCCCTCGCTTCATCGTCGGTCTTGGCCGATGTGCAAATCACGACATCCATTCCACGAATCTGATCGACCTTGTCATAATCGACTTCCGGAAAAACGATTTGTTCTTTCAGGCCCAATGCGAAGTTTCCCGCGCCATCAAAGCTTCGGGGTGAAACTCCCCGAAAATCCCGAACGCGGGGCAAGGCAATAGTGATCAAGCGATCTAAAAATTCGTACATGCGGTCGTTCCTGAGAGTCACCTTGCAGCCCACCGTCATGCCGTCGCGCAATTTAAAGGCGGCGATGGATTTTTTAGCCTTGGTAATTATGGCTTTTTGGCCAGTGATCAAGGACAATTCTCCGGCGGCGGCGATAACTTTCTTCTTGTCATCCGCGCCTTCACCAACACCCATGTTAACGACGATCTTTTCCAGTTTCGGCACCTGCATGGGGTTCTCATAACCGAATTCCTCGATCATGGCCGATTTAACTGTACTTTCGTAATGCTCACTTAAGCGTGTCATAGTCATCCATTTCGAACTTAATTATCTATAACTTCGCCGGAACGCTTGGCGAAGCGAACCTTGCGCCCATCCCCAAGAACTTTGAACCCGACCTTTGTCGGCTTTTGGTCCTTTGGATCAATATGCGCCAGATTCGAAATATGAATCATTGCCTCTTTCTCAACAATCCCGCCCGCAGAACCCTGGGTCGGGCGTTCATGGCGTTTCATCATGTTTATTCCCTGAACCAGGACTCGGTCTGAGGCGGTAAGAACCTTTAATACTTCACCCTTTTTCCCCTTGTCCCGGCCGGCTGTCACCAGAACTTGGTCGCCTTTCTTGATTTTAAACTTCACAGCCATCACAACACCTCAGGCGCAAGGGAAATTATTTTCATGTATTTCTTTCCACGAAGCTCGCGGGTGACCGGGCCAAAAATACGAGTCCCGATCGGCTCGCCCTGGGCGTTAATGAGGACAGCGGCATTTGAATCAAAGCGGATGGCAGATCCGTCTGTGCGCCGAATATCCTTGGCCGTTCTGACGACAACGGCTTTTAAAATTTCGCCCTTCTTGACTCGACCACGAGGAATAGCCTCCTTAATAGTGACAACAATAACATCGCCTACGGAAGCGTATTTGCGCTTGGAGCCGCCTAAGACCTTGATACACTGAACGCGCCGGGCGCCAGAGTTATCGGCCACTTCAAGATTTGTTTCGACTTGAATCATCGTCTTTCGTCCTTATGCGTTCACCGGGAAGCGCCTAAGCGCCATCCGTAAGAACTTCCCAACGCTTGCGTTTTGAAATCGGGGGGCATTCACGAATGCTGACCACGTCTCCGGTTTTGAAAGCGTTGTTTTCGTCATGGGCGGCATATTTCTTGGAGCGACGGATGAACTTCTTATACAGCGGATGCATAACCCGCCGTTCGACCTTCACTGTTATGGTCTTGTCCATCTTGTCGCTTACCACGATACCTTGCATGACCCGTCTCGGCATATTCTTCGTTCCCTTTAAGACGCCAGAACCGCAGCGCGGCGGCGTTCATTTAAAATCGTTTTGATCCGGCCGATATTGCGGCGCACGTCGCGGACCCGGGCGGTGTTTTCAAGCTGCCCGCTGATTGCTTGAAAGCGCAGGTTTAAGGATTCCTTGCGGAGATCCAGCAACTGCTCTTTCAGTTCATCTTCGCTTTTTGTGCGTACGTCTTCGGCTTTCATCGTCTTAACCTTCTTCCCCAAGGCGTGTTACAAACTTGGTTTTTATGGGCAATTTAGCCGCCGCCAACTCGAAGGCCCGTTTGGCAACTTCGGCAGTTACACCATCGACTTCGAACATGATACGGCCCGGCTTAACCCGGCACGCCCAAAATTCTACCGATCCCTTGCCCTTGCCCTGTCTGACCTCGGCGGGCTTCTGGGTAACCGGAACGTCCGGAAAAATACGGATCCACACTCGTCCAGCGCGCTTCATATGGCGGGTCATGGCACGACGGGCGGCTTCGATTTGACGAGCCGTAACCCGATCCGGCGTAAGCGCCTTAAGACCGTAGGAGCCGAAATTCAGCGTGGTGCCGCCTTTCGCCTTACCGTGGATGCGACCCTTATGGGCCTTCCGGTATTTCATGTTTTTCGGACTAAGCATCGGTCTTTCCCTTAATTGATTCCAGCCTTGAACGCCTTAGCGCTGGGGCTGTTGCTCCTGGGCTTGTTTGTCCAAGGCCATAGGATCATGAGCCATGATTTCGCCCTTATAAATCCAGACCTTTACCCCACAGGCACCATAGGTCGTCCTGGCTGTGGACTCGCCGAAATCGATGTTGGCGCGCAAGGTATGCAAGGGCACCCTGCCTTCCCTGTACCATTGCATGCGCGCAATTTCGGCGCCGCCCAACCGGCCGGTGCAATTGATGCGAATGCCTTGTGCGCCAAGGCGCATGGCAGCCTGTACGGAACGCTTCATGGCGCGGCGGATTGATACTCTGCGCTCCATTTGTTGAGCGATATTTTCGGCGACAAGTTGGGCCTCAATTTCAGGCTTACGAATTTCGACGATATTCAGGCGGGCTTCGGCGCCCGTCATTAGGGAAATTTCCTTGCGCAATTTTTCTATATCGGCGCCCTTTTTTCCGATAACCACACCAGGGCGGGCCGTATGGATGGTTACGTGGGCTTTTTTCGCGGGCCTTTCGATAATGATTTTGGAAACACCGGCCTGAGAGAGATTCTTCAGAAGGTATTCCCGAATCTTCAAATCTTCGTGCAGCAGGTCGGCATAATTTCCATCGGCATACCAACGGGAATCCCAGGTCCGGTTAATGCCCAGCCGCAAGCCGATTGGATTTACTTTTTGGCCCATTAAGATTTCTCCTCGCGCTCGCGGACAATTACCCGCAAGTTGCTAAATGGTTTCAGGATGCGACCGACACGGCCCCGAGCGCGAGCGCGCCAACGTTTCAAAACCATGGTTTTACCGACGCTGGCTTCGGCGACAAAAAGCCGGTCAACGTCCAATTGATGGTTGTTTTCCGCGTTGGCAATGGCGCTCTGCAACAACTTCTTGACCTCGCCTGAAATGCGCCTTTTGGAAAATTCCAATTCCGCCAAGGCCTGCTCGCAATTCTTTCCGCGAATTGTCTCAGCCACCAGATTCAGCTTTTGCGGGCTGGTCCGTAAATGTTTTGAATAGGCCATTGCTTCATTGTCGGAGATGCTACGGCCGAATGATTTCTTGCCCATAGCTTACTCCCTCTTCGCTTTCTTGTCCGCTGTATGGCCGTAATACGAGCGGGTGGGCGAAAACTCGCCCAACTTGTGACCGATCATGTCTTCTGTGACCATCACGGGAATAAATTTGTGGCCGTTATAAACCCCAAACGTCAAGCCGACGAATTGCGGCAATACCGTCGATCGACGGGACCAAGTCTTAATGACATTGTTGCGTCCAGACGCACGGGATTCTTCTGCTTTCTTAAGCAGAAAACCGTCAACAAAGGGTCCTTTCCAGATGGAGCGAGGCAACTTGGGGGTCTCCTATTTCTTCGCGTGACGGCGGCGCATAATCAGGCTGTCCGTCTTTTTGTTAGAACGAGTACGCTTGCCCTTAGTGGGCTTTCCCCAAGGGGTCACCGGATGGCGACCGCCGCTCGTACGGCCTTCGCCGCCACCATGGGGATGATCGATGGGGTTCATGGCGACACCACGAACGGAAGGCCTTTTGCCGAGCCAGCGCTTTCGCCCGGCCTTGCCGAGCTTGATGTTTTGCTGGTCAGGGTTGGATACAGCACCGACAGTCGCCATGCATTCGGCGCGAACCATTCGAAGCTCTCCGGAATTCAAGCGCAACTGGGCATAACCCTGATCTTTACCGATGATTTGGGCATAGGTGCCGGCGGACCGGGCAATTTGCCCCCCCTTACCCATTTTCATTTCAATGTTGTGGATAATGGTGCCGACGGGAATGCTTTGCATGGGCATGGCATTTCCAGGCTTGATGTCCACAGCGCCACCCGAAACGACCTTGTCCCCGACCCGAACCCTTTGCGGCGCCAAAATGTAGCTGAGCTCGCCATCGGTATATCTAATAAGTGCGATGAAAGCGGTCCGGTTGGGATCGTATTCCAACCTTTCGACGGTCGCTTCTACATCGTATCTCAGACGCTTGAAATCAATCACCCGATAACGCCGTTTATGCCCGCCGCCCCGCCTTCGGGCAGTAATACGGCCATTGTTATTGCGCCCGCCTTTTCCACGGAGCCCTTCGGTTAATGACCTTTCCGGCTTGCCTTTCCACAGACCGGACTTATCAACAAGAACAAGTCCTCGGCGGCCCGGCGTACTCGGATTGAATTTTTTCAATGCCATTGTCTTTTACTTCCCGTTAAACCCCGGCCATGAAGTCGATGGATTGACCTTCGGCCAGAGTAACAACGGCCTTTTTGGTATTATTCTGCTTGCCGATGTTGCCCTTGAAATGTTTGATTTTTCCCCTCTTGCGAAGAGTATTAACGGCCGAAACCTTGACCTTGAATAGCTCTTCAATAGCAGCCTTGATCTCGAACTTGTTAGCATCCAAGGGCACCTTGAAGGTGATCTGGTTGTATTCGGAAATAAGCGTCGCTTTTTCCGTCACGACCGGCCCACGGACCAATTCAAACATCCGCTCCTTGCTCGGCTTAACATTACGGCTACTGTATTTTTTCATTTCAGCCGTTCCATCAGTTTCTCGACCCCATCCCTTGTTAAAACAAGAGTGTCGCGGTGCATGATGTCGTAAACGTTGGCCCCACCAGAAGGAAGCACATCCAGTCCGATAATGTTACCAGCGGCACGGAGGAAATTTACATCCACTTCGGCGCCATCAATAACCAACGCCCGGCCCCAATTCAATTTCGTCAATTGCTTGGACAATTCGGAAGTCTTGGCTTTCTTCATCTTGGCTTCATCCAAAATCACCAACTTACCTTCTGCCATTTTGGCGCTAAGAGCGGATTTGAGTGCCAATGCCCGAACCTTTTTCGGCAATTTGTGGGCGAAGGAACGGACTCTGGGGCCAAAAGCCACACCCCCGCCACGCATTTGCGGCGCTACGGTCGTTCCCTGACGGGCCCGTCCGCCTCCCTTTTGGTTGAAAGGTTTCCCTTTTCTAGCCTTAACCTCGCCCCGCTCCTTAGTTTTAGCCGTACCGGCACGGCGTTTAGCCAATTGCCAATTTACGGCACGGGCCAAAATATCGCTTCGGACTTCGGTGCCGAAAACGGAATCATCAAGTTCGATGGTACCGGTTTTTTTATTGGCAAGGGTTATGACATCGCACTGCATAGCTTATTCCTTATTGTCCCCGTCTTTTTCTTCACCCTTATCGTCTGTCGGAGTATCAGCTGATTCTTCCTTGGGTGCGTCCTCGGAGGCTTTTTTCTTGGGAGCTTTTTCAACACCTTCTTCTTCAATCGTTTCGGTTTCAAGCTCGTCTACCGGGGCAGGCGCTTCTTGTCCCTTAACCAAGCAGGGGAAAGGTGAGTTTTCGGGCAATTTCCTTTTAACCGCATCAATAATACGGACGTAACCACCTTTTGGGCCCGGAACCGCACCTTTAACAAGGACTAAGCCACGTTCAGCATCGGTGCTAATGACCTTGAGGTTTTGGGTGGTTACCCGAACGTTACCCATTTGACCGGCCATTTTCTTGCCTTTGAAGACCTTTCCCGGATCTTGACAGTGGCCGGTAGAGCCGAGCGAACGGTGGCTGATTGATACACCGTGGCTGGCGCGAAGCCCCGAGAACCCGTGCCGTTTCATGCCGCCCGCAAAGCCTTTACCGATGGATGTCCCGGTTACATCGACATATTGCCCGGTCACAAAATGGGAAGCGGAAATTTCAGTGCCGATTTCTACCAAGCCATCTTCGGATACCCTGAATTCGGTAAGTTTTTGTTTCGGTTCTACTTTGGCTTTGGCGTAGTGGGCGCGCATGGCTTTGCTCACGTTTTTGACCTTGGCCTTACCCAAGCCTAATTGTAGGGCGTTGTAGCCGTCACGCTCTTGGGTTTTTTGGGCCACAACCTGGCAATCACCGACCTCGAGCACGGTTACGGGCACATGCCCGCCGGTGCTTTGAAACACACGGGACATCCCGAGTTTTTTGGCAATTAATCCAGTGCGCATAACTTAGCGATCCTTAAAACCTGTTCTCGAACCCGTTAGAGCTTGATTTCAACATCGACACCGGCAGCCAGGTCGAGTTTCATCAGCGCATCCACGGTTTGCTGGGTTGGTTCCACAATGTCCAACACCCGCTTGTGGGTCCTAATTTCAAATTGTTCCCGCGATTTCTTATCAATATGGGGCGAACGTAGAACGGTAAACTTCTCAATCCGGGTCGGCAGGGGTATAGGCCCGCGAACATCCGCGCCAGTCCTCCGGGCAGTGTTGACGATTTCTTTAGCCGACTGATCAAGCACTCTGTGATCAAACGCTTTCAGACGAATTCGGATGCTTTGCTGATCCATTACCTATTCCCAAAAAAACCGCCGGCCCAACATGGTCCGGCCGGATAACCTTATTTCTATAACCTTGGCGACGCCGCCGGCGCCGACGGTACGACCGCCTT
>JABMOY010000045.1 GCA_013203955.1 Rhodospirillales bacterium | reverse complement strand
CTTTTGAACACCGATTCCTTTTGGTCGGAAACCGCCCTAGCTTCCGGCGCCCTTGGCGATAAATTCCGCCACCGCGTCGGCCAAATCCTCGCCGAAAAGATCGCGGAAGAAATGCCCGGCGCCGTCAACCTCGACCAAGGTGACGTTGGCCCCGGTTCGGCCCTTCATTTTTTCAGGCATACCGGGGTTAACCCGATCGGCGCTTCCGGTGACGATTAACACCGGCATCTTGATGCGAGCGATTACCGATGGTGTGTCGAAGTCGGGGTTTGCCCCATAATAATCGGCGAAGGTGGCAGCGGCTGCCGTCGAGTTGGGGCAAAAAGCAAAATCCACCCCCTTCATCAAGGCACCGCCCTTGCCGGCTTGTACAAGCGCCTTGGCCTTATCCATTACCGGCCCCAAATCCTTTTTAAAGCGTTGCTTAAAACGGCGGACAGGCTTTCCAGGATCCCAAATAGCCGGCGCCACCAAAACCGCGTTTTTAACCAGGGGGTCTGCCCCGGCCGCAACATAGCGGGACGTCTGGTTAGCGCCTCGCGAATGCCCCAAGACGGTGATCGGCCCCGCGCCTTTGCCCTTCAACCAGGCAACCCATTGGGCGATTTCAACCATCGCATTGGAATCGATGTGGCGTTGCGGCCCGGCGCAATCCTTCATGCCGTGGCGGTCGTCTTCGGCCAAGCTGAGGTTGATGGAAAGCGTACTCAGCCCCTTTTCCGCCAGCTTATCCCTGAGCAAGACCATGATTTCCATGCCCTTGTGAGCCATATCGCCGTGGGTCATCAGCACGACGCCGTCGCTGAGCTTTTTGCCCGGCGCCAGCGTCAGATCGGCATTCAGGGCCAGGCCCTTGTGCTTGATTTTGACTTCTTCGGCGGAAGCCTGAGGGGGCAGAACAACCAGGCAGAAACCCAGGGAAATACAAAGTGCGAGAATACGGAACACGGGCGGGCCTCCCTCTATTAATTATCAGCTTCTAATATGGTCGTTTGTACCATCCATAAGGGTTTCCGGCCAGCCCCACCGTGAATCCCAGAGGCGATTGGCCCTTTCCCGAAACCCTGTGACCGTGTAGAAAGCGTGCCATGCCGATGATTTCAGACACCCAGGCGCTGGCCGATTTCTGCGACCGTATCCGCACCGCCGAATACCTCACCGTCGATACAGAATTTATGCGCGAGAAGACGTATTGGCCGATTTTGTGCCTGGTCCAGGTGGCGAGCCCGGACGAGGCCAAATGCATCGACGCCCTGGCCCCCGATATCGACCTTGGGCCGCTGTTCGACCTGATGGCCGACGAAAGGATACTCAAGGTCTTTCACGCCGCCCGCCAGGACCTGGAAATTTTTTACCATCTGGCCGGAAAATTGCCGAAACCGGTGTTCGACACCCAGGTCGCGGCCATGGTCTGTGGTTTCGGCGACTCGGTGGGCTACGAAACCCTGATCACCAAGCTGACCGATGAAAAGGTCGACAAGGGGTCGCGCTTCACCGACTGGACACTGCGCCCGTTGAGCGACCGCCAGATCGATTACGCCTTGGGCGACGTCACCCACTTGCGCCCGGCCTACGAAAAGCTTGCCAAAAAACTCCACAACAACGGCCGCGAAGCCTGGCTTGGGGAAGAAATGGCGGTGCTGGAAAGCCCAGACACTTATAGCGGCAACCCCGATGCCGCCTTCCGCCGCATCAAGGCGCGCTCGACCGGGCCGCGCATGTTGGCGGTTCTTCGTGAATTGGCGGCGTGGCGCGAGATCGAAGCCCAGCGCCGCGACCTGCCGCGCAACCGCATCTTGCGCGACGAAGCGCTAGCCGAAATCGCCCACCACACGCCGAAAGATTCCGATCAATTGGCCCGCACCCGCGGGCTCGGGACGAAACTGGTCAACGGGTCTTACGGTTCCCAGATCCTCGACGCCGTGAAAAAAGGCATCGCCGTCCCCGACAAGGACTGCCCACAGCCCAAAGACAAGGCAAGGCTGCCCAAGGGATTAGGCCCGGTGACGGATTTGTTGAAGGTTTTGTTAAAGATGAAATCCGAAGATTCCGACGTCGCCTCCAAGCTTTTGGCATCGTCCGCCGACATCGAGCTTCTGGCCGCCTTCGGCGAGGACGCCGACGTCAAGGCGCTCAAGGGCTGGCGGCGGGAAGTCTTCGGCGAGGATGCCTTGAAGCTGCGGTCAGGCCAAATCTCCATCGCCATCGGCGGCAAGAAACTGAAACTCATAAACCCGGACAGGGTCGAATGATACTCGTCGGCTGGTTGGATTCGCCTTTCGTGCGCCGCGTCGCGGTGACCATGAACCATTACGCCATGCCGTTCGAGCGCAGCACCCTGTCGGTCGTCAGGGACGCCGAGGAATTAAAGAAAATCAACCCGCTGATCCAGGTGCCGGCGCTGATCCTGGATGATGGCGAGGTGCTGATCGAAAGCCAGATCATCCTCGATTACCTGGATGAAACCGCCGGCCCGGAAAAATCGCTGACCCCCGCGGGTGGCGCGGCACGGCGCGAAGTCCTGAAAATTTCCGCCATCGCCAAGGGGCTGGGTGAAAAAAGCGTCGCCTTGAACTTTGAAAAAAAATACCGCAAGGACGACGCCAGGTCTCCGAGGGTGTCGGCCAGAATCAAAAGCCAAATCACCCAGGCGCTTGAATGGCTGGAAGAATTGAAGCCCGACCCTTGGTTTAAGGGCGAAAACATGACCCAGGCAGACGTTACCGCGGCGACAGGCACCACGTATCTTTTCAACAAGCACCCCGAATTTTTTTCTAAAGACGACTTCCCGGTGATGGCGGCGTTGAATGAGCGCGCCGAGGCGCTGCTGGCTTTTCAAGCCTCGCCTTTCCAGGCGGAATAACGGAAAATATGAAATGAGCGGAACAGAAACCCTTCTGAACGGCTTTCGAAAATTCCGCGAAATGTATTACGAGAAGGCTCCGGGCCTCTACCAAAACCTGCTTCGCCACGGTCAGAACCCGCGTTTCGCGGTGGTGGCCTGTTCGGATTCGCGCGTTGATCCGGCGATCGTCCTGCAAACCGAGCCCGGTGACATCTTCTCCATACGCAATGTCGCTGCCTTGGTGCCGCCCTATGAGGAAGACGGACGCTACCACGGCACCAGCGCGGCGCTGGAATTCGCCGTTAAGGCTTTGAAGGTCGAGCATATTATCATCATCGGCCATGCCCACTGCGGCGGAGTCGAGGCGATGATCCGCAAGCATGAGGGCGGCAAGGCCGGAGGTACGTTTATTGCCGCCTGGACTGACCTACTGCGCGAGGCACACGAGCGCGCCTTGGCGGCTGATCCGGGGCTTGATGGTGACGCCTTGCAAAGCGCCTCGGAACGTCAAGCGGTGCTGCTTTCTCTCGATAACTTGGCCACCTTCCCGTTCGTTCTGGACGCGGTGACCGCCGGTGATTTGAGCCTACATGGCTGGTATCTTAACATCTTCGATGGAGCCCTTGAGGTCTGGAACCCTGACACCGAGACTTTCGAGCGGCAAAGCTAGAACTAGTTCCGTGCGGCACGGAATATTAGATTAGCGGACACGGAAAAATGAAAATCGTTCACGGCCTGACTTTCGATAACATCCGGGGCGATATCTTTGGCGGGCTGACCGCCGCCGTCGTCGCCTTGCCGTTGGCGCTGGCTTTCGGGGTGGCGTCGGGCGCCGGGCCCATGGCCGGACTTTACGGCGCCATCATCCTTGGATTCTTCGCTGCCCTTTTCGGCGGCACGCCGAGCCAGATTTCCGGCCCCACCGGGCCGATGACGGTGGTCATGGCGGTCATCATCGCTAATTATATCGACCAACCGGCGCTCGCCTTCACCGTCGTTATTATGGGCGGCGCGTTTCAGGTCATGTTCGGCATGTTGCGCCTCGGCCGCTATATCAACCTTGTGCCGTTTCCGGTGATTTCCGGTTTCATGAGCGGCATCGGCTGCATCATCATCGCCCTGCAACTGGCGCCGATGTTGGGCCAGTCCCACCCCGGCGCCGGCGTCGTCGCCAGCTTGATGGCCTTGCCCGGCGATATCGCCATCGCCAATTGGCATGCAGTTGGGATTGCCGGAATGACGCTGGCCATTGTTTACCTGACGCCGAAAAAAATTCAACGCCTGGTGCCGACGCCGTTGATCGCGCTGATTGTTGGGACCGTCGCCGTTTGGATGTTTTTTTCCGGCGCACCTGTGCTCGGCGAAATACCGACGGGTTTTCCCAAACTACAAATGCCGGCCCTCGATTGGGTGGTGCTCACCGACATGGTCGGTTCGGCCCTGGTGTTGGCGTTGTTGGGGTCCATCGACAGCCTGCTGACGTCGCTGGTCGCCGACGGCATCACCCGCACCCATCACGAATCCGACAGAGAACTATTCGGCCAGGGCATCGGCAACATGCTGGCCGGGCTGTTCGGCGCCATCCCCGGCGCCGGCGCCACCATGCGCACCGTCGTCAACGTGCGCGCCGGTGGCAAGACGCCGATTTCGGGCGTTGTTCATGCGTTGGTGCTGTTGGCCATCGTTATGGGTTTAGGCCCCTTAGCGGCTCACATTCCTTATGCGGTGCTGGCGGGCATCCTCATAAAAGTCGGCATCGATATTATTGATTGGGGATACTTGAAACGAATGCATGGCGCGCCGCGCGCCGGGGTCATCATTATGCTGGTGGTTCTGGGCCTGACCGTGTTCGTCGATCTGATCGTCGCCGTCAGCGTCGGCATCGTCGCCGCCAGTCTGCTTTTTGTGAAGCGCATGTCGGATTTGCAACTGGAAAACGTGCGCTCCGGGTCGGACGGGCTGCCGTATGACGCCGCCGAACAGGAAATCCTCGACCGGCACGCCGACGACATCATGATTTACCACATTTCCGGGCCGATGAATTTCGGCGCCGCCAAGGGCATGGTCAAACAGATCGCCGTCAGCACCGATTTCAAGGTGCTGATCCTCGATCTCACCGATGTCACCTTTATCGACACCAGCGCCTCGATGGCCATCGAAAACATCATGATCAACGCCGCCGAACAGGGGTTGCAGGTTATTCTGATCGGGCTGCAGGCGCGGGTGAAGGAAACGTTAAACCGCCTCGGCGTCACCAAGGTCATCCCCGCCGATCACACCTTCGACACGCGCCTGGATGCGCTTGTGTATACGGCGGGGTTGTTGGAACAAGCGGCGCGAAAAGAAGATTAACCACGAAGGCACAAAGACGCGAAAAGAAATTATCCCATCTTTTTTCTTCGTGTCTTCGTGGTTGAAAACTCACCTTAAAAAGTCCCCGGATAACCGCCGCCGTCGATCAGCAAATTCTGCCCGGTGATGTAACCGGCCTGGGCGGAACAGACGAAGGCGCACAACTCGCCGAATTCGTGGGGGTCGCCGAAGCGGCCGGACGGGTTGGTGGCGGCGCGCTTTTTGGCCATTTCTTCCGCCGTGATGCCGGCTTCTTCGGCCTTCACCCGGATGTTGGAATGCAGACGCTCGGTATCAAACGGGCCGGGCAGGATGTTGTTGATGGTGACGTTGGCAATAACCGTCTTCCTGGCGATGCCGGCGACGAACCCGGTGAGGCCCGAACGCGCGCCGTTGGACAGCCCCAGAATATCGATCGGCGCTTTCACCGCGCTCGACGTGATGTTGACGATGCGT
>JABMOY010000044.1 GCA_013203955.1 Rhodospirillales bacterium | reverse complement strand
GCCCTTGGCCGTTACGCTCTGTCCGGCGATTTCAACACTAACGCCGTCAGGAACTTCAACTGGATTTTTACCGATACGCGACATAATACACTTCCGATTTTCCGGATTGAATTCTTAAAAAACTTGGCACAAGACTTCGCCACCGACGTTCTGGTCCCTGGCCTCGGAATCAGAAAGTACACCTCGGGGCGTCGATAAAATGGAAATACCCAGCCCGTCATAAACACGAGGAAGGTCTTTAATTCCAGAATAAACACGCTGCCCCGGTGTCGACACTCGGCTGATTTCCTTAATCACGGGGTTGCCTTCGTGATATTTTAATTCAATTTCGATCTCGGCAATTCCGGGGCGAACTTCGCGCTCGGAAAAACCACGAATGAACCCTTCGCGTTTCAGCACATCAAGCACGTTCGCCCGCAGCTTTGAAGCCGGCGATAGAATGGTTTCTTTCTGGGCCTGCTGTCCGTTACGAATACGGGTCAGCATATCACCCAGTGGATCGGTCATTGTCATACGCCGCTTCTCCTTACCAACTGGATTTGACCATGCCGGGAATCTGCCCGGCAGACGCCAATTCGCGCAATGCGATACGGCTGAGTTTAAACTTGCGATAATTACCTCTCGACCGCCCCGACAGTTCGCAACGAAGACGTTGGCGTACGGGGGCAGAATTACGGGGCAGTTGGGCAAGCTTGATATGCGCATTAAAGCGATCTTCAGGAGAAAGATTTTCGTCTTTCGTCAGGACTTTCAGCGCGGCCCGCTTGGCAGCATATTTTTTTGCCAGGCGTTCACGCTTTTTGTTTCTTTCGATGGCGCTCGTTTTAGCCATTATTATCTTCTCCGTTTGATTTTTCATCCCCGGATGCGGCCTCTTTCGGCGCATCGGTAGGTTGATCATCCGCACCCCCTTCAGCTTCGGGAGCGGCATCTTGGGGCGTGTCTTCTTGATCGCCGATTTCTTCCTTCAAGGCTTCCTTGGCGGCAAGTTTTTCCTCTTCCAAGGAGGCTTTGCGGGCAGCCTCTTCTTCTTTTTCTTTTTCCGGATCCCTGCCACTGAATGGAAAATCGAACCCTTTCAGCAAGGCCCGGGCCTCATCATCGGACTTGGCGGTGGTGCAGATGACAACGTCCATGCCCCGAACCTGATCGACTTTGTCGTAATCAATTTCGGGGAAAACGATTTGCTCTTTCAAACCAAGAGAATAATTTCCGTTGCCGTCGAAACTGCGCGGCGATAACCCGCGAAAATCTCGAACCCGGGGCAGCGCAATGGTAACAAGCCGGTCAAGAAATTCGAACATCCGCTCACGGCGAAGCGTCACCTTGCAACCGACGGTCATGCCGTCGCGCAATTTAAACGCAGCAATAGATTTTTTGGCTTTGGTGATAACGGCTTTCTGGCCCGCAATTAGGGTCAATTCTTCGGCCGCAGCGGCTACCTTCTTTTTATCAAGTGCGCCTTCGCCAACGCCCATGTTGATAACAATTTTATCAAGCTTGGGCGCTTCCATATGGTTTTTGTAGCCGAATTCCTTGATCAAGGACGGCTTTATGGTGCTTTGGTAAAATTCGTTCAAGCGGGTCATACTCAATAAATCCGTTCTACGTGTCTATGACTTCGCCAGATCGTTTGGCAAAGCGTACTTTGTTTCCGCCCTCAAGGACTTTAAAACCAACACGCGTTGGCTTGTCATCCTTGGGGTCGATATGCGCCACATTGGAAACGTGGATGGATGCTTCCATTTCAACGATTCCGCCGGCCGCCGTTTGGGTCGGGCGCGTGTGGCGCTTCATCATATTGGCGCCCTGCACCAGGACGCGGTCACTTTTCCGGTATACCTTCAGGACATCTCCGGTTTTTCCCTTATCCTTACCGGTGGTCACGAAGACCCTGTCACCCTTTTTGATTTTCATTTTTGAAGCCATCACAACACCTCGGGGGCCAGGGAAATAATTTTCATGTACTTCTTGGCGCGCAGTTCACGCGTTACGGGGCCGAAAATCCGGGTTCCAATAGGCTCACCCTGCGGGTTGATAAGGACCGCAGCGTTTGAATCGAAGCGGATGGTCGATCCATCGGAACGGCGAATGTCCTTGGCCGTGCGAACGACGACAGCCTTAACAATTTCACCTTTTTTAACCCGACCGCGCGGAATT
>JABMOY010000043.1 GCA_013203955.1 Rhodospirillales bacterium | reverse complement strand
GTCTTTGGCCGCACTCGGTTACCCGGTCATAGGCGTCCGGCTCTGTGGCCACGGGACTTCCCCCTGGGACTTGCGTGATCGAAGTTGGCAGGATTGGCTCGATTCCGTCAGGCGCGGTTACGAGATTATTTCCGCTTTTTCCGGCAAGGTATGCCTGATCGGGTTCTCGACCGGCGGCGCGCTGGCCTTAATGCTGGCCGCCGAGAAACCGGAAAAACTGGCCGGTGTGGCGGCGGTTTCCGTTCCGGTCAAGTTTCGCAACAAAAATCTGAGATTCGTTTCCGTCCTCCACGGCATCAACAAGCTAGCGGAATGGGCATCTTCGTTGGAGGGCATCATCCCTTTCCGGCCTAATGAATCGGAACATCCGAACATCAACTACCGGCATATTCCCGTTCGGGGACTGTATGAATTACGCCTATTGATTGATAAAATGACCAAGCGCCTGGCTGACGTCATTTGTCCCGTTGCCGTCATTCAGGGCACGGAAGATAAAATCATCGATCCGAAAAGTGCCTATACCATTATCGAAGAAGTCGCTTCGAAGGATACGTCGCTTCACATGATACCCTCCAACCGCCATGGAATCTTGAACGAAGACATTGCCGGAACCCAAGAGTTGGTAACCTCGTTCGTGATGTCTTTATCGAAAGATGACTTTGTTGCGTCGGGAAAAGAAAATGTTTTCAGGGACCGACAGAAACAAAGCATTGAAAAGCCGGTTGAGATGCCGGAACCAGGAGCTTTCTGATGCCGTTTCGCAAAAAATTTATGCGTACCCTCAGAAGCGCCGCCAATCCGTTCCGGCGTCGGCGAACGCCCACGCCACCAGGAACCAAAAGGCCTTATCTCTGGGAGAAATCCTATCCGCCGGGCGTCGACTGGCAGGCGGACATCAAAACCCGACCGCTCCCGGAAATTCTTGACCAAGCGGTCAAAGCCTATGGCGAGCAAACCTGCGTCAGCTTCCGTGGCCGGCGTTTCTCCTACCGGGAGATTGCCGATCAGGTCAACCGCGCGGCAAAAGGATTCCAGGCGTTGGGTGTGCATAAGGGAATCAAGGTCGGCTTGATGTTGCCGAATTGCCCCTACGCGGTCATCTGTTTTTACGCTGTGCTCAAGGCCGGCGGCACCGTCGTCAACATCAACCCGCTTTACACCGGCAACGAAATTGAAAAGCAGATAATGGATTCCGGGATTTGCATCCTGGTGACCCTGAACATGAAGGCGCTTTACCCCAAGGTGGCGCCGCTGCTGGAAACCAACGGGCGGCTGGAGACGGTTGTTGTTTGCTCCATGGGCGGGGTTCTCCGTTTCCATGAAAAGGTCTTGTTCAAGTTGCTCAAACGCCGCGAGGTTGCCGACATCCCCGATGATGACCGCCACCTTACCTTTGACCGATTGATCGACAACGACGGGGAGCCCGACCCCGTTTCCATCGACCCGGAGGGCGATGTCGCGGTACTCCAATTCACCGGCGGCACCACCGGTTTCCCCAAGGCCGCGCGCCTTACCCACGCCAATCTTTCCGCCAATGCTTCCCAGATCGCGCTGTGGGCTTCGGAAGCCAAGCCGGGCCAAGAAAAAATTCTGGGCGTGCTGCCGCTTTTCCATGCTTTCGGTATGACGGCGGTGATGAATTTCGGTCTCCACATAGGAGCCGAGCTCATTCTTCTGCCGCATTTTAAGACAACGGAGGTGCTAGACGCCATCGACCGCGAGCGGCCGACGATATTTATCGGTGTGCCGACCATGTATTCGGCTCTCAATGCCGTTCGTGATCTCGGCAAATACGATATTTCCAGTCTTAATTTCTGCATTTCCGGCGGCGCGCCTTTGCCGGCGGAAATTCAACGGCAATTCGAGGAAACGACCGGGTGCGTCCTGGTCGAAGGGTATGGGTTGAGCGAAACCAGTCCCGTGGTCACCATCAACCCGTTGACGGGGGACGGCAAGGCGGGCTCGGTAGGGCTACCCCTTCCGGGAACGGTGATCACTATCGTTTCAACGGAAGATCCCGGAAAGGTATTGCCCGCCGGCGAAAGGGGAGAGGTCTGCATCAAAGGTCCCCAGGTCATGGCCGGCTATGCCAACCGGGCTCGGGAAAATATCGAAGTTTTTGAGGGCGGCTCTCTGCACACCGGCGATATCGGATATCTGGACGAGGACGGTTATCTTTTTATTGTCGACCGGATCAAGGACTTGATTCTGAGTGGCGGGTTCAACGTTTATCCGCGCATGGTCGAAGAGGCGATTCATCTTCATCCGGCGGTCGAGGAAGTCGCCGTCTGCGGCGTGTCGGACCAGCATCGGGGTGAAATCATCAAGGCCTTCGTCACGCTCAAAGAGGGAGAAGGGGTTACGGCAGCCGAACTCAAGGCATATCTCAAGGACGAGTTGGCGCCGTTCCAGATGCCTCGGCAAATCGAATTTCGCGAGTCCCTGCCGAAGACGCTGATCGGCAAAATTTCCAAGAAAGACCTCATCGCAGAGGAAAAGCCAGCCCCGTCCAGAACCGAGCGCGAGCCTGTTTCCGCCCAAGGGGAATAAGTTTTTTTTATGAAGGATTAAGAAAATGAAGAATGTCGTTATCGCCGGATACGCCCGGTCTCCTTTTACCTTGGCCACCAAGGGGGAGTTGAAGTCGGTGCGCCCCGATGAAATGGCGGCCGAGATCGTTAAGGGTCTGATCGGAAAGACCGGCGTCAACCCCGACGATATCGAAGATCTTATTTTGCGCTGCGCCTTCCAGCAAGCCGAGCAAGGGCTGAATTTG
>JABMOY010000042.1 GCA_013203955.1 Rhodospirillales bacterium | reverse complement strand
AGGCGCGGCACGTTCTTGCAGATGATCGGCTGGCGGAAAATGGTGCCGCCCAAAATATTGCGGATGGTGCCGTTGGGCGAGCGCCACATTTCCTTGAGCCCGAATTCTTCGACCCGGCCTTCGTCCGGCGTAATGGTCGCGCATTTAACGCCGACGCCGTGTTCTTTTATGGCATTGGCGGAATCGATGGTGATCTGGTCGTTGGTTTCGTCGCGTTTCTGCACCGACAGGTCGTAATATTTCAAATCCACATCGAGATACGGCAGAATCAGCTTGTCTTTGATAAAGGCCCAGATAATGCGCGTCATTTCGTCGCCGTCGAGCTCGACGATGGGGTTTTTTACTTTGATTTTGGGCATGCGTTAAATCTTCCAGAGTTAAGAGCTTGATTTCCCGGCAAACTAAGGGCCGGGACCAAGCTTGGCAAGGGGGCTACAGATGACTGGTCAGGACCTCTATTTTCGGGTCGGGCTGGGCTTCAAGTGCCGCAAACACCTCTTCGGCGGTCTCGACGACGGTATAAAGCTCGACCACCGCTTCGTGGGCGAAGCCGCCGTCGATGGTTTGTTTGACCAAGGCCTCGAACGCCGCCCAATAGCCGCCGGAATTCAGTATAACAACCGGCTTGGCGTGAACCTGCAATTGTTTCCAGGTGATGATTTCAAGGGTCTCATCCAAGGTGCCGAGCCCGCCCGGCAGCACCACGAAACCGTCCGACAATTCGAACATGCGGTTCTTGCGTTCATGCATGGAGCCGGTGACGATCTGCTCGGTGACGTCGTCGCTGCCGACTTCCAGGTCTTTAAGAAACTCCGGGATGACGCCGATGACCTCGCCGCCACCCTCGAGCACGGCGTCCGACAACACCCCCATCAGGCCGATGCTGCCGCCGCCATAGACCAGCCGGATGCAGCGTTCGGCCATCAGCTCGCCGAGCCTGAGCGCCGCCGCTTTGTGGGCGGGATCAGCACCGTTTTTGGAGCCGCAAAAAACGCAAAGCGAGGTGATCTTGGTCATGTCTCTATCCCGGGGTGCATTCAATTTTTCGTGAGGAAATGGATTAAATTGGCTTGTTGGATGTTTATATAATACCGAGGCCTTATGGTCTTGGGGAATTAACCGTTTGGGAGGAATTTAGATGAAAACCTTAATTAAAAGACTTGCGCTGATCGCCCTTGTCGCCGGTTTTATGCCGGTTCCGGGGCCTGTTTCAGCCGCCGATCTTTCGATCATTGACAAGCGCATCGATGTCATGAAGAACGTCGTGCTCAAGAACCTCAAGGTCATCAAGGGCTACGTTAAGGAAGGCAAGGGAACGCCCGCCGATGTCGCCACGGCCGCCGCAGCACTGGCCGTCGTCGCCCCGAAAATCCCAGGGCTGTTCCCGGAAGACACCGGGCGGCCCGAAGTCGACGCCAAGAAGACCCGCGCCTTGCCCGATATCTGGCTCGATTTCGATAAGTTCAGGGCGGTGGCAAAAACCCTGGAGACCGAGGCCAAGAAGCTGTCCAAGGTTGCCATGACCGGCGACAAGGGCGCCATCGCCGCCCAGTTCGGGGCCATGGGCAAGAAAGGCTGCGGCGGATGCCACAAGCCGTTCCGGGGCGATAAGGTTAAATAGTCTCAAGGTTAAATAGTCGGGGGGGCCTGTGCCTCTTTCTCTTCTTCTCGCCTTCCTGGTTTGCTTGGCCGCCGCCGGCCCCGCCTGGGCCGGGGGCGAGCCTGCCAAGTCCGTGGGGCGCGGGAAATACCTGTTCGCCGCCGGCGGTTGCCAGGCCTGCCACACCGACGTCAAAGGCAAGGGCAAGCCCCTGGCCGGCGGGCGCAAGCTCAAGACGCCCTTCGGCACCTTCGCCACCCCTAATATCACCCCCGACCCCGTCCACGGCATCGGCAAATGGACGGATGCTGATTTCATTCGTGCTATCCGCCAAGGCGCAGGACCCGATGGCCGGCCTTATTACCCGGCCTTTCCCTACCCGTCCTATACCAGGATGACGGACAGGGACATTCTTGATCTCAAGGCCTACCTTTTTTCCCGGCCCCCCGTTGCCCGAGCCGACGAGCCCCATGATCTGAATCCCCCCTTCGCCTGGCGTTTCCTTGCCGGGATCTGGAAGACGCTATTTTTCAAGCCCGGCGCTTTCCAACCGGACCCCGCCAAAAGCCCCGAATGGAACCGCGGCGCCTATCTGGTGACGGCCTTGGGCCACTGCGGGGAATGCCACACCCCCCGTAATTTCTTAGGAGCCCCCAAGGCGGACATGGCGCTCGCCGGCTCCACCCAAGGCCCGGCAGGCGGCATCGTCCCCAACATCACGCCTGACAAGGAAACCGGCATCGGCAAATGGCCGGACAGCGATATTTTGTCGCTTCTCAAATCCGGGATGCTGCCCGACGGCGATTTCGCCGGTGGCGCCATGGGGGAAGTCATCGACGATAACACCGGTAGGCTAACGGACGCCGACCGGGAAGCGATCATTCTTTACCTGAAATCAGTGCCTGCTGTTTCTCACCGGGTCGAAAAGAAGGCTAAGTAGACATTCGCCATAAATAAGCCGCCATTCCCCGATTAAAATAAGTGGTATACTCAACCGATTCTTAGTCCGGGAGACTCAACTTGGCGAAACAGCCCCTTCTTATCGCAGGCGTTATCGGCGGTGGCGCCATTGCCACCGCTATCATCGTCAATGTGTTCCTGTGGCAGGACGAAGTCGCGGACTCCGGCCCCAAACCGGTGGCAACGACCGAAAAATCCGCGCCCGATTCCAAACCGTCAACAGGGCTCGTTTACCCGAGTTTCGACGTCGTTCGCATCGACCCCAACGGGTCCGCCGTGATTGCCGGGCGCGCCCTTCCGGGGGCGACGGTCATCATCATGGCCGACGGCAAGCCCATCGGCGAGGTCAAGGCCGATGAACGCGGCGAATGGGTGTTTGTCCCCAATACGCCCCTGGCGCCGGGTAGCCGGGAATTGAGTCTGGAAATGCGCGGGCCCGACGGCAAATCCCTGAAATCTGAAAACGTCGTCGTCTTGGTGGTTCCCGAACGGGACAAGGACGTCGCCGGACGGGCGGGACAATCAGGCGCTTTGGCGCTAAAGACGCCGCGCAGTGGCGGGCCGAGCACGGTATTGCAGACCCCCGCCGGCAAGGGCGGCAAGGGCTTCGCCATCGATGCCCTGGATTACGACGACGCAGGGCGGCTTTCCATCAGCGGCCGGGCGGGACCTGGGGCCAGCGTCAACGTCTATTTGGACAACGCCTTCATCGGCCGCGCCAAGGCGGGCTCTGAGGGCCGCTGGATCCTTTCCCCCGACAGGCCCATCAAGCCGGGGTTATATACGCTGCGCGCCGATCAGGTCGACCCTGCGGGCAAGGTTCAGGCCCGGGTCTCCATGCCGTTTTCCAGGGCCGCTCCGTTGACCGACCCTCCGAAGGAGCCTTTCGTCATTGTGCAACCCGGCAATTCTCTGTGGCGGCTGGCCCGGCGGACTTACGGCGAAGGCATCAGCTACACCACCATCTTCGAAGCCAACAAGGACCAGATCAAGGATCCGAACCTGATCTATCCCGGGCAGGTTTTCGCCTTGCCGACCACCAATTGACCTTGATCGAATTTCCCTTCTTGGGCGGACCGGGGGGAAGGACTAGAATGCCCCGGAACAATTTCAAAAGGTATTGGCTGCGGTGAAAACTTTACTCGTCCCTATCCACAAAGCCGGCTGGCCGTTCATCGCCTTGTTCGCAACGGCGGCGGCGGGCTTGGGCTTGGTTTCGGATGGTTTAGGCGCCATCGGTGTCGTGCTGACGGTTTGGTGTGTCTATTTCTTCCGCGACCCGGACCGGGTGACGCCGGTGCGCGACGGCCTCGTCATCAGCCCCGCCGATGGAATCGTGCAGAAAATCGACCAAGCCCCGCCGCCGAAAGAATTGGAGATGGGGGACGAGCCCCGGCCCCGCATCGCCGTTTTCATGAACGTCTTCGATGTGCATGTGAACCGGGCGCCCATCAGCGGCACTATATCAAGGCTCAGTTACCGGCCCGGCAAGTTCCTGAATGCGTCCCTGGACAAGGCCAGCGAATTCAACGAGCGCCAAAACCTGCGGCTGACCATGGACGACGGGCGCGATATCGCCTTCGTTCAGATCGCCGGTCTGGTCGCCAGGCGCATTCTGTGCGATGTCCATGAAGGACAGGAAATTCGGACCGGCGAAAGGTTCGGCATGATACGCTTCGGCAGCCGCGTCGATGTCTATTTGCCCGAAGGCGTTGAGCCATTGGTGGCCGTCGGCCAGCGGGCAATCGCCGGCGAAACAGTGATTGCCGACATCATGGCCAAAGAACCGGCCCGCACCGGCGAAGTAAGGACTTAAAACGCGCAATGACACCAACTCCTGAAAACAGCACACCCCGCGGGAACCGGTTCAGGGGTTTGTCCTTTAACCACATGATCCCCAACATCCTGACCCTGATGGCTCTGGCGGCGGGCTTGACGGCCATCCGTTTTGGTTTGGAAGAACGTTGGCACCATGCCGTCATCGCCATCGTCGTGGCGGGAGTCCTCGACGGTCTCGACGGCCGGATCGCTCGGCTGCTCAAGGGCGCCAGCAAGTTCGGCGCCGAATTGGATTCGCTTTCCGATTTCGTCTGCTTCGGGGTGTCGCCGGCCTTGGTTCTTTATCTGTGGACCATGCGCGATGCCGGAAAGTTCGGGTGGGTTCTGGTCATGCTGTTTGCCATTTGCTGCGGGCTCCGGCTGGCGCGGTTCAACGTCATGATGGAAGACCCCGACGCGCCGCCCTGGAAATCCCGGTTCTTCACCGGCGTACCGGCGCCCGCGGGCGGTGGGCTGGTGCTGCTGCCGATGGTTTTTTCATTCCAAATGGGGGACGAATTTTTTCGCCAGCCCTGGGTCGTGGGTGTTTTTATGTTTGTGCTGGCGGCCATGCTGGTCAGCACCATTCCGACCTATTCGTTCAAGAAGCTGAAGGTCGAAAGGCGCTGGGTACTACCGATCATGCTGATTACCGGGGCCATCGTCGTCTTTTTGGTTAATGCGCCCTGGCTGACGCTGTCTTTGATCGGGGTGGTTTATCTTTCCTTAATCCCCTTTAGCTTCCGCGCCCACCGGGCCCTGGAAAAAGGGGAAAAGGAAAAGGCCGAATAATCAGGACTCATCGCGGCGGTCTTTGTCCTCGCGCCGCTCAGGTTTTGCCCTGCGGTCCTTAGCTTTTCGTTTGTCCTCGCCCTCAATGGGCTGATCGCTATTGCGGCGATCCTTACGCTTGCGGCGTTCCTTGCGGCGACGGTCGGTGCGGCGCTTGGCGATGAGATACCCTATTCCTCCGCCGACAACCAGGAAAAGGCCGGCGCCGACAATGACCGTGAAAATCAGCCCAACACCGCTTGTAAACTTATCCTGAACCACAACGGCCCTTGGGGTTGCTCCAGCGTCCTTCTTATCTTTGCCTTCCGCCTTAGCTTTCAGTTCCGCCGCCAAATCCGGAGCATTGAACCCAGGTGCCTGAATTTTCTTTATGGGCTCCGGTTTCTTGAAGCTCGTCTGCCCAAAGCAGATGGGGTGGATGGCTCCCGCT
>JABMOY010000041.1 GCA_013203955.1 Rhodospirillales bacterium | reverse complement strand
TCGAAATTCAAGGCACGGCGGAAGGCGATGCGTTCAGCGAAGAACAATTCCTGCAACTGATGAAGCTGGCCGGGAAGGGCATTGGCGAGCTGGTGAACATCCAAAATTTTGTTTTCGATAAGGGTTAAATACTACCGTGACGCGACTGTTCACCGAGAGCACACTGGTTATCGCCAGCCACAATCCCGGCAAGGTGCGCGAATTCGGCGATTTGTTGGCGCGCTTTGACGTTCGGGTCGTCTCGGCAAGCGATCTCGGTCTGGAACAGCCGATCGAGGACGGCAAAACCTTCGCCGCCAATGCGGAACTGAAAGCGCGGGCCGCCGCGAAGGCCGCAAACCTGCCTGCCCTGGCCGATGATTCCGGGCTGGCGGTGGCGGCGCTGGGGGGTGATCCCGGTATCTATTCGGCGCGCTGGGCGGGGCCGGAAAAGGATTTCGGCGAAGCCATGCGGAAGCTTGAGGCCGCCCTCAGGGGGCAAGACGACCGGCGCGCCAAATTCGTCTGCGCGCTGGCGCTGTGCTGGCCAAACGGTGAAACCGGCGGCCATCTGGAAGCCTTTGAAGGCGCCGTTTCCGGCAGCCTCGTCTGGCCGCCCAGGGGCGACAACGGTTTTGGCTATGACCCCGTCTTCGTCGCCGACGGTTATGATCTAACCTTCGGTGAAATGGACCCGGACAAGAAGCATCAAATCAGCCACCGGGCCGATGCCTTCAGGAAGTTGGTCGATGCCTGTTTCCGGTAACAAGACGCTCGGCGTTTATATCCACTGGCCGTTCTGCGCCTCCAAGTGTCCGTACTGCGACTTCAATAGCCATGTCGGCGACAGCATTGATCACCGGCGCTGGGCCCGGGCCCTGGAATCGGAGCTTAACCTGGTCGCCATGGAAACGCCGGAGCACACCGTCACCAGCATCTTTTTCGGTGGCGGCACGCCGTCGTTGATGGACCCGCAAACGGCCAGCTCGTTGATTGCCAACGTCAAAAAGCGCTGGAAGAGCGTCCCCAACATGGAAGTCACGCTGGAGGCCAACCCGTCGACCGCCGAGGCGGGCCGCTTCCGCGCCTTCAGAGACGCCGGCGTCAACCGGCTGTCGATCGGGGTTCAGTCGTTGCGCGATGATTCTTTGAAGTTTCTCGGCCGCGGCCATTCGGCCTCCGAAGCCATCGACGCCATCGAGCTGGCGGAAAACCTGTTCCCGCGTTTATCGTTCGATTTGATGTACGGCCTTCCCGGCCAGACGGCGGCGGATTGGTGCCAGGAACTGGCGCGGGCCCTGGAGCTGGCGGGGTCTCACCTGTCGCTCTATCAGCTGACCATCGAGCCGGGCACGGCGTTCGGTCGCGACGGCGTCGAGGCCACGGACGAGCTGACCGGGGTCGAGCTTTACGAAATCACCCACGAGCGCCTCGCCATCGCCGGGCTGCTGGCCTACGAAATTTCAAACCATGCGCGCCCGACCTGCGAGTGCCGGCATAACCTCGATATCTGGCAGGGCGGCGATTATGTCGGCATCGGTCCCGGCGCCCACGGTCGCGTCACCGGGCGAAAAAGAACAGAAGCCCACTACCGCATCCACGATCCCAACCGCTGGCTGGAACGGGTCGAGGAAAAAGGCCACGGCACGGGCAAGCGGCAAAGCTTGCCCAAACGCATGCGCGCCGAGGAAATCATCATGACCGGGCTGAGGCTATGCGAAGGCGTCAACTTTGAGCGTTTCCGGGTGGCAACGGGAAAAGACCCCGAAGATTTCATCAGCCCCGGCGGCCTTGGGCGAATGATCGACGGTCGCTTTATCGAAGCCGACGACATCGGCATCCGCGCCACGCCGCAAGGGCGGCTGTGCCTGAACGAGGTACTGCGGCAATTGCTGGCGGTTTAGGGCGTTAGCCGGTGCTCCAGGCTCTGGGCCGCTTCATGCCGGCGATCTTGCACGCCTGGCCCGGGTATCCGTAGGGGAAAAGTTCGAACAATCGGTTGCGGTCGGCGCCCATGGTCTTGGTCACAAATCTGGTGGTCCAACGGACATCGGGGGCGATCTGGTGCTCCTCCCAGTAGCCGCGCATGAACTGGATGATCGCCCAGTGCTCGTCGGTAAGCGTGATGCCCTCTTTTTCCGCCAACGCCTCGGCGATTGTCTCCGACCACGTGGCCGGGTCAATCAGATAACCTTCCGAATCCATGCCCAAGGGGTCGGTATGAGGGCCGGAGTCGATAAAGGGCGCGTTTTTATCCACGAGAGGTCATTCCTTTTTCCAAGGCCAAGCCTGCCTCACTATAAACAGCGGTCCGGACCCCGCAACTTGATCTATATCAATGATCGGCGCGGCTGCTTGACTGCGGTTTGCGTTGCGGGCAGTTTTGCAACATGGCTGGTATGAAAAAGCTTTTCGACGATACGCGCGCCCTGCTGCGCGGCGGAGACGCGAAAAACCCTCTTGTTGTCGCCGTATCGAGCCAGTGTCAGGGCAAGTTTAACAGCAAGGCTTCCATTCGTGACTTCAATGTCACCTTCGATCAGCCGAATGCCTTTGGTGGCGAAAATGCCGGCCCGAAACCTTCCGAGATGCTGCTCGCCGCCCTGGCGGCGTGCCAAGAAGTCACCTATCGCCTGTATGCCGACGGCCTGTCTATTCCGCTGGACGGGGTCAGGGTTGAATTGACGGGGCCGATGGATCTGAACGGATTTCTCGGCGTCGATGATGATGTCAGCGCCGGGTTTCAGGAAATACGCGGCACCGTTCATCTGGATAGCACGGCTTCGGACGCCGATCTTGAACGGCTTCGCCAGGAAGTCGAAAAACATTGCCCGGTGCTTGATGATCTGCGGCGCCCGGTTAATGTCGAGATTGTCGCCAGGCGGGAATCCAAAACCTAATTCGTCACCGCCTGAAACGTATCGGGCGCGCGGCTGAGTATTTCAGGCCCCTTGCGGGTTACCTTCATCACCGCCAGTCCCCGCTCGGCCACCCCTTCGGGCAGGAAGCGGAAAATGCCGTCGCGGCCCCAAAAGCCGCTGGGAACGGTAATGGCAGCAACCGAAAAATCGGCGCCGTTTTTGCCCCTGGCAAGCACCGCGGCAAGAGCGGCGGCATCATAAGCCAGGGTCGCCAGCCGCGGCGGGGATTTGCCGAAGGTGGCTTTATAGGCGTTTTCAAAATCGCTTCGCGCCACCGGCGAGGGCGCCGCAAACCAGGCGCCCAACAGCGCCGGTTCGGCGCCGATGTCTTTGTCGTCCCATTGCCCGGTGCCCATCATGCGGACCTTTTTAGGGTCGATGTCATAGAACGGCAGCAGGGCCGCGATCGACTGCAAGCGCTTGCCGCCGTCGGCAACCAGCAACGCATCGAAGGGAAGCTCGCCGATGGTCTGCAGTCTCTCGAGGCGTTTATGGGCGCGCTTGGAAATTTCGTCTT
>JABMOY010000040.1 GCA_013203955.1 Rhodospirillales bacterium | reverse complement strand
TTGGAGAAGGTTCGGCCCCAGCACCTCTCCCTCCGCCACCCTTTTTTACCTATAGTTTTATGTAGTTAGATTGGTAAGAGAGTGAAAAGTGTAACATTTTTATAGGCTGGGTATTGGTGCACCATAAGCGCCTATAGCGTTCGCCAATCGAACCACATCATAATCCGGCAAGCGAACATGCGTTGACCCGCGTCAAGAGGCTGCGATGAAGGTATTTGAACTCTTTTCTACTAGAAAGCACAAAGCCGAGTCCGCCGGCGAGACCGATGTTTACCAGTATGACGAATTGCCTCAGAAGGTGCGAGTTCAGATTAGCAAGATTTGGGATGACGCAATCGGGCGGTACTGGAAGCCGTCCGGATACTCCATGGGTTCGACTCCCTACCACAACAACGATTACTGGCAAGAGATTCACGATATTGTAGCTCGCGAGAAAGGCGTGTTCCATCTTGGTGACAATTACGATAATGCCAAGAAGCGTTGCAATTCACACCTGATGAATTCAGATAATATTGATGACTGCATGGACATCATTGAAATTTCGTTCAAAGTTATCGATAAGATTTTCGGAAAATGGGACGAATATGAACGAACGAATAAAAGTATCTCTCTCGATCCAAAAGAAGCCGTTGATGAGCTAAACTACCGCCTTCGTGAGGCCGGCGTCGGGTATCAGTATGCGGATGGTCAAATTATTCGTGTCGATAGTCAGTATGTTCACTCCGAGACGGTGAAGCCAGCGTTGGCCCTTCTTTCAGACCCCATTTTCAAGGGAGCGGAAGAAGAATACCGTAGCGCCCACACACACTATCGTTCCGGTGAAAACAAAGATGCAATCGTAGATGCTGCCAACGCCTTCGAGAGTACCATGAAGGCTATCTGTGACGCGAAGGGATGGGATTTTGAAAAAGGTGCTCGTGCAAGTGACCTTGTCAAAGTGCTCCGCAAGAACGGCCTGTTCCCTGATTACCTAGACAAATCTTTTAATCAACTTCTTGCCGTTCTGCAATCAGGGCTGCCGCAAGTTCGGAACAACGAGGGCAGCCACGGCCAAGGTGCAACACCGAAGGAAATTCCTGCCCACGTCGCCGCTCTGGCGCTTCATCTCGCCGCCGTGAAAATCGTCTTTCTTGGGGATTGCTTCAAAGTGAAATGAGGGATCACCCCAAGACGCCCCTTAGTCTACGGGCTCCGTTCTCACCTAAATGTTCCCAAATTGTTCTTGACAACCTTCGCTAAATATGATCTAATCCCTAATCATAATTATATTAGGAATTATAGGTCGTGATATTGCCGAGAACCCCGATAAACCACCATTTGCCGCCGCCGGCCCCCAAAATGACGACTAATGACGACTTTCACGCCGCCGTTCCGGGCATGAATCGTTTTAAATCAAGTGGATGTGCCCTCGGCGGTGGCCAAAACGGACGACTTATCGACGACCCGGCGACGACCGGCGGACGACCGAATGACGACCGAATGACGACCGGCGGACGACTTCAGGACGACTTTCGCCAACCACTCCCGCTAAGGCTTGATATAGGTCCAGCCGGCGCGTTGCAGTTCGATGATTTCGGGGATTCCGGCCCGCACCATGATGGCTTCGGGGATCAATTCGGGCCTCTTGCCCTCGGCCTTCTCCATGCGGTCCTGCGTATTGGTGCAGGCATAAAAGCTGAGGCTGGGCATATCTGCCACCATCCCTTGCAGGCGTTCTTTCACCGGCGAGGTGTCTTCGCGCAACAAATGCAGGCCAAGCCCGTGGGTGACGACACGGATTTCAAACGTATTACCCTGGGCGGTATAAAAATCGTGGATGTTTTCGCAGTTATTGAGGACGAAAGTCAGGCTCTGCGCGTCATTGAAATTGACGTGGAGCAGGATATTGCGATCCTCTTCGTCACGCACGGGATTGTCAGTGAACAACATGCGAAGAAAGCTATAAGCAACGCCCAAGGCTGGCAACCCCCTTTGGCTTTAGGTGGGGGGGTATGCTAAACAGGCCTCTCAACAGCAAGGGAATTGAAATGGCTGGTGACGACAAGCCAGGTGTAGACAAAGGGGGGCGAGCGCCCCGCAACTTGTCTCTCGATCCCGAAGAGATGCAGCTCATTAACGATCACCTGAAGCTCAATCCCCAGGACCTTTTCAAAATTCCCAACATTCGCGCCCTTGTCGCCATGAGCCGCTTGGCCAAGGTCGCGGGCAGCGGCGGCGTCCAGGTTTTGGAAAGCACCGATGACGCGGTGATTGAAAACACCGTTTCCCACAACATGGGCGGATTGACGGGGATGAAGGCGCTGGATCGGCCGACGCTGCTGATCAATGCGCTGAGCAGTATCTATTATGTCTTTCACCATGCCGCGTCCTTGCAGGTTCTGTCGGTCGGGCCGCGCAGTGAAGCGGAAATCCTGGCGTTGATCGCGGCCGGGTTTATGCCCGAAAACATTCATGGCCTCGACTTGATCAGCTATTCGGAATTCGTCGACCTGGGCGACATGCACGCCATGCCCTACGAAGATAATACCTTCGACATCGTTTTTCTGGGCTGGGTCATCAGTTACAGCAACGATGTCGGGCGCGTCGCCAAAGAAGCCATGCGGGTGGCAAAGCCGGGCGCTCATATCGCCATCGGCGTCGAGAGAAACCCCCGCTCGATCGATGAATTGGCCGACGAGTCGGGTTACCGCCTGGATTCGACCGAATTCGAGACCACGGATCAGCTTTTGAAATTGTTCGAGGGCCGCATCGCCGAAGTGCCCTTTCGCAACGATGTCCACGAAACCATGATGGACGAGGTGTCGCACGTCATGGTGATCTTCAGATTAACCTAACGGCGCGAAGCGAAAGCCCATGGATATCCAATTCATCCGCCAAGACGGCAGGCTTGTCATCCATCCGGATTGCCACACGGACCTCGTCAACAAGCCGGCCTGGCCGCGTCACGCCCTTCACCACCGGCTCTGCCGCGGCGTCTATGCTCAGGAAAAGGGAGCCGTTTTGGCAGGGGATGCCGAATTTTCAGAAAAAGGGGTCTGCGTTTACCGAAGCCTTTTGAAAGATGACGAAGCCCAGGCCCTGCAACGGCGCGCCGATGCCGCCATTTCAAGCAAAAGAAAAGATGCCAACGGCGACGTTCCGGCGACCGACGATCCGGACAATATTGCCGAAGTCGTCGACTGCGACGATGAACTTAAAAGCTTGGTGACGGCGGCGTTGCCGAAAATTCTGAACGATCAAGTCAACGCCGACCTTGAGCGGTATTTCCAATCCTTTTACCGCATCGACGTGGCCCAGATTTACCGGACCTTTCCCTGCGATAAATCCACC
Organism: Rhodospirillales bacterium; assembly: GCA_013203955.1. GTDB lineage: Bacteria > Pseudomonadota > Alphaproteobacteria > Rhodospirillales > Casp-alpha2 > Casp-alpha2. The sequence goes on along the minus strand of JABMOY010000040.1, from coordinate 20,499 downwards.
GTTTCCTTCCTCTGGCACCGCGATGTCGCGCCCATGGCGCAGGTGCACATCATGGTCTACTTGACGCAATCCGGGCCGAAAGCGGGCAGCACGTCGTTTCTTGATTTCGACCAGACCCGGAAGTTGGCGCGGACGGGGTATCACTTCCCACCTGTGGTCAAGCGCACCGACGATATTGAGGGGGTTTTGAGGGATGCCGGTCATACCCCTTCGGTCAACCGCCCGGATTTAGGCGTCGGCGACGGGGTCATGTTTGCGTCGGCCCGGGTGTTGCACAAGGGTAATTTGCCGTTGGAAAATTGCCGTGATGTGCTGCTTTTGGTTCTGCTGCCGTCACTTTTGCCCTGGTCCAAGGACATCGAGGATTTCGGCTCGGAATACATGTTTATTACCGAATCAAAAAGCACGCTCAAGACCGACCCCTATAAACCCTTCAACCCCAACATCACCGAGGAAATGCCGGAGGAAATGTTTGAAGACTGGATCCGGAACGGCGAATTATTTCCGCCGGATGCTTGATCGTTTTTGCCGGCAGACCGGGATATGAAAAAACAAAACCTCGCCCAGATAAAAAAAATCTCTTCTGAGATTGGCGCCGCGCTTGAGACTTATGAGGCGCAAGGTGAACTCGTAAAAACGCCAAGCGGCGGTTGGGACGTTCAGGTGGGCGGCAAGTCCGTCTTCGGCAAGCCCCTCGACGAACATTTCAAAGACCAAATGGCGGCTTTCTGGAACGGCGGGCGCAGGATCGCGTCCCACAAACCGGAGCCCGGCGAGGCGGATTATTTCTCCAACCGGTTTTTGGGCCGGGTCTTGGAACGCGGCCGCACCGAAGGGGTCGCTTTTTCTCCGGCGCAGACCATCGATCAGTCATATTTCCTGGTGGTTTTGGGGCTCGGGCTCGGGGGGCATCTGGACGAGCTGGTGGACTTGACGGACTGCCGGCACCTGGTCGTGGTCGAACCCGGCCTGGAATTTTTATACCAATCGCTCGAAGTTTATGACTGGGCGGGGCTGATCAAAAAACTTAAACGTCGAGGGGCGCGCCTGGAATTTTTCATCAACGACAACCCCGCCGATATCGCCGGGGGGTTGAGAACCATTCTGCGCACGTCGAACCCGGCGGCTTTTGACGGGGCGACGATCTTCATCGACCAGGCCAATGGTCTATTGGGCCAAGGGTGGCAGCATTTCTTAGGCTCCGAGGCGGTGAATGTTCTGTCCGCCGTCGGTTGCTTCAACGATGAACGGGTGATGATGCAAAATGCGCTTCGGAATTTTCTTAAATCTGAAGGACGCATTTTCAACCGCCGTCACGGGGTGACATTTGATGTTCCTGTTTTCGTCGTTGCTTCCGGCCCTTCTCTGGACGGCAGCCTCGATGTGATCCGGTCCCATGCGGACAGCGCCATTATCGTTTCCTGCGGCACCGCCATCCGGCCGTTGCTGGCAGCCGGGATCGTTCCGGATTTCCACGCCGAAATAGAAAATCTCGGGATTATTGAGATGCTTAGGGAATTAAAGGAAAATCACGACCTGTCGCAAATCCATCTCGTTGCTTCGGCCACGGTGGAACCGGGCGTTGCGTCTTCCTATAAAGACGCCCTCTATTTCTTCCGCGCCGGGTCAACGACCGAACTGGCTTTGACGGACGACGATGACACGGGTTTGCCGTTTGCCGAACCCGGCGTCACCAATACCGCCTTCGCTTTCGCCATGGCATCGGGGGCCAAAAACATTTACCTGTTCGGCGTCGATTTGGGTGTCAGGGGGGATGGTCATCACCATGCGCAAAACACTTATCACGATGTTGAAGGTGGGTTTAAGGACGAATACGTCTATCCCATGGATACCGAGGCCAACTTCGGTGGAGGTTTCAAGACGGAGCCGTTCCTGGAACAGACCAGATCGGCGATTGCGCTTTGCATCCGGACTTATGGTGACAATCCCAAGGTTTTTAATTGCAGCGACGGCGCCCTAATTCCGGGAGCTGAACCCTTAAGGCCCGAAGACTTGGATTTAGACGGGGATTTAGACGGCCCAAAAACGGATAAGAAAACGGATAAGGCGGCGGCGATGGAATCACTTATCCAAGCCATGCCGACGCTGTCGGCGAACCCTGATCGCCTTTCCTTTTCGAAAGGCGACTTCAGCGCCGCCACCGCTTCCCTGATCGACAAATGCCTCGCTAATATCGGCGATACAAGTGATTTCAAGGACAAAACTTATCTATCATCTATCGTCGGGCTTTTGCATACGGAGCTTTATGCCGAACGGCCAGTGGAAAGAAGTTGGGCGTTGACGGCATCGTGCGTGGTCCGGGGTACGGTTTTGAACCTGTTGTTCTTCCTGGAATATTACCTGAACCGTGTGTCCGACCCCGGGCACTTTCGGGCGATGGAGGAAATCGTAAAAAGCGAATTGATTTCATCCCTTGGTGAACTTCGCGCCGCCGCCGTGGACGAAATTTCGAAACTTGAGCGGGGTGAAATAGATAAAGACGGGGGGGGCAGCGAATATGTTGATGCCTTGCCCGAGGTTTATCATACGTGGGGCGACGTATCGCGAAACGATCCTTGTCCGTGCGGTTCTGGAAAACGGTTCAAGCATTGCCATGGCCGCCCCGGCGCCAAAACGGCCGCTTCCGAGTGGCTTCTAAATCAAAAGCAAAAGAAAGGAACGAAACTTAAAAAAATTTAACGCCAAATGCCGCGGGCATCGAACACGCGCTTGTCCTTCAGGCGGGTCCGGTCAATATCCTTGAAGGCCTGATGATCGACCAACAGCACGACGATGTCGGCTTCGGCCAGGGCTTCGTCAAGGCTGGCTAAAACGGCACCGGCGTCTTGCAATTGTGGGGGCAGCGTCGCGATGTGGGGCTCGACGGCGAGAACCCGGGCGTTGCCCGTCTTGGCTAGGTCGACCGTGATGGTAACGGCGGGGCTTTCCCTCAAATCGTCGATGTCGGCCTTATAGGCCAGCCCTAAGCACGCGATCACCGGGTCGGTCATGTCCTTGGCGGCTTCCTTGACCCGGCCCGCGAGGTGGTGGGGTTTGGCGTCGTTGACCCGGCGGGCGGCTTGAATAAGGGGGGTGTCGTTAGGCGCCGAATCGACGATGAACCAGGGGTCGACGGCGATGCAATGGCCGCCGACGCCGGGGCCGGGCTGTAGAATATTGACGCGGGGGTGGTGGTTGGCAAGCTCGACGGCTTCCCAGACATTGATGCCGAGCTTGTCGCAAATCACCGAAAGTTCGTTGGCGAATGCGATGTTGACGTCGCGAAAGGCGTTTTCCGACAGCTTCACCAACTCCGCCGTCGGCGCCGTCGTCAGCAGGCACTTGCCCTCGACGGCTAACGCGTAAAGTTCCGCTGCCCGTTCACCGCAACGGGGCGAGAGGCCGCCGATAACCCGGTCGTTTTTGGTCAATTCCTTGATCACCTTGCCGGGCAGGACGCGTTCGGGACTGTGGGCGATACTGATATCGGCATCGTTGCCGGCATCGTGGGGGAAGCTTAGGCCTGAGCAAAGGCTGGCCAGACGGACGGAAAGGCTTTCCGTGGCGCCGACGGGTACCGTCGATTCGACGACGATCAAGTCACCCTTTTTCAAAACCCCGACCAGGCTTTCGGCCGCCGCCATCAGGTAGCTCAAATCGGGCTTGTGGTCGTCGGTGAAAGGCGTCGGTACGGCAATGATGAAGGCGTCCGCTTCTTCCGGCTGGGCGGTGGCGCGAAGCCTGCCCCCTGCAACGGCGTCATGGACTAATTGGTCGAGTTCCGGCTCGACGATATGGATCTTGCCCTGGTTGATCAGGTCCACCACCTCGGGCCGGATGTCGACGCCCAGCACATCCAAGCCTTTTCCGGCGAAGATCGCCGCCGTCGGCAGGCCGACATAACCCAGGCCGATGATGCAAAGGCGTTGGAATTCAGATGTCACGGGTGAGTTCCTCGACGATACGGCCGGCCGCCTTGCCGTCGCCATAGGGGTTATGAGCGCGGCTCATGGCTTCATAGGCGCCTTCATCATCCAACAGGCGGGCGCATTCGGCAACGATGGTTTCCTTGTCGGTGCCCACCAGCTTGGCCGTGCCGGCATCGACGGCTTCCGGCCTTTCGGTGACGTCGCGCATGACCAGCACCGGCTTGCCCAGAGACGGCGCTTCTTCCTGGATACCGCCGGAATCGGTTAGGACGATGTGTGAGCGGCCCATTAAATAAACAAACGGTAGGTAATCCATTGGTTCCATCAGGTGGATGTTGGGAATATCGCCGAGCGTATCATAAACGGGGCCGGAGACATTGGGGTTGAGGTGCACGGGATAGACGATTTCCGTGTCGCCCCGTTCCGCCAGTTCTTTGAGGGCGCTACAGATGTTATCAAACCCTTTGCCGAAATTCTCCCGCCTGTGTCCGGTCACCAGAACAAGACGTTTGGCGGAGTCGAGGGACTGGAAGCGCTGTTCCTGTTCCCGGTTGAGGGTTGCGTCGATTTTCAGTTTTTCGGTAACGGACAAAAGTGCATCGATCACCGTGTTGCCGGTGACGATGATTTGATCGTTCGTAGCGCCTTCGCGGAGCAGATTTTCCCGGGCGCTTTCGGTTGGTGCAAAAAACTTATCGGCGATACCGTCGGTCAACTTTCGGTTCATTTCCTCCGGGTAGGGGGCGTACAAGTCGCCGGTGCGAAGGCCGGCTTCGACATGACCGACGGGAATTTTCCGGTAAAAGGCGGCCAAGGCCGCGGCCAAGGTCGTGGTGGTGTCGCCGTGCACAAGCACGCGCGATGGCTTGAAATCATCCAGCACATCCATCATCCCGGTCAGCACGGATTGGGTGATGTGGGCCAGATCCTGGTTGTTGCGCATAACGTCCAGGTCATAACCGGGTTGAATAGCGAATAAGTCCAGCACCTGATCCAACATGGACCGGTGCTGGGCGGTAACGCAGACGCCGGCTTCAATGCCCGTTGCATCTTCCAGGGCTTTGACCACGGGGGCCATTTTAATGGCCTCGGGCCGCGTCCCGAAAACGCTCAACACTTTAAAATTTGCCATGTATTCTCGTTCGCTTTGAAAGGCGGCGGTCAGTGCCCCTGCTTCTTGATTGGATATCGTGCCCGCCCTTATTACGCAAGAACGGCTTTTCCTTGCTCGTTTGAGCGCTTATTGTGTTTTCGACTTAATATTTTAAGGTCTAGGCAATGATTAGATCAGTAATGGTGCGTTTTTTCTTAGGGTTTGCCGTCCTTGTCGGTGCTTTCTGGCTTCCGGACATGGTGGCGAAAGCCGAAATTGTGCCGCACAGGGCCATCTATTCATTGTCCCTTGGCGACAGCGGTTCTTCCGGACGCTTCGTCAATGTCGGCGGCGGCGTCCGAACGACTTTGGAAAGGACGTGCGACGCCTGGATATCGGCTGAACAGATTAAGATGCTTGTGGAAACGCAAAGCGGCGCCCGCTTGCAACAGAATCTAGCCTATACCGGTTGGGAATCCCTTGATGGAAGACAGTACCGTTTCGCCGCACGGTCCAGTACGGGAACGGAAAAAAAGAATTACAGAGGCCAAGCCCGTTCCCATCCAAAAAACTCGGGTGAGGCGGTTTATACGAAGCCTAAAAAAATGACTCAGAAACTGCCGCCTGATACGCATTTTTATTTCGGGCTGGTTTCATGGGTAATCGAAAAAGCCAAGGCCGGGGTTTCAAGGGCGGAAACCACCGTTTTTGACGGCACCGACGAAGAGGGCGTGCAACGGGTCAGCGCCTTTATCGTGCCCCTGAAGGGCAAGAAGGCCAAGCCGGAAGATGAAAAGGATAGCGGATTGGGACCGCTGGTCAAAAGGCCGGGATGGACGATCCGGCTGGCGTTTTATCCCGTTGACAGTCGTGGTGGTGCCCCCGAATACGAAGTCCAGGCGGATATACTGGACAACGGCGTGACGCCGAAAATGGAATTGATTTTCTCTGACTTTACGGCCATCCAGAAACTGGAGAAAATCGAGGCCCTGAAAAGACCAGACTGCTGAGGGTATGGCGGCTTACTGCGAGATAGGAATATACTTTTCGCCGTTTAACCAAGGGGCATCCCGGTTGTTCATGAAAACCTTTTTTAAACGGCTTTCATCGTTTTTCACCACCGTTTTAATGGCGGCGGCGGTTTTGGTTTCCTTGTGCGGACCGTCGGTCGCCAGATCCGGTTTTACCGGCATGCAGATTCAAGGCATGTCTCCAAAAATCGCCCAGGCCCTGGGCCGCAAGACGATCGACGGCATTTTGGTCCGCGATGTTGCCCTGGGTGGGCCCGCCGACAGTGCCGGTATCAAGCGCGGCGATTTGATCCTGAAATATGCCGGAAAAAAAATCGATTCCTTCAAAACCATGGTCCTTGCGGCAGGCTCAACAAAGTCCGGTCAACAGGTGAAAGTTTCCTTGATCCGCGAAGGCAAGCCCGTGGACTTGACGATGACATTGGGAGAATGGACCGAACCCTGGAAGATAACCCAAACCGCTGTCGCCGCCATCGCGCCGTTAGGATTGACGATGGCGACGTTGACTCAAAAAATGCGAAAGGGTTTGGACCTCCGTTGGAGTTCCACCGGTGTTGTCGTGACTTTAGTCGATCAGGAAAAGAAGTTTATGGAACTCGTCCGCGGTGATCTGATTATCCAGGTCAATCAAGAAGAAGTTTGGTTGCCTGAGCAGGTATTAGCGAAATACACCGCCGCCAAAAAGGCCAAGCGAAAGAACCTGTTGTTGCTTGTTGAACGGGCAAACGGGTTTCAATATATGTCGTTGCCCGTAAAGTGAGGGGCCCGTTATCTGCCCAGTCAGCTACCGCGGGCTTGGGCGATAAGGCTTTTTAACGATCCCAAATCAATGGCGCCGCGAACGATTTGATCGCCGACAATAAAAGCCGGCGTACCGTTAATATCGAGCGCCTTGGCGAGGGCGTAATTTCTTTCAATCATGCCGTCGATGCGGGGGTCCTGCATAGCTTTCTTCAGGGCTTTGACGTCGAACCCGATGTCAGCCGCGATCTTCAGGACCCGGCTTTCGGGTAACCCACCCTTGGCGGACATCATCGCTCTATGGAAAGACATGTATTTATTTTGATCGACGATCCAGGCGGCCAAGGCGGCCCGGGTGGCGGTTACGGACTCGGGGCCTAAGATCGGAAATTCCTTAAATACGTAACGGACGTTCTTATCCTCGTTTAGAACTTTCATGACATCCGGGAAGACTCGTTTGCAATATCCGCACCGGTAATCAAAAAACTCAACAATCGTCACGTCGCCCTTGGGGTTGGCGCCGACAGGGGTTGCCGGGTCGTTGAATAGTTCTTTTTGGTATTTGACCAGATTTGCCGTAGCCTTATCGCGGGCTAGGCGTTGTTCGCGATCACGCAGGTTTTGAATGGCTTCGATGACGACTTCGGGATTATTTATAATGAAAGACCGAACGACATCCTCAATCGCCTGTTTTTCCACTGGCGACAAAACCTTTGCTGGAGCCTTGGATTGGCTCTGAGCCAGAGCTTGTCCGGTAACGCCGACGACGAGCAATGCCGCCAACAGCAGATGGAAATTTCCACGGAATAAGGAAAACGGCTTCATCTATTTATAACTCCCAGGTGCGAAGGAGCCGCATGATGCGTTTTTTGCAACACCCTGTACAGGCGTTTTGGGGGAAAGTAAGGGGATTTCACGTAAAATTGAGCCTCAGTCTTTATCGTGACAAGCGAAGCCCGGAGATATAGCCCGCAGACGCCTTCCTGCCGGGGGCGGCGGCGATTCCGATGAAAGAGATACGAGTGTTGGGGATGGCGTCCCCCGGCCATGTTCGGCGGTAGATATCCTGTAAATCGATGGTTTCAAACCACCAGTTGCCGGTATTTTCGCTTCCGCCCCGGGCCGTGTAGCGCGGCGCCGCCTGGTTGCGGGGTTTCGATTGCGGTTTGGTAATTGAACCCCGCGCCAGCGCCGACGGCCCCCAGACGATCACGATTGCCCGATCGTGGGGGGGGAGGATGACGCCGGGCAATGCCAAGGGTTGGCTTTCCCACCCAGGGTTATTTGAAACGCCGCCGTGAAAGCCGACGACCAGCCGCACGGGGTGTATGCCCTTTCCTTGTGGCTCCATGTTCCACGACCAGCTTAGGTAGGGTGTCGCCAAAAGCGATGCCCGGGTCGGCTTTACGGCGACAAAGCTGTGCTGTCCGTTGACTACCTTTAGGGATGGTATGCCGTCCAGGTGGACGACCGACAATTGGCCCGGTCCGACCTTTCCGTCGGTGACCCAATCCAAGGGCAACGCATTGGGTTCAAACGCCGGGACAGGGCCCAGGATATTCATCGTGCCGCTGGGGAGAACATCGGTGGCGGGCTTGGCGCAGGAAACCAAGCTCCCTACTGCCGCCAGGGCGAGAACCGGAAAAATTCTCCGGGCCCATGACGTTAGGGTGCTCACGGCAGAATCGTCATTTTTTCTTCACCTCGGCGGCCAGTAAAATATCCTGAGCCTGCAGCCATTCCCTGGATCCCCTGGGGAACAGTCTTTCCGCACGGCCTGCGTGAAACCTCGCTTCAGACTTTTTGCCGTTCAACATCGCGGCCTCGGCCAGGGCAAGGGAACTACGGCCTTTATCGCCCTTACGGGCGTAGGCGATGGCAAGTTCCCGCCAAATAAAAGAAGAGTTCCTTTCGTCGGTCACGGCAACACCAAGGTTTTTTATGGCCGGGTCCAGCAATTCGGGGTCATTAAGGGCCAATTGGACACGGGCCAACCCGACACGCAAAAGGCCGTTGTCGGGAAGAAAATCAACGGCGGCTTGATAGGGCTTAAGGGCGGCCTTCGCATCGCCGTTTTCGAACAACATTTGTCCTTTGAGTTCCCAGAAATAAGGATCACGGGGATTTTCGGCGATCAACCCGTTCACCAAAGGCAGGGCTTTGGCGAGGTCGCCTTTACGGTAATGGCCTATGGCGCGGGCATACCGGGATTCAAGGCTATTGTCACTTTCCTTGTAGACGCGAACCGTATGGCCAATCGGGTTGAGATAACCGTAAAGCTTGGCCTTTGCGCGGCGGTACGCTTTTTCAAGTTCCTCGGGGATTGGATTGTTCGAATAGGGAGAATTTGAAACATGTTGGGCGATATTTTCCACGCGCCGACGAGTCAAAGGGTGGGTTCTGACATAAGGGTCTTGGTTATCGGTCAATAATAATTCCTGCTCTCCCAGGAGGTTCATAAAATCGAGAAATCCCTTAGCCGAAAGCTTGGTCTTGTCCAAATACCTTAATCCCGCCTGATCGGCGGCTGCTTCCTGGGTGCGGGAATACTTAAGGAAATTTGACTGGGCTAAACCTTGACCAGCGAGAAGGGCTATCCCCGCAACATCCCCGCGCCCGGCGCCGATAGCGACCGCGCCAATAAGCATCGACAGGATGGTGGTTGCTGAAGCTTTTTTCAATTCATCATGGATGCGCGCCAAGTGTCCGCCGGAGATATGTCCCGTTTCATGGGCAATCACGCCGATGATTTGCCCGGCACTGGAGGCATTTGTGATAAGACCTGTGAACACAAACACCCTTTGCCCGCCGGCGACAAAGGCGTTAATAGAGTTGTCCTTGACCAAATGGATTTTAACGATTGAGGGGTCAAGGTCGGCAGCGCGGAATATTGGCGCTGCGAATTGGCGGATGGTATTTTCTATTTCCGCATCGCGAATGAGAGACAAATTTTGGGCGCCGGCGGGACCTGCGCCAGTAACAAGGACGGCGACGATTATAAAAACACTTAAAATTTTGAGAATGATGTTCAACAAGGCCTTTAGCCTCAACGAATTAAGTCTTTTTCCGGATGGCTTCCGTATTACTAAGAAACGTAGTCTTGTCAGGGGCTATCGTCAAATTACATCCTTGCTTCTGGCACTTGCGGTTGCGGCTTGCTCTTCAAATCCCTTTGACTCTCTCAATCCGTTTTCCCCCAAGGAAGATGAAAGTCAACGCGGAACCCTAGGTTTTGTGCAGGGGTTTATAGGGGGCGTCGCGTCGGATGAACCGAAAGCAACATTAATCGGTCGCGATATCCTGTCTTCGGGGGGCACCGCGGCGGATGCGGCCGTCGCCGTCGCCTTTGCCCTTTCGGTGACATTACCTTCATCCGCCAGTCTTGGTGGCGGCGGGATATGTATCATTCACGATGCCCGCACCAACAAAACCGAGACATTGGATTTTTTGCCCGTGGCGCCGAAGAACATCTTGGCCAGCGCCACCCTTCCTGTCGCCATTCCGGGCCTAGTTCGTGGAATGGCTGCTCTGCATTCGAAATACGGAAATTTGAAATGGAAACAACTGGTTTCCCCAGCGGAGAATATATCCCGATTCGGCAATCAGGTTTCCCGGGCCTTTGCTCACGATTTGAAGCAATTGGGCCGGCTAAATTTAACGGATTCGAGTCTTCGCAAGATCTTAAGTCACAAAGATGGGGGCCGGTTTATCCGTGAAGGCGATTATCTAAAACAATTGGATTTATCGTCTGTTTTAGGGCGGCTTAGGGCCCGAGGCGGTGGTGATTTTTATAGCGGCCTTTTGGCCAAGCAACTCGTGGCGGCCATCAAGAAGGCCGGCGGTTCTCTGAGCTTGCAAGAACTTCGCGCTTATTCGCCTCGTTGGAGTCCGACTCTTAAAATACCCTATGCCCAAAGCACGAATTTCCATTTTCCGTTGACGGTCGGCTCTTCCGGGGTTTTGGCGGCGCAAATCATGGCGATGGTAATTGAAATGGACGAATGGGATGACGCCTCACCCGCGGATCGGGCCCATATTTTAGCGGAAGTTACTAATCGCGCTTATTCCGCTCGCGCCCAGTGGCTCAATAATGATGGTCTCCCTAATACTGACCCGGCGCAATTAATTTCTGAGGCGGTAATAAAAAGATTGCTGGCTGGATTTCAAAACGAACGCCATGTGCCGACCGGGATTGCCGGAACTTCTCAGGCCGTAAGTGTTGGAAAAACGACGGGAACGAGTTTTGTCGCCGTCGACCGGGAAGGATCCGCGGCCGCCTGTTCGCTTACTCTCAATAATCTATTCGGCATAGGGCGCGTCGCCGAAGGCTTAGGCATCGTTCTTGCGGCCATACCGGGCCCCCAGGGCCGGGGGCCCGATTCTCTTTCAGTCATGCTGTTGGTTAACGAGGTTCACAATATTTTTTATTTTGCCGGCGCGGCTTCGGGCGGCAACGAGGCGGCGAGCGCCTTGGCCGCCGTTGGCATCGGGGCCGCCATGGGAAAGGAAAATGAAAACTTGGAAAGGGCCTTTTTCGCCAGGCGCTTTTTCAATGCCGGAGTGCCCGACGTGACACATTACGAACAAGGATTGGAAGAAACCGTTCTCAAGGACCTTGCAAACAGAGGGCATCACCTTAATCCGGCGCCCGCCATGGGGTTCGTCAACGCTATTTTTTGCTCATCCGGCCTTCCCGTAAAGAAAGACTTGTCCTGTTCCATGAAAAGCGATCCCAGGGGATTCGGTATTGCCTCCGGTGCCGACTAGGCAAGGGGGGTAGTACGTGAGTATCAAGGTATCTAAGCGTGGAACTATTCCGCCGTTTATCGTGATGGATGTCCTTAGGGCGGCTAACGAACGCGAGGCCCAAGGGGAAGGGGTTTTGCATCTTGAAGTCGGACAACCCTGTACCAGCGCTCCAAAACTGGTTTTGGAAGCCGCCGCCGCTGCCCTTACAGAGGACCTGATCGGTTATACGGATTCACTCGGTCTGCCGGGGCTACGCCGACGCATCGCCCAATACTACAGCGATACCCACGGCGTTAAGGTTGACTCCGAACGGGTGGTCGTTACCACCGGGTCGTCCGGCGGTTTTGTCTTGTCCTTTATGGCCGCTTTCGACATCGGCGACCGGGTGGCCCTGGCCAGCCCCGGGTACCCTGCCTACCGAAATATTTTAAAGGCCGTCGGGGTTGAGGCGGTTGAATTGCAGGTCGGTCCGGAAACCAATTTCCAACCGACTCCGGAATTAGTCGACAAAGCCCAAAACGAAACGTCCCAAGGGCTCGACGGCCTGATCGTCGCAAGCCCATCGAATCCTACGGGGACCATGGTTCACGAAGCAGAGATGAAAGCGCTTGTTGAATATTGCCGGGAACGCGGCATTCGCCTGATTTCGGACGAAGTTTATCACGGCATTACTTATGGGACGCGTGCCGAAACGGCCCTTCGCCTTTCCGACGAAGCGATCGTGGTAAACAGTTTTTCTAAATATTTTTCAATGACCGGATGGCGTCTCGGTTGGATGGTCGTTCCCGAAGACCTACATCGATCCATCGAATGCTTGGCGCAGAACCTTTTCGTGTCGCCTCCTACCCTTTCGCAGCATGCCTGCCTAAAGGTCTTCGATTGCCGGGAAGAGTTGGACGCCAATGTCGCCCGCTACGCGGAAAACAGGCGGGTGTTGCTGGACCGATTGCCGGAAGCCGGTTTTGAAACCCTGGCCCCCGCCGAAGGCGCCTTTTATATCTACGCCGATATAGCCCACATGACCAACGACAGCGATGAATTCTGCAAGCGCATGCTGGCGGAAACCGGCGTGGCGGCGACCCCGGGGATCGATTTTGACCCCGGGCGCGGGAACCGGTTCATGCGGTTTTCATTTGCCGGCGAATTATCAGACATGACAGAGGCTGCGGACCGCTTGCGCCATTGGCGCCGCTAGCCGCCCGGCCTTAAACGCCCTCTGCTTAATCTTAGGACAAGCTCCACCACCCTTTGCGGCCCGGAGACTTTTCGTTTTCCTTTTTTTCTTCGGGCTCGGTTTCGACTTTAATAGCCGGGGTGGTCGTTGTGACGGGGTCGGCAGGGGCAGCGCTTTTCACGGCCTCCGGCTCTTTGGGGTTGGAAGCATGCTTGGACTTAGTCGCCGGTTTGGCGACGTCGTCATTGGCCGTTTCGTCATTGGCGCTGGAAGCGGTCGCCGGTTCCGGGTTTTTCTTGGGTTTCCGGACCCGGGCCCGCTTGGCCGGGGCCTTGGGCTCTTTTGTGTCCGTTTTCTCGCCCTCGGCGGAGGGGTCTTTCGCGACGCGCCTACGCGCCGGTTTTTTCTTAGGCCCCGCCTCTGCTGCCGCTTCGGTCTCAGGCTCGGTCCCGGGCTCGATATTTGCCGCTTTCGCTTCCGTGGTTTGGCTATCAGAGTTACCTAGATAAATGACGTTATCGGCGTCTTTGCCGGGTTCCGCGCCGGTTACGCCCTGAGGCGGTTCTCCGGTTTCTCCCTGAAGGGATGCCTCCGCCGGCTTGCGGCCACGCCGTCTGCCTCCGCGCCGGCCACGCCGCCGCCGCTTAACTCGGGAGGGGTCTTCTTCTTCCCTTTCGGGCGCCGCTTCCCCGGACACATTGGCTTCAGGCTCTTCCTTGGCCTCAATCGACACTGGGGGGGCTTCCGATGGCGTTTCCGTGCCTTCCTCGCCGCGCTGCCGTCTGGACCGCCGTCGACGCCGGCGTTTGCCGCCTTCTTCCGTCGTCTCGCCTTCAGGAGACCTGGAATCCCTGGATTGCTCTTCGCCTTTTTCCCTCTCAATTCTGAAATCGGGAGGTATCAGCGTGTCGTCGGTCTCAAGGGTCACTGTGATTGCGTATTTGGCTTCGATTTCCGCCAAGGCGGGCCGTTGGCTGTTGAGGATGTAAAGGGCCACGGATGTCGGAACGAAAACGTTCAAGGTTTTCGACGTGTTCTGCATGCCTTCGTCTTCGAGGGCGCGCAGAAGATGTAGGGCCGCGGAATCCGTCGAGCGCCTGATGCCCGTTCCCTCGCAATAGGGGCAGGGATCCGAACTTGTTTCGATCAAGCTTGGGCGCAGGCGTTGGCGGGAAAGTTCCATAAGGCCGAAGGGGCTTATGCGGCCGATCTGAATGCGCGCCCTGTCTGAACGCATGGCGTCCTTAAGGCGGCGCTCGACCTTGCCCTGGTTGCGCTTGTCTTCCATATCAATGAAATCGATGACGATGAGACCAGCCAAATCGCGAAGCTTCAATTGCCGGGCGACTTCGTCGGAGGCCTCGATGTTGGTCTTTAAGGCGGTTTCCTCGATATTCCGCCCCTTGGTCGAACGTCCCGAGTTGACGTCAATGGAAACCAGCGCCTCGGTCGGGTTGATGACGATGTAGCCGCCCGATTTTAATTGCACATTCGGGGAGTGCATGGTGTCGAGCTGGCTTTCCACACCGTATTGCTGGAAAAGCTGCTTGTTGGTTTCCTTGAAGGGCTGCACCCGCTTGGTATGGCTGGGGATCAACACCTTCATGAAGTCCTTGGCGGTGCGGTAACTGGCATCGCCGTCGATGATGATTTCATCGATATCCTTGTCATAGAGATCGCGGATGGACCGCTTGACCAGATTGCCTTCTTCGTGAACGAGGCAGGGCGCCATGGATTCCAACGTCGTGTCCCGGACCAAATTCCATACGCGCATCAGGTATTCGTAATCGCGCTTGATCTCGGCCTTCGAACGGCTTTGCCCCGCTGTCCGCACGATCACCGCCATTCCCTGGGGAATGCCGAGTTCGTTGAGGATGGATTTTAACATCTTGCGGTCGGCGCCGGGGCCGATTTTGCGGGAAATGCCGCCGCCTCTGGCGGTATTCGGCATCAACACACAGTACCGCCCGGCAAGGGAAAGATACGTCGTCAATGCAGCGCCCTTGGTGCCGCGTTCTTCCTTGACCACCTGGATCAGCAAAATCTGGCGGCGCTTGATGACCTCTTGTATTTTGTACTTCCGGCGAAACACTGAGGGGCGCCTGGCCTGGACTTCGTCGGTGTCGTCGCCGCCAACGGTTTCTACACTGGCCGCATCGCCGTTCTCGGCGACCGCTTGTTCACCGATTTCCAAAGCCTCAGCCTCGGTGCCGGCTTCCTGCTGTTCGGCCAGAAGGGCTTCGCGGTCGGCGACTGGAATTTGGTAATAATCTGGGTGGATTTCAGTAAATGCCAAAAATCCGTGGCGGTTGCCGCCGTAATCGACAAAAGCAGCCTGCAGGGACGGCTCTACCCTGGTGACTTTCGCGAGATATATATTTCCTCTGAGCTGCTTTCGAGACTCAACCTCGACGTCGAAATCTTCCAGATGGTTTCCGCTGACGATCGCTACCCGAGTTTCCTCCGGGTGCGAGGCGTCGATTAGCATTCTTTTTATAGCCATAAAAATTTGAACTCCGATGCACGAATTGCCCCGAAAAGGCTTCCCAAAGAGGGAAACCGTTGGGCCAATTGGCGCGATTGTGTGAAATGCCGGCGGCGCTTGCGAACGGAACCACTGTCCTATCGGACAGGGGTGTCACATACTCAAATCGCGCTGCTCTATCCGGCATGAAAAAAACCATATTCAGGAGGGAAAACCCTCATTCTTACTAAATAAGCCCAAAAACATCGTGTTTCCAGTTATCGGGCTTTAATTTCCTTAGTTCTTGGTCTCCGTGGTTTGGTCTGTCTGTGCCGGTGAATAATGGGGTACTCCCATATCCGGCTGACTGACTAAGTCCACGGTGCTAACATAACCTTAGGAATTTGGTTCGACAATCATCTTGTTCAGGTCCTAGTGGCGGGATGGGGTGAAGGCCGGAAATCGGTTGCAGTTTGGCGGGTCCTGTAATAAGTCGTATATTTGGGGCTCATTTTCAGGTGTTACACCAAATGTGGTGCTTTAAAAGGTTTTTTCGGATGGCCGCGGCGGGTCTGGGCTTGGTGGCAGTCCTGATTGCACCCATTCTCGCCCATGCCGCTTCCAGTGTCGTCACCGATGTTCGTATAGCCGCCCAAGGGTCGGCGACGCGGGTCGTTTTCGAACTGACCGAGAAAGTCTCCTTCTCTACCTTCGCTTTGGCCGGGCCCAACCGGGTTGTTGTCGACCTGCCGGAAGTCGGCTGGCGCTTGCCGCCCCGGCCCCTGCCGGGCGCCACCGGCGTCTTCGGGAAATTGCGCTACGGCCTGTTCAAGCCCGGAAATTCCAGGGTCGTCCTTGAGATGCAAAAACCGGCAGCCATTTCCCAGGCCTTTCTGTTGGCGCCCGATGGCGGAAAAGGCTACCGGCTGGTCATTGACTTGATGCCGATTGCCCAAAAGGCCTTTGATGGGAATATCGGCAAGAAGCCGATCAAAGTGACCGACACCAGCCGCAAGCCCCTGGCCATGTTGTCTGCATTGGCGCCGCCACCGGTTCCTGTTTCACGTCCTTCGCCTAAAGCACCCCGGCAAAACGCTGTCCTGGCGCCGTCTAATTCGGCGCCGCAACAAGCGTCTCCCTTCCGCTTGGCGCCGCGCAAGCCGGAACCCAAACGGTCGGGGCAAAAACACGTCATCATGATCGACCCGGGCCACGGCGGTGTCGATCCGGGCACCATCGGCATTTCCGGTATTTATGAGAAGCACGTGACCTTGTCGATGGCGCGCGAGCTCAAGAAACAGTTTGAAAAGACCGGGCGTTTCAAAGTTATGCTGACCCGGGACCGGGATATTTTCATCCGCTTGCGCGACCGGGTTCAGGTTTCCCGCGACGCCAAGGCCGAGCTCTTCATTTCCATTCACGCCGACTCCGTCAAGGACCGGGCCATCAAGGGGCCCGCGGTTTATACCCTGTCCGAAAAGGCTTCCGACCGGGAAGCCGCCGAATTGGCGGATAAGGAAAACAAGGCGGACCTGATCGCCGGCGTCGACCTGAGCCATGAAACGCCGGAAGTGACCAATATCCTGATCGACCTGGCGCAGCGCGAATCGATGAACCAATCGTCCCGATTCGCGGGCAGCTTGATCAAGGAGTTGAAGCGCAAGACCGCGGTTCTTCGCAACACCCATCGGTTTGCCGGATTCGCGGTGCTGAAGGCGCCGGATATTCCGTCCGTTTTGATGGAACTGGGTTTCCTGTCCAACCCCGAGGACGAAAAGGCCCTTCGTTCCCATCATTACCGGGCTCGCTTGGCCGGCGCCGTGGTCCGGGCTGCGGATATCTATTTCGCCCGCGTCGAGGAAGCCAACCGGAAATAAGCGCCCAGGCCATATCTCCGCCACATTTTGTCGATTAAGTGACAAAGGCCATCCGGGGGCATGGTGCCGGGATAAATGATAAGGTGGCTCTGGTAGCCCATGTTTAGAGCACTTCTGACCATTGTTGGCATTCTGGTTCTCGTCGCCATCGGCGGCGGCGGTGGCGTCTTGTTTGTTTTTCATAATTTTGGCCGCGACCTTCCGGAATACCGCCAACTGGCCGATTATGAACCGCCGGTGATGACCCGGGTTTACGGCGGCGACGGCAGACTGCTGGCTGAGTACGCCGTCGAAAAACGGGTTTTCGTGCCGATCAAGGCGATGCCTAAGCGCGTCGTCCGGGCGTTCCTTGCCGCCGAGGATAAGAATTTTTACATCCATCCGGGCGTCGATGTCCTGAGCGTCATGCGCGCGGCTTTGATTAACGTCAAGAACATCGGCAAATCGAAACGGCCCGTCGGCGCCTCGACCATCACCCAGCAGGTCGCCAAGAACTTCCTGTTGACCAACGAAGTCTCGTGGAAACGTAAAATCCAAGAAGCGATCCTGGCCTTCAGGATTGAACGCGCGCTTAGCAAGGACCGGATTTTGGAGCTTTACTTGAACGAAATTTATCTGGGCTTCGGGTCTTATGGAGTGGCCGCGGCTGCGTTGAACTATTTCGATAAATCCATGGATGACCTGAACATCGCCGAAGTCGCTTTCTTGGCGGCGCTGCCGAAGGCGCCCAACAATTACAACCCGGTCAAGAAACCGAAGGCAGCCCTGATCCGCCGCAACTGGGTCATCGATCGCATGCAGGCCTCGGGCTTTATCACCGCCGAAGAGGCTACCCGCGCCAAGGAAATTCCACTCAAGGTCGCCAAGCGTTCGGCCACCGAATACGTCACCGCCGAATACTTCGCCGAGGAAGTCCGCCGCGATTTGGTCAAACGCTTCGGCGAGGAAAAGCTCTACAAGGGCGGCCTGTCGGTGCGCACAACCGTCGACCCGACGCTGCAGACAATCGCCGATCAGGTCCTGCGCCAAGGGCTTGAAGCCTATGACCGCCGCCACGGATGGCGCGGCCCGATCGCGCGGCTGGCCGATGGCACCCGGCTCGATATTGCCGCCGACTGGATGCGCGGGCTGGCCAAAGCGAGCCCCGTTAAGGGCTTAGGCGAGCACCTACTGGCAGTCGTCATCGGGCTTGATAAAGCCGCCGCCACCATCGGGCTGGCCGATGGCGGCACGGGTCGTATTCCGCTTGCCGAAATGGCATGGGGCCGGCCCTGGAAGAAAGATCAGAAACGCGGCCCCAAGGTGACGCACCCCGTTCAGGTTCTGGTCCCCGGCGACATCATTGCCGTCGATGCCGTTCATACCATCGGCGGCGACCCCAAGGCTAAGCCTTATCCGAAGGGAACATACGGGCTTCGCCAATTGCCCAACGTCGACGGCGCGCTGGTCGCCATGGACCCCCACACCGGCCGCATCCTGGCCATGTCGGGCGGCTATTCCTTCGAGCGAAGCCAGTTCAACCGCGTTACCCAGGCCATGCGCCAGCCGGGATCCGCGTTCAAGCCGTTTGTCTATCTGCCGGCGCTGGATTTGGGGTATACGCCGTCGACGCTGATCCTCGACGCGCCCTTTGTTATCGACCAGGGCCCCGGTCTGCCGAAATGGCGGCCCGCCAATTACACCAAGAAATTCTACGGGCCGTCGACCATGCGTTTGGGGGTTGAGAAATCCCGCAACCTGATGACCGTGCGCCTGGCCCAGACCATCGGCATGGAAAAAGTTTCTGAATACGCCAAGCGTTTCGGCATCGTCGATGCCATGCCCGACACGCTGTCGATGGCGCTCGGCTCCGGGGAAACGACGCTGCTTCGCCTGACCACCGCTTACGCCATGCTGGTCAACGGCGGCAAGCGGGTGACGCCGACGTTGATCGACCGCATCCAGGATCGCCACGGCCTGACCATCTTTCGCCACGACCAGCGAGACTGCACCGCCTGCCGGGCGACGTTTTGGACCGACCAAGGGGTGCCGGTGACTCCCGACCCCCGCCAGAAGGTCACCGAGGCGGCCAGCGCTTATCAGATCGTCAGCATATTGAGCGGCGTCGTCGAGCGCGGCACCGGTCGGCGAATTATGGCCGTCGGCAAACCGCTGGCCGGAAAGACCGGCACCACCAACGCCGAGAAAGACACCTGGTTCATCGGCTTTTCGCCCGACTTGGCAGTCGGTGTTTTTGTCGGTTTCGATGAGCCGATACCCTTGGGTCGCCGCGAGACGGGGTCGAGCGTCGCCGCCCCGGTGTTTCGCGATTTCATGGCCGCCGCCTTAAAAAATAAAACCGCCATTCCGTTCCGCATTCCGCCTAGCATCCGCTTGGTCCGCATTAATTACGGCACCGGCCAACTGGCGCGGCCGGGGGACAAGAATGTGATCTTGGAAGCCTTCAAGCCGGGCACCATCCCGGATGGGCGCTCGGAAATTTTGAAAGGCCAAAGCTGGACCGAAAACGGCGACCTTTATAAACCGGCGACCGGCACCGGCGGGTTGTATTGACGGGTTGCTCGATAGATCCCGCGCCGTAACACGTATTCATTTGTCGTCATTTCCTTGTCCCGGCGCCGTAACCCGGCTAAAAACCGGGCGTCGCCGAGTTTTTAAGGAAACGCCGCCATGCGCGCCGAAATTGAAACACTAGCGTCCGAAGTCAAGCAGTCCCTGGAACTGCTGAGGAGGCACCTTTGACTACGACAATGCCCATGACCGATTGGCCGAGCTGAACGCCGAGGCCGAAAAACCCGACTTTTGGAACGACAGCGAGAAGGCGCAAGGCCTGATGCGCGAACGCACGCGGCTGGAAGCCGGGCTCGCCGACATCGACGGGTTGAGCCAAGGGCTCGCCGATAATCTGGAACTTTTGGAATTGGCCGAGGCCGAAGACGACGCCGATGTCGCCGCCGAGGCCGAGAAGGCGCTGAAGGATATTCAAGGTCGGGCCGCCAAGGCGGAACTGGAAACGCTGTTGTCGGGCGAGGCCGATGCCAACGACTGTTACCTGGAAGTTCACGCCGGCGCCGGCGGCACCGAAGCCCAGGACTGGGCGGAAATGCTGTTGCGCATGTATGCCCGCTGGGCCGAGGCGCACGGCAACAAGGTTGAATGGTTGGAAGAAAGCGCCGGTGAGGAAGCCGGGTTGAAATCGGCGACGGTGAAAATTTCCGGCCATAACGCTTATGGTTGGTTAAAGACAGAAAGCGGCGTTCATCGGCTGGTCCGCATTTCGCCTTATGATGCCTCGGCGCGCCGCCACACCAGTTTCGCGTCGGCCTGGGTCTATCCGGTGATCGACGATGAAATCGATGTTGAAATTGAGGACAAGGATTTGCGCGTCGATACCTACCGCGCGTCCGGCGCCGGCGGCCAGCACGTCAACAAAACCGACAG
>JABMOY010000039.1 GCA_013203955.1 Rhodospirillales bacterium | reverse complement strand
GCCGGGCACTGCCCCCGGGTCCGCAACGCTTATTCCGTCAAACGTTTATCGCCATAGCCGGCAAGCCGGCACCGCTAATATAGTGACTTTGGGGGGCTTTTCGCAAGGGAGGGGGGTTAATTGGCCTATTTACTAGTCCTTTGCGCACGCGCGCCCGCAGGGTAAAATCAGGCGATTCGGGGAGTTCATGCAGCAATATCTTGACATGCTCGGCCACATTCGTGAAAACGGCGTCTTCAAAGGCGACCGCACCGGCACCGGCACGCAGAGCGTCTTCGGCTATCAGATGCGTTTCGATCTGGCCGACGGCTTCCCGCTGTTGACGACCAAGAAGCTGCACCTGAAATCGATCATTCACGAGCTTCTGTGGTTTCTCACCGGCGACACCAACATCCGTGCGCTGAACGATGTCGGCGTCAGCATCTGGGACGAGTGGGCAGACGAGAACGGCGATCTCGGCCCTGTTTACGGGCACCAGTGGCGGTCGTGGCCGACACCGGGCGGCGAGACCATCGACCAGATTCAGGGCCTGCTCGCCGGCATTTGGGCCAATCCCAATTCGCGCCGCCATATCGTCAGCGCCTGGAATGTGGCGGACGTCGGCAAAATGGCGCTGCCGCCGTGCCATTGCCTGTTCCAGTTCTATGTCGCCGAAGGGCGGCTGTCGTGCCAGCTCTACCAGCGCAGCGCCGACGTCTTCATTGGCGTGCCTTTCAACATCGCGTCCTATGCGCTGCTGTTGATGATGGTGGCGCAGGTGTCGGAGTTGGAGCCCGGCGAGTTCATCCACACCTTCGGCGACGCGCATCTTTATTCAAACCATATCGAACAGGCGGATCTGCAATTGGCGCGCCAGCCCTTGGCGCTGCCTAAGATGACGCTCAACGAAAGCGTCACCGATCTGTTCAAGTTCACCTTCGACGATTTCAAGCTCGAAGCCTACGAGCCGCATCCTCACATATCCGCCCCGATTGCGGTATGACGGGCGCAGTATGACGGGAATTAAAGTTTCATTGATTGTCGCCATGGCCAAAAACCGGGTCATCGGCTTGGATGGCGGCTTGCCCTGGCATATTTCCGGTGACCTGAAGTTTTTCAAGCAAGTGACCATGGGCCACCCCATCATCATGGGCCGCAAGACGTACCAGTCCATCGGCGGCGCGCTGCCGGGGCGCGCCAACATCGTCGTCACCCGCAACAAGGATTTCGAGTCCGCCGATGCCGACGTCGTCCACGACTTGGGTCCGGCGCTGGAAAAGGCTAAGGCCATCGCTCACATCGATGGCGCCGATAAGGTGTTCGTCATCGGCGGCGCCGACATCTACGCCCAGGCTTTGGGCGAGGCCGAGCGTATTTATCTGACCGAGGTCGACGGCGAATTCCCGGGCGACGCCTTCTTTCCCGAGCTGCCGGAAGGCAACTGGCAGGAAACATCGCGCGAAAGCCACCCGGCGGCCGGCGACGGCCCGGCCTACAGCATCGTCGTTCTTGACCGGGCCGACTAAAGCTTCGTTTTTGCGGGTTCTTCGATGATTTCTTCTTCTTCGACGGGGGGCTTCTTTGCGGTCGCGGGCTTGGCGGGAGTTTTCATGGCAGGCATGGGTTTCTCCCCGGCCCCGGCCTCGGCCATCGGTTTCGGCGGCTCGGGCACGGCGAAGCAATCGACGGAAATCCACCATTCACGCTGATGGGGCTTGAGCTTGCCGAGCATTACCTTGCCGTTTTTGACGACCTTGGGCGACAGGGTAATGCCGCCGACCATGTCGATGACGACGGTGGTAACGCAGAAGGCATTTTTCCTGGTCAAGGCGAAGACCTGGCGCCCAGGCATCGATTTTTCGGCAAACAGGGACGTATCCGGGGTCTTCAACCAGCCCCGATCTGTCATCGCGCCCTGGACCAGTTTGACCATGGCGGCCAGTGAGTTGACCTTGGGGCCTTCCATGTGAATGCCGGTGCCCAACGTCAGCAGCCGGCAGACCTTGCCGTCGATGTCTTTGGCGTTTTTCGGGAAATCGATCTGCATGCGCCGGAAACCAGGTCCGAAGGGCAGGCTGTCTTCGAGCCCGGCGCGGACTTGGTCGCAATCCTTAGGCTCCAGGGGCTTGACCGTCTCCGCAAGCGCCACGACCGTCCCCGCCGCCGTCATCAGGACGGCGGTAATGGCCAAAAGTTTAAGTGATTTCCCCACCATGACGCCATGTTAGGGGAAAACGGCGCTTTACTGAACGACGATTTTTGGTCCCGCCGTCTGCTCGCCGCCGACTTTGTCCCAAATCTTGTCGGCGATGGCGCGATAGACCTTGGCGTGCTCGCTCTCGGGGTCGGAAACGACGATCGGTTTGCCGCTGTCCGACGTTTCGCGGATGATCATATCGAGCGGAATTTCGCCCAGGAAATCCATGCCCAGCCGGTCGGCTTCCTTCCTGGCGCCGCCGTGGCTGAAGATTTCAGAGCGTTCGCCACAATGCGGGCAGTTGAAGTAGCTCATGTTTTCAATCAGCCCCAACACCGGCACGTCGACCTTGCGGAACATATTAAGACCCTTGCGGGCGTCGAGTAAGGCGATGTCTTGGGGTGTCGATACGATAACGGCGCCCGATAACGGCACCCGCTGGGCCATGGTCAACTGGGCGTCGCCGGTGCCCGGCGGCATGTCGATGACCATGATGTCCAATTCGCCCCAATTGACGTCGCGCATCATCTGTTCCAACGCCGATTGCACCATCGGCCCGCGCCAGATCATCGGCGTGTCTTCTTCGACCAGGAAACCCATGGACATGACCTTGATGCCGTAGTTTTCCATGGCGTCCAGGTTCGAGCCGTCGGACGAGTTCGGCTGGCCGGTAATGCCCATCATCCGAGGCATCGACGGCCCGTAGATATCGGCGTCCAACAGACCCACCTTGCGCCCGCCGGCGGCTAATCCCAGCGCCAGATTGACAGCCGTGGTCGATTTGCCGACGCCGCCTTTGCCGCTGGCCACCGCGACAATGGCGTTGACGCCCGGCAGGACCTCGGGCGCGCCGTGGTTGGGCTGGTGGCCCAGGGCCCCGCCCTGGATGCCTTGCGCCGCCTGGGGAGGCGCCGCTTGGCCACCCGAAGCGGGGCGGTCGGCGGTCAGCACGACGGTGGCGGAAACGACGCCGGCGAGGTCAAAAACGGCTTCTTCGGCTTCTTTTCGCAGCGGCTCCAGCCCGGCGCCCTTGGCCGGGTCGACCTCAATGGCGAAGGCGACATGGCCTTCTTTGGTCTGCAAACCCTTGACCATACCGGCGCTGACAATGTCTTTGCCGCTATCCGGGTCAATCACTTCTCCGAGAGTCTTGAGTATTTGTTCTTCCGAAACCGCAGCCATCCTTGAAAACTCCACTTAATAAACAGATATTAACTTGACCTTGGCTTGGCTCTCGCGTTGCTAAGGCTCGAAGGCTACCCTATAAGGCAACCAAATTCGTAAGTTCGATATAGGAAGTAACCCACAAGGCCGAAATTACAAGGCTTCATCTTCCTGAATAACTTTAAAAAGGACGGAACATCATGCCCTGGAAATCACAAGGCGGCGGCCCCTGGGACGGCAGCGGAGGCGGCGGAGGCGGCGGAGGCAACGGCAGAGGCGGCGGCGGGTCATCGGGGCCGACCCCTCCCGATATCGAGGAATTGCTGCGCCGTGGCCAGGATCGCTTCAAAAGTTTTTTACCCTCGGGCGGTGGAAGTGCGCGGGGGATTATCCTTCTCGTGGCTGCGGTCATCGCGGTGTGGCTGGGCAGCGGTTTTTACCGGGTTGATCCAGGCCAGCAAGGGGTCGAGCTTTTGTTCGGGAAATTCGTCAAGCAGACGGCGCCGGGCCTCAATTATTGGTTTCCGTCACCGATCGGTGAGGTATTGAAGCCCAATGTCGAGCGTACCAACACCATTACCGTTGGGTTTCGGGGCCTCGGCGAAGGTAGCCGCAGCGTCGGCGCCCGCGACGTGCCGCAGGAAAGCCTGATGCTGACGGGCGATCAAAACATTATTGACATCGATTTCGTGGTTCAGTGGCGGATCAAGAACGCTGCCGATTACCTGTTCAATATCCGCGACCCGGAAGGGACGGTGAAAATCGCCGCCGAAAGCGCGATGCGCGAAATCATCGGCCAGACGGCGTTGGAAGATGCCACCACCGGCAAGCGCCAGCAGGTGCAACAGCAATCAAGAATTCTTCTGCAGCAGATTCTGGACGATTACAAAGCCGGCGTTGCCATCGCTGAAATCCAATTGCAGAAAGCCGATCCGCCGGCGGAAGTCATCGATGCCTTTCACGATGTGCAGCGCGCGCGCCAAGACCAGGAACGCTCCATCAACGAAGCGACGGCCTACAAGAACGATATCGTTCCCAAGGCCAAGGGTAAGTCGCAGACGATGATCCAGGCCGCCAGCGCTTATAAGGAAAAGATCACCAAGGAAGCCGACGGCGAGGCCAAGCGGTTCCTGTCGGTTTACGAAACCTACAAGATGGCCAAGGACGTGACGACGCGGCGCCTGTTCCTGGAACGCATGCAACAGGTTTTCAAAGATTCCGACAAGGTCATCATCGACAAGGGACAGGGCGGCACCGGCGTCGTGCCCTACCTGCCGCTTCCGGAACTACAGAAACGCCAGAGAGGGGCAAAATAATGAAAAAACCAGTCCTCGCTATTTTTGGCCTGATTGTCATTGTTGTCGCCGTCGTCGCCAACAGCGCGTTCTATACCGTGCACCAGACGCAACAGGCCCTTATCCTGCAGTTCGGCAACCCGGTGCGCGCCAACCCCAATCCGGGGTATGACTTCAAATTGCCGTTTATCCAGAACGTCGAATACTATGACCGCCGCATCCTCGATCTCGACCCGCCGGTGCAGGAAGTGATCCTGGCCGACCAGAAGCGGGTCAACGTCGACGCCTTCGCGCGCTACAAAATCGTCAACCCGTTGGAATTCCGCAAAAGGGCGGTGACAGACACTAACTTCCGCCAACTCTTTGGCAACCGGCTCAACGCCTCCATCCGCGCCGAGATCGGCAAGATTCATTTGGGCGATATGCTGACCGAAAAGCGCGCCCAGGTGATGGACGTTATCTCCAAGCAGATGAAGGCCCAGGCCGCTGAATTCGGCACCGAGGTCATCGATGTCCGCATTGGTCGCACCGACTTGCCCAAGGAAACGGCCCAGTCCGTCTATAACCGCATGCGCTCCGACCGTGTCGCCTATTCGTCGCAACTGCGCGCCGAAGGCGAAGAGCAGAAGCTGAAGATCCAGGCCCTTGCCGACCGGGATCGCACCATCATCCTGGCCGATGCCCAACGCGAGGCGGAAATCCTTCGCGGCCAAGGCGAAGGCGAACGCAACCGCATTCTTGGTGAAGCCTTCGGCAAGGATCCCGAATTCTTCGATTTCTACCGGTCCATGGAAGCCTACGGCGAGTCGTTCGGCGAGGGCACGACCATGGTGCTGAGCCCGGATTCCGAATTCTTCCGCTTCTTCGGCACCGACAAGGTGAAAAAATAAGGCCAGGGAAATAAGGAACAGATTTTCGGCAATCCCGTCGGGGAAACAGTGGTTGATCTGATGACGGCCTTGGCTTTGGCCATCACCATCGAAGGGTTGGCTTACGCCTTGTTCCCGGAGGGCATGAAAAAAATGATGGCCCAGGTTATGGAACAACCGTCCGCCACCATTCGTGTCGCCGGAGTAACGGCGGCCGTAGCCGGCGTTTTTGTTTTGTGGCTGATCAGGGGATAAAACGATTGCCCGAAAACGGCCCAATGGCGGTCATAGTTCGACCACATTTTTGAGGCAAAAAAGGCTCCCTGGGTTGAAAGACTTAAATTTCATGTTTAAATCGCTGACAACGGCATTATCCCTGTCCGCCTTTGGCTGGCATTCAAAAGGAATAAGAAAGACCATGACCGAAATCGCCCTTAACCCGTGGCGCATGTCGCCGCGCATCAACCTGTTTGCAGCCGCCCTGTTGGCTTTGACCATGATGCTGGGAAGCGGACCCGCGGACGCCAAAGGGGCACCCGACAGTTTTGCTGACCTGGCGCAGAAACTGCTGCCGGCGGTTGTGAATATTTCCACGACACAGGTTATCGAAGGCCGCAGCGGCATGGAAATGCCGAAACTGCCGCCGGGGTCGCCGTTCGAGGATTTCTTTAAGGAATTTTTCGACCGCAACCAGCCGCAGCAACAGCAATCTCGCCGGGCAACATCGTTGGGTTCCGGCTTCATCATCAGCGAAGACGGGTATGTGGTCACCAACAACCATGTCATCCAAGACGCCGACGAAATCACCGTGTCGTTGCACGACAATACCCGGCTCAAGGCTAAATTGATTGGCCGCGACGCCAAATCCGATTTGGCGGTTCTCAAGGTTGAACCGAAGGAAAAGTTGGTAGCGGTGAAGTTCGGAAATTCCGACGTCGCCCGGGTCGGTGACTGGGTGATTGCCATCGGCAATCCCTTTGGGCTTGGCGGCACCGTCACCGCCGGCATCATTTCGGCGCGCGGGCGCGATATCAATGCCGGGCCGTACGATGACTTCATCCAGACCGATGCGTCCATCAACCGCGGCAATTCAGGCGGCCCGATGTTCAATTTGAAGGGCAATGTGATCGGCATCAATACGGCTATTTTCTCGCCATCGGGCGGCAGCGTCGGCATCGGTTTCTCCATTCCGGCCTCGGCCGCCAACCCCATCGTCAAGCAGTTGATCAAGCACGGTGAAGTCAAACGCGGCTGGCTTGGCGTTCACATTCAGGCGGTTACCGAGGAAATCGCCGAAACCCTGGGCCTGGACAAGGCCGAAGGGGCGCTCGTCGCCAGCGTTATTCCCGGCGGTCCCGCCGAAAAGGCCAAGATCGAAGCCGGCGACGTCATCTTGAAATTCGACGGCAAAAAGGTCGAGGAAATGCGCCGCCTGCCGCGCATCGTCGCCGACACCGAGGTCAACAAGGCCGTCAAGGTCAAGGTTTGGCGGGACAAGAAAATGGTGACCCTGGACGCCAAGATCGAAGAACTTGACGATCAGGCCTTGGAAGTGGCGGCAAAATCCGGCCGCACAAAAACGGGCCCGGAACTTAAAGTCGATGAATTGGGGCTCAAGCTTTCCGCCATCACGCCCAAGCTTCGGGAAAAGTACTCGTTGGCCAAGGACGCCAAGGGCGCCATCGTCACCAAGGTCGATGAAGCCGGGCGGGCGGCTGAAAAAGGCCTTCGCCCCGGTGACGTGATCGTTGAAATCAACAAAGAAGAAATCTCAAGCCCGGCGGAAGTCGTCAAACAGGTGGCGGCGGCCAAAAAGGCGGGCCGCAAGATCGTGTTGCTGCTGATCGAGGGGCAATCGGGGCTTCGTTTCGTCGGCATCCGCCTACCCGAGGCCAAATAATCTCCCTTTAACCGGGCCTTTAACCGGCGAATTCTTGCAGCCGGTATCCCTGCATGAACAAGGCCGCCGTCAGGCCGGTGTGGTCGATGCGTGCGCCGTTTGATGCCATGGCGGCTTCCTGGGTGACGGGCTTGGCTTTATAAGCCACGCCTAAGCCGGCGGCTTGGATCATCGGCACGTCGTTGGCGCCGTCGCCGATGGCGAGTGAACGGCTAAGCGGGATATTACGTTCATCGGCCGCCCGTTTCAGGTTTTCCAGTTTAGCGTCCTTATCCAGAATGGGCTCAATGACGCGCCCGGTCAGGTGACCATCGGTGATTTCAAGCCGGTTGCCGCGATGGTCGTCGAACCCTGCCAAGTTGGCGACGGGTTCGGTGAAAACCGTGAAGCCGCTGGAAACCAGAAGGGTATAAGCCCCGTTCGCTGCCATGGTTTTGACCAGGGTTTCGGCGCCCGGGGTCAGGTTGACCCCAGCCAGGGTTTCCTGGATGGCGCTTTCTTTTAAACCCGCCAGCATGGCGACCCGCTGTTTCAGGGATTCCCGGTAATCGACTTCGCCTCGCATGGCGCTTTCAGTAATGGCGGCGATCTCTTTTTTCTTTCCGATCCTGGCGGCCAGTTCGTCCAGGCATTCGACGGTGACGATGGTGGAATCCATATCGGCGACCAAAAGCTTCTTCTTGCGCCCTTCCTGAGGGCCGGCCCAAAGGTCTAGCGGGGCATCGTCCAGTGCATCGCGCGCCGCCGTTTCCGCTGCTTTTCGGTCCGCCCCGGCAAAGGCAATGTCGCAAGCCTCGCCTAGGGCCAGCCAATCGGCGTCACCGACCTCAGCGCTAAGACCTGCCAGCGCCGCTCGAACGGAATCGACGATGGTCTCACTTAAGCCGCCGGGTGGGGCGATCAGGGTCAGGACATTTTCCATGCGCCCTGACCCTATGGCCCCGGCCAGATAAATAAAAGACGGGTTTTTTGAATTATTCCGGCATATCCGGCATGCCGGGAAACTTCGGCAGGTCCGGGTCCATGACATCCCACGGCTGAGCTGCGTCGGTGAAGATATCCATGGTCGGCTTGTAGATGCTGGGATCGTCCAGGCTTGAGGCGGAGATCATTCTCATTCCCTCCATGCCGGTGGAATAACCACCAATGAGATCGCCGCACGTCGGGCAAAAGACCCGGGTCGATTTATTGCCGCTATCCGCAGTTATGGAATAGGTATTGGGTTCACCGATTATGGTCATGGCATCCGCCGGAAAGGCTATGGCGGGAAGATGTGTCGAGCCGGTCGCATGCTGGCAGTCCCGGCAGTGGCAGTTACCGGCCAAGATCGGCTCGGCGGTGATTTCGTATTTGACGGCGCCGCAACGGCAGCCCCCGGTAATTTTCTTGGTCATCTCTAATAATCTCCAAAATTTCTGGGTAAAGTTTTTGCCTTAATGACGGGTAAGCTCGACCGCCAGGCAGTCGAAGGATCCGGTCCAGCCGACGTTGTGCATTTCGCAGGCTTCTTCGGTTCCCAGCAGTTCATGGGTCAGGGTCAGCTCGGTACCGTCCCCGGCCGCCTTGAAGTCGAGCGTCACCTTGGTTTCGACTCCTTCAAGCGTGCCGAACCCCCAGGTCCAGGTGTAAACCAGCTTTTCGTTTTCGATGACTTCCTGGAAGACGCCAGACAGCGGATGCTCGCCGCCCTTGGCGTCCCGCATGGTGAAGCTGTAGGCGCCGCCGGGGCGGGGGTCGATGTCGTGAACGATGCAGTTGACGCCTTCCGGGCCGAACCATTTTTCCAAATCACCGGGGTTGGTGAAGGCGGCGTAGACCCTTTCCGGTTTGGCGTCGAAGTTGCGCGTAATGCGCAAGACCGGGTTGGGGTCGCTGGTGTCAGTCATCGGTTTTCCCTTTAGCTTTGCGTTTGTCATTGTCGTCCTCTCCTGTTGGTTTGGTTTCTTCCAGGTAACGCGCCAAGCTATCCAATTGGCCTTCCCAGAATTTTTTGTAATAGGTGATCCACCCGGCAGCCCCCGTCATCGGGGCCGGGTTGAATTCCATGCGCGAGATGCGGCCGTCCCGGTGGCGGGTAATCAAATCGGCGCCTTCCAGGACTTTCAGGTGCTTGGAAACGGCGGGCAGCGAAATGGAAAAAGGCTCGGCCAGTTCGCCCACACATGCCTGCCCTTGGGCCAGCCGCGCCAAGATGGCGCGCCGGGTCGGGTCGGCGAGCGCATGAAAGGTGGCGTCCAGGGCGTGTTCACTATACTTAACCATTTGGTTAAATATAAGTGATGGACCTAGTTTGTAAACAAGTTTTTTTGAGGCCTGAACCAAGGGAAAAATTTTGGTGAGCGATCAAAAGCCCGTTGTCATCATCATCGGCCCGACGGCCAGCGGTAAATCGGCGCTGGCGCTGGACCTGGCCGGGGAATTCGCAGGCACGGTCATTAACGCCGACAGCATGCAGGTCTACCAAGAGCTTCGCGTGTTGACGGCGCGTCCCTCAGCCGTTGACGAGGCTAAGGCGCCGCACAAGCTGTTCGGGGTACTGGCGGCTGCCGAGACCTGTTCGGTCGGGCGTTGGGTAAAGATGGCGCAAGCCGAAATCGAAGCCGCCTGGGGGGCCGGCCGCCTACCCATCGTCGTCGGCGGCACCGGGCTCTATATAAAAGTCCTGACCGAAGGCTTGGCGCCTGTTCCCGATGTCCCCGATGCCGTTAACGACGAGGTCCGTGCCCGCTTTGAGCTGATCGGCGGTGAGGCGTTCAAGGACGAACTGGCGAACCTGGACCCGGGGGCGGCGGCAAGCCTTCCCACAGGCGACCGGCAACGCCTGGAAAGGGCGATGGCGGTGATCCGGGCCACCGGCAAGCCGCTGTCCGAATGGCGGGGCATGCAGCCGCCCGGCCCGGCCATCGACGCCCGCTTCCTGACCATCCAGCTTTTGCCCGGTCGCGAGGAATTGTACGCGGGCACCGAAGCGCGGTTCGATAAAATGATGGAAACCGGCGCGCTGGATGAGGTCAAGGCGCTCTTGGCGCTGGACTTGGACCCCAGTCTGCCGGCCATGAAGGCGGTCGGCGTGCCCGAATTGGGGCGTTACTTGAACGGCGAGATGACCCTGGAGGACGCCGTCAGCGCCGCCAAACAGGCGACCCGTAATTTTGCCAAGCGCCAATTGACCTGGATGCGCAATCAAGTCGAAGCCGACGTCGTCATCGAAGCACCCTACGGCAAAGCTCATCACGGGGACATTGTTGCCGCCGTTGGGGTATTTTTACCAAGGGGCTAGATTTTATTCACAGGTTGAGAGATTGCTTCGCTTTGCAATTGCCCCTAATATTTTATCGGGGCGATGTGCTTTACAGGGAAGGAATAAGCAAAATGGCGAAATATGAGTTCGCAGTTTACAATGCGGAAGTCCGCCAAACAGCGGCAGAAGGCAAGGACCACAGTCGGTTCACCGCAGATTGGGCCGACATGCAATACATCGAAATTATGGCCATGAATGAAGAGCAGGCCCGCGGGAAGTTTGAGGAAATGCACCCGAGCGCTCAAGGTTTCGTGGTCGATGATGTTATGGAGATGGGTTGAAATTTCGAATGAGCCCCGTTTCTTTCCGTAAACCCTGCTGAATCCAAAAATTAACGGCTACTCTTCCAATCTTTTGCGCAAGCTATGGAAATGGGTGGCCATGGCCTTTTCCGCTGCCGCCCGGTCGCCGGCGGCGATGGCGTCGTAAATCGGTTGATGATCGGATTGCAGGCCGCCCCAGTCGTCATCGGCCGATAAGTCCTCGAACCCGGTTTCATGGAACCGCCCCAAAAGATCCAAAATGATTTGTTCCAATAACGGGTTGCCGCAAGCCCGGGCGATGGCGGCATGGAAGTCCTGGTTGACGTCGCCCCGGGGGTAAGCTTCCGGCGTCATGGTTTCGAGCATCCTGAGCGGCTGCCCGATGGCTGCCAACTGGGCGCGCGACGCGTTGACGGCGGCCAGCCCCGCCGCCTTGACCTCGGCCCCTTCGCGGGCATCCCAAATGTTGAGCAGGGTTTCGCGGTCCGGGGCTAAGTGCTGGGCTTGAAAATCCGAAGGGTGGGGGATGCGCCCGGCGCGCAGATAGCGGCCGCCGCCGGGACGCGATTCGACGACGCCCTGCATTTCCAACGCCCGGAAGGCTTCGCGCAGCACCGGCCGGCTGACTTTCCATTTTTCCTGTAGGTAGCGTTCCGGCGGGAAGCGGTCGCCGTTGGCCAATTGGCCGTCCTGCACCAAGGTTGCGATCTGATCGATGATGAGCTCATACAGGCGCACCCCCCTGACCGGGCTGAAGGCGTCGGCTTTGGGCGACGGAAGGGACTTGGAGGGTTTTTTTGCCATGGTCAAATTCCGTAAAGTAGGTAAACTGGGTAGCCCAATTATGGGAAATTCTGCCATCGTAATTGATCCGTGTCAAACAGGCTTTGCCGTTGCGGGGAAGTCACAGGGGTAAAATAATGCTGTTTTTTGTGTTTTTTTTCAAAAATGCGCAATAATCGGAAAGTTTTTAGTAGAATTTAGTTCCATTTATGTCCATATCAGGTTGACCTCGCGGGCGCGAGCTATTAGGTTGCCGCCCTTATTACCCATTAAGGCCGTTTTCTAAGGGTCTTAAAAATGGCGGCGGAACGAGAAGCCCAAAAAGAGGGAAGTGCCGAGATGGCCAAGGAACAGATCAGCGGTTCGGAAATTCTGGTGAAGGCGCTGACCGATCAGGGCGTCACCGAAATCTTCGGCTATCCGGGGGGCGCCGTGCTGCCGCTCTATGATGCGCTCTACGGACAGAACGCCATCCGCCATATCCTGGTCCGCCAGGAAGGCGGTGCCGTGCATGCCGCCGAAGGCTACGCGCGTTCTACCGGCAAGGTCGGTGTCGTCCTGGTGACGTCCGGCCCAGGCGCCACCAACGCCGTCACCGGCTTGACCGATGCGCTGATGGACAGCATCCCGCTTGTTTGTATTACCGGCCAGGTGCCGACGCATCTGATCGGCAACGACGCCTTTCAGGAATGCGATACCACCGGCATCACGCGCCCGTGCACCAAGCATAATTATCTGGTCAAGGATGTCGCCGATTTGGCCCGTACCATTCACGAAGCTTTTCACGTCGCCCGCAGCGGCCGCCCGGGGCCGGTCGTCATCGACCTGCCCAAGGACGTGGCCATGGCGCTGGGCGACTACATGGCGCCGGAAAATATCAAACACAAAACCTACCAGCCCCAGGTCAAAGGCGCCGACAACGCCATCAAGGAAGCGGTGGCATTGATGGCGGGCGCCAAGAAGCCGGTCTTTTATTGCGGCGGCGGCGTCATTAACGCCGGCCCCAAGGCTTCCAAGCTGTTGACCGAATTCGTGCGTCTGTCGGGTTATCCGTGCACGTTGACGCTGATGGGGCTGGGCGCCTTTCCGTCGTCCGACCCGCAGTTTTTGGGCATGCTCGGCATGCACGGCACCTATGAAGCCAATATGGCGATGCACGATTGCGACGTTATGTTGTGCGTCGGCGCCCGGTTTGATGACCGCATCACCGGCGTCCTCGACAAATTTTCGCCGGGTTCCAAGAAAATCCACATCGATATCGACCCGTCCAGCATCAACAAGAACGTGCATGTCGACATACCGATTGTTGGCGATGTCGGCAACGTGCTGGGCGAGATGCTGAAAGTCTGGAAGGCGAGCCAAGCCAAACCCGACCAGAATGCGCTGAAGGCCTGGTGGAAGCTGATCGATGAATGGCGGGCCAAGGATTGTCTGAATTTCGTCCAGAAGGGCAACATCATCAAACCGCAATACGCCATCCAGCGATTGTATGAGAAAACCAAGAACTTGGACGACGTCTACATCACCACCGAGGTCGGCCAGCATCAGATGTGGGCGGCGCAGTTCTATGGTTTTGAGGAACCGAACCGGTGGATGACCTCGGGCGGCCTCGGCACCATGGGTTACGGGCTGCCGGCCGCCGTCGGGGCGCAGGTGGCGCACCCGGGGGCGTTGGTCGTCGATATCGCCGGCGAGGCGTCGATCCTGATGAACATTCAGGAAATGT
>JABMOY010000244.1 GCA_013203955.1 Rhodospirillales bacterium | reverse complement strand
GCAAGTCCTCGAGACAGTACCCCACTCGTTACGCCATTCGTGCACGTCTGAACTTACCAGACAAGGAATTACGCTCAAGTGTTCCTAAACTTGGACCATGTCTTCTCCCATTTGGGGATCGCGACGTATGGCCTCTTCGTGTCGCGCTACGGACTAACTCACGCATTCCTGCATGAGAAGGTAGCTATATTTTGCGTTTCTGTTTATTACACTCGCCATAATCGTCCCAGTCCTATGCCGTACGTGCAATGCACACACGGCATACCTTAGGACGATTATAGTTATCGCCGACATTGACCCGGGCTTATACAGTCCAGCCTAAAAAGCAAAGCTCTTTAGACCCCCCGTATTTGACCTTCGGGCATTGGTCAGGCGTCACCCCCTATACTTCCTCTTGCGAGTTTGCAGGGAGCTGTTTTTTTGATAAACAGTCGGCAGGGTTACTTTCGCTGCGGCCCTTCCCATTACTGAGAAGGGCAAGCCTTATCGCTAACTTACGGCTGCTTTTTTGCCGAGTTCCTTGAGGACCTCTCACTCGTTCGCCTTGGTCTTCTCGACCTACCTACCTGTGTCGGTTTACGGTACGGTTTTCTATGTACTGAAGCTTAGAGATTTTTCTTGGAAGCGTGCTCAAGAGAATTTCTTTTGACCGAAATCGCCAGATTTCTGCTCTGCTTGGGTTTAATGGTTCCCGGATTTACCTAAAAACCACCCTTACAGCACAGACGCAAATCCAATAATGCGCTCTCTCTACTACACTCCGTCGTCCCATCGCATACATAAAAAGTCACGGAATATTAACCGTGTGTCCATCACCTCCCCCTTTCGGGATCGGCTTAGGCCCGACTAACCCTTGGCTGATTAGCATCGCCAAGGAAACCTTGGGTTTTCGGCGGAGGGGGATCTCACCCCTCTTGTGGTTACTTGTGCCAACATTCTCACTTCCATACGCTCCAGTGTGGGTTACCCCTTCACCTTCATAGCAAATGGAACGCTCTCCTACCGCTTGTGAACTTCATTGAGGAGACCAGATTTGCCCGTCTGATCATTCGGGTTGTGTTTGTCTGGTGGGACCGGCGGGAATCGAACCCAGCATACTAGGGTTTACAGCCCCTGCTCTACCAATTGAGCTACGGTCACGCTAGACAAAATTTGTTTGGTGTTGGTGGGAAGATTCAAACTTCCGACCTCAACCCTATCAAGGCTGTGCTCTACCCCTGAACTACACCTTCATTTCCAAACAAAATGAAAGAACAAAAGATTGGCGGGAGGTCGAGGTTAGACCGAAGTCGTAGACCTCTAGGCTGTTACGCCGATGATCACCCTGGTAAGGTGGTCACGCAGTTCGTTATGAATACTCACTGCTTTGTACCCCCCTTGGAGGAAATGCGAATTTCTCCACACTTACCTTTGGTATACCAAACCGCACTGGGTGTCTAATCCAATCCGTACATGTGACGGCGAACGTCACTCCCAAAGATGGGCTACCACGAAGGTATATCTCCCACTCCATAACGAACGACTCATACGGGCATGTCGCCCTTGCAGATCTTCACCGGACTTTTATTTGCCACGGATCGAATTTGTCGTTCGTTTTATATTACTTCCTCAATGAAGTTCACAAGCCCTCAGTTTCGGTACCATGTTTAGCCCCGATTATCTGCGGCGCAAGATCTCTGAGTGAGTGAGCTGTTACGCTTTCTTTCAAGGGTGGCTGCTTCTAAGCCAACCTCCTCACTGTCTCAGATCATGGACACCGTTTACCCTTTATCACTTAGCTGACACTTAGGGGCCTTAACCATAGTCTGGGTTGTTC
>JABMOY010000038.1 GCA_013203955.1 Rhodospirillales bacterium | reverse complement strand
CCGCCTTAAGTTTTTTAGCAATTTCTTCGGCTGCTTTCCTGAGGATCTTACTTATGCCCCGCCTCCCCAATATACGCCCCCAAAATTTTTAATTGTTCTTTGGGCACGCTTCCTAGATTTTTCTTTTCGCGCTTGAATATCTCATATAGCCCAACAAGAAGGTGGCGTAACTCTTCTAAAGCGTGTGCTGGCGAATCACCAGAAATAGCAATATTCCCATCCACAAAAGTTGCGACAGTTTCATTTTTGTCGATCAACTTTATGGTCACAGGCATAGACATTTTGAGTTCAAATTTATTGCTGTGAAGGGAATGAATCACCGTGTCAAACTGGTTAGGGGCCAGCAAAACAAACCTATCGACAATTGCATTTGATAAATTGACAAACATATCGGCGACAGAAAAAGTATTAGCCTGAAAAAATTCAGACTGATTAAATTCCAAATCAACAACCCTAAATTCTGATGCGGTAATGGTACTCATTTTTTCCTTAGCCGTTTTGGTACTGTTAGCTCTTGAATCACGCCACCAGTTATTGTGTAAATCGGGCTCCCCTTATCATCAAATTTATCGTGTTGCCTCGCAATTTCAATCAATATTGGCCTAGCTCGCACTGTAGTGCCGTCTGATAATTTGTAGATGTTCCAATGTTCTTCAGCTGACTTTATCGACACAGGAATAGGGTCACCGACCTTCCGGCCAGCCTTTTTCGGTTTCTTTTTTGCTTTAATTACCTTCTTGGCCATTACTTATGCTGCCACCGAACCAATATCCAACAAAACCTTAACGCATTCTCTACACGAAAAGGGGGAAATCAATCAGAATCTTTGATGTTTTGGCCCTCTTTCTTGTAAGGCTTTGGCGGCGTATCCAGCATCTTCTTAACCGTCGCCGCGAATCGGGGGTCCAATTCGGCGTTTTTTGCCTCTTTTGGGGCTTGGCCTTTCTCTTTCGAGTCGTCTTTTTTGCCTGATTTCATGCTATTTCCTGTGGATAGCGGGGGGGTAAAGGGTGAATTATGCGGTTATCCCCGCTATACACCGGCAAATGGGCTGGTCCCAGACTCCATTCCCCCCAATAATTACCATGTTCCGAGACGGGTAGGCCCCCGGTTGCAGCTGGGGGCCTAGATCGAAAAGTCTTTCTCCAAGATCGTCGGGACTGGCGCACCGGCCTACGGGTGCCCCCGGAGTGTTCCCGTCGCGGTCCGGGGTTCGTGCTTAACAAGGGACGGAGTGTTGGCTCCTATCCCGCCAATCCCCCTCCACAAGGGGTTGGTTCCAACTGGCGGCGCGCTCCCTTCCAAAAGGAGTGCGCCGTCTCCTTGACTCCTTTATCCAACTAATTTGGGCCAATTACCAATCACAATTTCAGATTTTCTGATAAACGAATCGGATGCTTTTTTAACTATATAATCGCCGATAAATATGATCTTATTCCCTATCAACCTTTTGAATAGGAATTACAGATCATGGCACAAGACAACCCCCCTACTCCGGCAATCGCCGGAAAACCGACCGAAAAGCCCCAAGAGGCGAGGACGGGCGCCGCCCGGACCGGGACACAACAAGAGGCGAGGACGGGCGCCGCCCAGACCGAAAAGCCACTACGCTCCCGCCACGAGGCGTTCTGCCAGCACTTCGTTTTGCGCGGCAACGCCACCGACGCCGCCATCCAAGCCGGCTACACCCCCAGATCGGCCAGCAATCAGGGCTACCGCCTTCAGCGCCAGCCGCGCATCCGCGCCCGCATCGCCGAAATCCAGGGCGGCCTGGCGCATGCCTACTGCCTCGATCAGGCGGTGTTGATCGGCAAGCTGGAAGCGGTTTACCAGCGCGCCATCGACGAGCACAAATTCCACGTTGCCACCCGCGCCGTCGAGCTGCAGGCGCACTTGGGCGGACTCATTAAAGGGCGCATCCCGGACCGGGAAATAATCATCAAGACGATTAATGACGACTTTCTTAGGCCCGTTTCAGGCCAAGTATCCTTAAAATCAAGGCCTTGTGAGATAAGCGGGCGGCGAAAGTGAAGACTTAGCGATGATGGGCCGGCGACGGACCGACGCCACAGCGACTATTCTCCGACGCCATCCCGACGATGTTACGCAGACTTGCCGATCAGTCGAGCGCTTTCCAGTCCGTGCCGAAGATCTCGCCCAGGAATTCCATGCCGAGGCGGATGCCGTCGTCGTCGAGCCCGTGACCGAGGCCGGGACAGGTGTGGTGTTTGACAAAAACGCCGGCGGCTTGCAGCCCGGCGACGGCCTGGCCCAGGGCTTCCACCGGCAACACATCGTCGGCGTCGCCGTGCACCAACAACACCGGCGGCCGCGATTGGATGGAATCGGCCAACAACTCCGGGCCGACCAGCATCCCCGAATAGCCGAGGATTCCGGCCAACGCCTTGGCCCGCCGGAGACCCACATGCAGCGCCATCATGGTGCCTTGGGAAAAGCCGATCAGCGCCAGCTTGTCTTCAGCCAACCCCGTTTCCGCAAGCTTGGCGTCGATGAAGGCGTCCAAAATCGGTGCCGCCGTTTGCGTGCCGGCGAGCCGGGCCGGGGCGCTGGCGTCCTGGAGCGAGAACCATTGATGCCCTTGTGGCGCCATGTCGAAGGGATAAGGCGCGTTCGGGGATACGAACAGCGCGTCGGGCAGGGCTTTCTGGAAGTACGGCGCCAAGCCAATCAGGTCGTCGCCGTCCGAACCGACCCCGTGGGCCAGGATCACAAGTTGTTTCGCCGCCCCACCGGAAGCCGGCGCCAGCATCGGGCCGTTAAGGGCGGGAATGTCCGTCATCAGGGTCCTCGTTTTTTAATTTCAGGAAAATATTTGTTCATCAGTGGTAACCGATTAGGCATGGTATTGTCACGGATTCTCAAGCATGGCTTTTCAACATGACCCCGCCCAAATCCATCGTCACCCGCTTTGCCCCCTCGCCCACCGGCTATCTGCATCTGGGCCATGCCTATGCGGCGCTGTTCGCCACCCGGGCGGCGGGACCGGAGGGAAAATTCCTGCTGCGGATCGAAGACATCGACAGCGCCCGCGCGCGGCCCGAGTTCGAGGCCGCCATCTTTAAAGACCTGGCGTGGCTGGGCCTGCAATGGGAGCAGCCGGTGCGCCGGCAATCGGATCATTTCGGCGATTACCTGGTGGCGCTCGAAAAATTGCAGGTCCGGGGCCTGATCTATCCGTGTTTTTGTACGCGCAAGGAAATCCGCGCCGAGATTGAAAAGTCCGGGCATGCGCCTCATAACACGCCGGGGGGACCGGAAGGCCCCCTTTATCCCGGCACCTGTCGATACCTCGACGAAGGTGAACGCCAAAAACGCATGGATGAAGGCCGGGCCTTCGCGCTTAGGCTCGATGCCTTGGCGGCATCACAACAGGCGCACGACAACATTGCCGGCCCTTTGACCTGGACCGACGGCGACAAAGGCGAAGTCACGGCGGACCCCGGGCTTTTGGGCGACGTCGTGCTCGGGCGCAAGGAAACGACGGCGAGTTACCATCTGTCCGTCGTCGTCGACGACCACATCCAAGGCGTCAATCTGGTGACGCGGGGCGAAGACTTGCTGCCCTCCACCCATGTCCATCGCCTGTTGCAGGCATTGCTGGGCTACCCGGCGCCCGCCTATCACCACCACCGGCTTATCACCAACGAAGACGGGGTCAGGCTGGCGAAACGGGACGAATCCTTGAATATCCGCACGCTCCGCGATGCCGGCAAGACGCCGGCCGAGGTCCGCGATATGACCGGGATTGAGGAAGCCATTTCAGGATGACCATGACGCCCCCTCGCCATGATCTTTCCGCCTCTCCTTCGACGGGGCTCAGGATGAGGCTATCTAAATACCCCCTTGTCCTGAGGAGCGCCGGAAAGGCGCGTCTCGAAGGACGGGGAGCCGCCTTGAAAGGCCCCTTCAAAACATTCCTGCTGGCTTTGGTGCTGCTGGCGTCAACGCCGGTGGCGGCAGGCGAAGACACGGCAACCGTCGCCAGCGTCGTCGATGGCGACACGGTGGTGTTGACTGGGCCCTTCGACGGCGCCACGCAAATACGCCTGGTCGGTATCCAGGCGCCGAAGCTGCCCTTGGGGCGCAAGAACTTCCCGACCTGGCCGCTGGCCGCCAATGCCAAGCAGGCCTTGGAAAAGCTCACCCTCGGCAAAACCCTCGGCCTTTCCTTCGGCGGCGCCAGGTTGGACCGCCACGGGCGGCTGTTGGCGCACCTGCAAACGCCCGGCGGCGCCTGGGTGCAGGGCGAGATGCTCAAACTCGGCATGGCCCGGGTCTATAGCTTTGCCGACAACCGGGCCCGCGTCGCCGACATGCTGGCGCTGGAAGCCGAAGCCAGGGACGCCAAGCGCGGCATTTGGGGCTTGCGGTTTTATGCGGTGCGGGGACCGGATGACTTGGCCTCGTGGATCGGCACCTTTCAACTCGTCGAAGGCCGCATCGTAAAAGCCGCCAGCATTAAGGGGCGGGTCTACCTCAACTTCGGGGAAAACTGGCGCACCGATTTTACCATCTCCATCCAGCCCAAGGCCCGACGCCTGTTCGCCAAATCCGGCATCGACCCCGCCGCCTTCGAAGGACAGCGGGTTCGGGTGCGGGGCTGGTTGAAGAAGTACAACGGCCCTATGATCGAGGCCACGCACCCGGAACAGATCGAAATTTTGGCTGAAAAATGACCGGAACAGATCAAAAATTTGGTTTAAAAATGAAAAGGCTTTTTCGTTTCACCGCACTTATTCCGTTGCTGCTGACGTTGTTGTTTCTGGGCGCGTGCTCGACCAATCCGGCGACCGGCAAGCAAACCTTCACCGCCTTTATGTCGAGGGACGACGAGCTACGCGTCGGCGCCGAGGAACACCCGAAGCTGATCAAGTCATTCGGCGGCGCCTATACCGACGCCAAGTTGCGCGCCTATATCCGCCGCACCGGGCTGAAGCTGGCGGCGCTGTCGGAAGCC
Source organism: Rhodospirillales bacterium (assembly GCA_013203955.1). Lineage (GTDB taxonomy): Bacteria > Pseudomonadota > Alphaproteobacteria > Rhodospirillales > Casp-alpha2 > Casp-alpha2. The sequence goes on along the minus strand of JABMOY010000038.1, from coordinate 1,533 downwards.
TCCAGCCTGCCCTTTACCTTCACCATCCTCAACGACGACCGGGTCAACGCCTTGGCGCTGCCGGGGGGCTATATCTACATCACCCGCGGGCTGCTGGCGCTGGCCGGGAACGAGGCCGAGATGGCCGGTGTGCTGGCCCATGAAATCGGCCACGTGACGGCGCGCCACACGGCGGAACGCTACTCCGCCACCATGGCGACTAATTTAGGGCTGATAGTGCTCGGCGCCATCGGCTCGGCGGCGGGGGTGCCGGCCGGGGTCGGCGATATCGTCGGCTATGGCGCGCAGGCCGCCCTGCAAGGCTATTCCCGCGAACAGGAATTGGAAGCCGACAAGTTGGGCGTGCGCTATATGACGCGGGCCGGCTACGACCCCGCCGCCATGACCAGCTTCTTCCACAAGATGGCGGCGCATGCCGAGTTGGAGCGCGCCCTCGAAGGCAAGACCGAGGCGGCGGCCAACAACATCATGGCCACCCATCCACGCACCGCCCAGCGTATCGACCAGGCGATCAAGCTGGAGAGGACGGCACGGGGCGCTGTCGGGCAACACCCGGTGTTGGGGCGTGACGGCTACTTGGCCGAAATCGACGGCATGGTCTTCGGCGACGACCCGGAACAAGGCATCCGCAAGGGCCGGGACTTCATCCACCCGGGGCTCGGCATCCGCTTCACCGTGCCGCCTGAATTCGTGCTCTTCAATTCGCCCAGCCAAGTCGTCGCCCGCGGGCCGGATAAAGCCGTCGTGATTTTCGATTTGGCGCCGGCGAAATCGGCCAAGGGCGTGCGCTCGTTGCCTGACTATCTGACCGGCGTCTGGGGCCGCAACTTGACCTTAAGCGACGTTTCCCGGCTTAACGTCAACGGCTTGCAAGCCGCCACCGCCACCGCCCGCGGCCGCGGCCGCGACGGGCTTCGCGACATCCGTCTGATTGTTTTCGATGGCGGCCAAGAGGGGGATAAGAACCGCATCTTCCGCTTTGCCTTCGTCACCCCGACCACGGTGACGGCGGGGCTGAATACCGAACTCCGGCGCACCACCTACAGCTTTCGCCGCCTAACGGACGCCGAGGCCAAGGCCATCCGGCCGCTGAAAATTAAGGTCGCCAACGTCAGGCCCGGCGACACCCGGCAAACTTTCGCCAGACTCATGCCCTTCGAAAAATTCCGCGAGCGCTGGTTCGACGTCCTCAACGGCCTTAAGCCCGGCGAGAAATTGATACCCGGCCGGAAAGTTAAAACGGTGTCGGAATAGCGGTTACGCCGCCTTGGTAGGCTCCGCCTTCGGGCGCGACGATGTCAACAGGGTTTCCAATTTTTCCGTCGCCGCTTCGATGTCGGTCTTTTCCACCGCCGCCACTTCGTAAGCCAGGCGATCGCGGGCCGATTCGTAGATCTGGCGCTCGGAAAAAGACTGGTCCGGCTGGCCGACATTGCGGTGCAGGTCGCGGACGACCTCGGCGATGGCGATGGGGTCGCCGGAATTGATCTTGGCCTCGTATTCCTGGGCGCGGCGGCTCCACATGGTGCGCTT
>JABMOY010000037.1 GCA_013203955.1 Rhodospirillales bacterium | reverse complement strand
GGCATGATGCCGATCTTGCACTCGCCCGGCGTGATGATGCCGGGACAATTCGGCCCGATCAGGCGTGTCGATGAACGTTTAAGCACGTCTTTGACCTTGACCATGTCGAGCACGGGAATGCCTTCGGTGATGCAGACGACCAGCGGCAGTTCGGCGTCGATGGCCTCAAGAATGGCGGCGGCGGCATACGGCGGCGGCACATAGATGACCGAAACGTCGGCGCCGGTTGCCTCCACCGCGTCCTTGACGGTATCGAACACGGGCAGGTCGAGGTGCGTGGTCCCGCCCTTGCCCGGCGTTACGCCGCCGACCATTTGGGTGCCGTAGGCGATGGCTTGTTCCGAATGGAAGGTGCCTTGCGAGCCGGTGAAGCCCTGGCAGATGACCTTGGTGTCCTTGTCGACGAGAACGGCCATTACGCGGCCTCCTTCACGGCTTTGACAATTTTTTCGGCGGCGTCGCCCAAATCATCGGCGGACAGGATGGGCAGCCCTGAATCGGCCATGATCTGCTTGCCCTTGTCGACGTTGGTGCCTTCGAGGCGCACCACCAGCGGCACGGAGAGGCTGACTTCCTTGGCTGCCGCGACGACGCCCTCGGCGATAATGTCGCAGCGCATAATGCCGCCGAAGATATTGACTAAGATGCCCTCGACGTTGGGGTCGGACAGGATCAGCTTGAAGGCCGTGGTGACGCGTTCCTTGGTCGCTCCGCCGCCGACATCGAGGAAGTTGGCCGGGTCGCCGCCCTTGAGTTTGATGATGTCCATGGTCGCCATGGCGAGGCCTGCGCCGTTGACCATGCAGCCGATGGAACCGTCGAGCTTGATATAATTAAGTTCGTGCTTGGAGGCCTCCAGTTCGGCCGGGTCTTCCTCGTCCTCGTCACGTAATTCGGCGACGTCGGGGTGGCGGAACAGCGCGCTGTCGTCGAAATTCATTTTGGCGTCGAGGGCTATGACATCGCCCGCGCCGGTGACCACCAGCGGGTTGATCTCGACGATGGAGGCGTCGAGCTCGATGAAGGCCTTGTAGATGGCGAGCATGAATTCGACCCCGGAATCGACCTGTTTGCCTTCGAGGCCGAGGCCCGTGGCGAGGCTCTTGGCGTCGTCTTCGGTCATGCCGGTGGCCGGGTCGATGGAAACTTTGAGAATTTTTTCGGGCGTCGCTTCGGCGACTTCTTCGATCTCCATGCCGCCTTCGGTGGACGCCATCATGGTCAGGCGCGACGTTTCGCGGTCGAGCAGCATGCCCAGGTACAATTCACGGGCGATGTCGCAGCCGTCTTCGATATAGATGCGCTTGACCTCTTTGCCCGCGGGGCCGGTCTGCTTGGTGACCAAGATATGGCCGAGCATGTCGGCGGCGTTGGATTTGACCTCGTCGATGGATTTGACGACGCGCACGCCGCCCGGCCCGTCGGGGTTGTCCTGGAATTTGCCAGCGCCGCGGCCACCGGCGTGGATTTGCGATTTGACGACGTAAACGGGACCGCCCAGCTCTTCGGCCTGTTTGACGGCTTCGTCGACGGTGCGGGCAACGCCGCCCCGGGGCACCGGGACGCCGTATTTGCCGAGCAGTTGCTTGGCCTGGTATTCGTGAATGTTCATGGAATCCTCTTGAAAATTTTCGCCGGGCTTTATTTCTTTGGGGCGCGTTTTTTCGGGGCCGGCTTCTTCTTGTTTTTAGCCATCATTTTCTGGGTGGTTTTTAACAGCCCCTTTACGGCGCTGATGGATTTCCGGAACATCGCCTTTTCTTCTGGGTTGAGCTTGATCTCGACGACTTTCTCAACGCCCTTGGCGCCGATGATGCAGGGCACGCCGACATACAGACCCTTGATTCCGTATTCACCCTTGAGATAAGCCGCGCATGGCAGCACGCGCCGCTTGTCCTTTAAATAAGCGTCGGCCATCTGGATGGCGGAGCTGGCGGGCGCATAGAAGGCGGAGCCGGTTTTCAGCAAGCCGACGATTTCGCCGCCGCCCATGCGGGTGCGCTTGACGATGGCGTCGATGCGTTTTTGCGTCGTCCACTTCATGCGCACCAGATCGGGCAGCGGAATGCCGGCGACGGTCGAATAACGGACCAACGGCACCATGCTGTCGCCGTGCCCGCCCAAGACAAAGGCGGTAACGTCTTCGACGGAAACCTTGAATTCTTCGGCCAGGAAATAACGGAAGCGCGCCGAATCCAGAACCCCGGCCATGCCGACGACCCGGTTGTGGGGCAAGCCGCAAGCGTCGCGCAGCACCATAACCATAACATCCAGCGGATTGGTGATGCAGATGACGAAAGCGCCGGGGCAGTTTTCCTTGATGCCTGCGCCGACCGATTGCATGACCTGGGTGTTGATGCCGATCAGGTCGTCGCGGCTCATGCCCGGCTTGCGGGCGATGCCGGCGGTGACGATGACGACATCGGCGCCCTTGATGGCCTTGTAATTGTTGGCCCCAATCATGCGGGCATCGAAGTCTTCGATGGGGGATGATTGGGCGATATCAAGCGCTTTTCCTTGCGGAATGCCGCTGACGATGTCGAACAGGACGACATCGCCCAGTTCCTTCAAGCCGGCCAAATGAGCCAGCGTGCCGCCGATGTTACCGGCACCAATGAGTGCGATTTTATTTCGAGCCATGTTACCTTCCCAGGGTTAAAACGGCCTGGAATCAAGCCCTAAGGGGCCAGTTCCATCCTTTGTGCCGTCGGTTATGCCTTTTGTCGTACCTTCTTTGGGACTCGAGGGCAAGGGGATAACCCCTTTTTACGGACCGATCGGTCCAAAACAGGCGCATAAAACGCCCCACATACGGGGCTATTCATCGGCCAGATCGAGACCGATATCGACCGACGGCGCCGACATGGTGATGGCGCCGACGGAAATAAAATCGACGCCGGTCTCGGCGATGGCGCGGATGGTCTCCAGCGTCACGCCGCCCGACGCTTCCAGCGGCGCCCGGCCCGCCGTGATGGCGACGGCTTGGCGCAGCATATCGGGTGGCATGTTATCCAGCAGCAAGCGGTCGGCGCCGGCGTCGAGCGCCTCTGTGACTTGTTCGAGGGTGTCGCATTCGATTTCGATATCTTTTAGCCCGGCGTTCTTGGCGCGCTTGACGGCTTCGCCGGCGGAACCAGCGACGGCGACATGGTTGTCCTTGATCAGCACCCCGTCATCGAGCCGCATCCGGTGGTTGGTGGCGCCGCCGACAAAGGTCGCGTATTTGCTCAAAACCCGCAAACCCGGGATGGTTTTCCGGGTATCCAGAAGCACCGCCCCGGTGCCCTTTATTTTTTTGGCATACGCACTGGTTAAGGTGGCGATCCCGGAAAGCGTTTGCAGGAAATTGAGGGCAACCCGTTCCGCCGCCAATAGATCCGAAGCCGGGCCTTCGATGCGGGCGATGATACCACCGGTCGCGATGCTGTCGCCGTCTTGGGCTTGCGTCATCATGCTGGCCTTTGGCGCGACCTTGGCGAATACCGCGACGGCCACGGGAAGGCCTGCGAGAATAATTTCTTGGCGCGCCGCCATCACCAGCTTGAGCCGCGTGGCGGCGGGAATGACGGCTTGCGTGGTGATGTCGCCTTGGCCTAAATCTTCGGCCAGTGCCGTCTCAACGGCGGCGGCGATAATCGCGGGATCGGGTTCGGGAATGGCCACGGGATTATTCCGCCGCTTGCGTGACTTTCGTTGTCGGCGGCGACATCTCCAGCATTTTCTCCAGCGGCTTGAGGGCGCTTAGTCTCAGGTCTTCGGGCATTTCGATCTTCGGCGCCCCGTTGGCCATCGCCAGATACATTTTTTCCAGGGTGTTCATTGCCATGAACGGGCAATCGGCGCAGTTGCAGCTGCCGTCGGCGCCGGGGGCGGCGAGGAAGGTTTTTTCCGGCAGGGCTTTTTCCATCTGATGGATGATGTGGCGTTCGGTGGCGATGATGAATTCCTGGGCCGGTGACGCCAGCACGAAGTCCAAAATCCCCTTGGTCGACCCGACATGGTCGGCGTGGTCCAAGATGCCTTTGTGGCATTCGGGGTGGGCGGCGATAGGGGCCGAGGGGTGTTCGGTTTTGAGCTTGACCAGCTCGCGTTCCGAAAACTGGTCATGGACGAGGCAGGTGCCGTCCCACAACAGCATTTCGCGTCCGGTTTTGCGGGCGAGGTACGCGCCTAAGTGCTTGTCGGGCGCGAACAGGATCGGCTGATGCTTGGGCAATTGGTTGATGATGTATTCGGCGTTCGACGAGGTCACGATGATATCGGACAGCGCCTTCACCCCGGCCGAGCAATTGATATAGGTGATCGCCAGGTGATCCGGGTGTTCGGCGCGGAAGCGGGCGAAGTCGCCCGGCTGGCAGACGTCTTCCAGCGAGCATCCGGCGTCGGCGTCGGGCAGGACCACGGTTTTTTGCGGGCTCAATATCTTCGCCACCTCGGCCATGAAGCGGACGCCACTGAAAACGATCATGTCGGCGTCGGTGGCCGCCGCCTTGCGCGACAGGTCCAGACTGTCACCGACGAAGTCGGCGATATCCTGAATTTCGCCGTCCTGGTAATAATGCGCCAGGATGACGGCGTTCTTTTGCACCTTGAGTTTCTCGATCTCGGCCCACGGGTCGAACTTCGGATCAAGGTCCGAAAGCGTTAGCGCCTGGGCGTCGGGAAGGATGACTGTATCCTGCAAGGCCTGTCTCCTAAGGGAACGGCTTAAATTTCGTATCATCGCCTGTGAAATAGATAGGCAGGAAGGTTATATTCCGCAAATTGAAACCGAATAATACTGCTAACAGGTGTGTCAAATTCGGTCAACCGGCATGGGGCAGGGCCATGTAATCGGTGGACTGCATTTCCATCAGCCTGGACGCCGTGCGCTCGAACTCAAAGGCGCCGTCGCCTTCGGTGTAAAGCGCCTCCGGCGGCGCGTCTGCGGAACAGATTAAATTGACCTTGGCCTCGTAAAGGGCATCGATCAGGGTCACGAAACGCTTGGCTTCGTTGCGGTTTTCCGGTCCCAACTTGGGGATTCGCCCGAGTACTAGGGTGTGGAAATTGCTGGCGATGGCCAGGAAATCGCCGGGGCCCAAGGGTTTTGCGCAAAGGTCGGCAAAATCGGCAAAGGCGACGCCTTCGGCGACCTTGGGAATTTCAACTTTTCGTCCCTGGACCTCCAACGAAACAGGGCGCGCATGGCCGCCGATGCTTAACGCGTGGAAATCGGCATCGAGCTTTTTATCCGTCTCGGCGTCCGCCGGGGTCAGATAGACGTCCATGGTCTTGAGCTTGTCGAGCCGGTAATCGATCCCGGCGTCGAGTTCCAGGACCTCTAATTTTTCCTCGATCAGGCCAATGAAGGGCAGGAAATTCTCCCGCTGCAGGCCGTCTTTGTAGAGATCCCGGGGCGGGCGGTTGGACGTGGCGACGACGACGACCCCGGCCTCGAACAAGGCTTCGAACAGCCTGCCCAAGATCATGGCGTCGGCGATGTCGGTAACGTGGAATTCGTCGAAACACAAAATCCAGCCGCGCCCGGTGATGACCCGGCTTAATGCGACCAAGGGGTCTGTTTTTGCCGATGCCCGCCCGGCCTTTACGGCTTCGCGGAAACTGTGCAGGCGCCTTTGGACTTCCTGCATGAAGGCGTGGAAGTGAACGCGCTTGCGGTCCTTGATGCCGGCGGTATCGAAAAACAAATCCATCAGCATCGACTTGCCGCGGCCGACGCCGCCCCACAGGTAAATACCCTTGGGCACGGGAACTTTCTTGCGCCCGGGGTTGAGGCGCGCCATCCATCCCTGTTTGCCCATGTGGGGCGCATATTCCGCCAAGCCGGCGGCAAGGCCCTGTAGTTTTTCCATGGCCTGGGCCTGGGCGGGGTCGGGCTGGATGTCGCCGCGATCAAGCAGCGCCTGATAGGCTTTGTAAGGCCCTTGTCGGTCCATCTTAGGCGGCGGCTTCCATTTCCCGACGCACCGTGAGCGCGACGGAATTGGTGCCACCTGAGTCTTCGACGTCGGCCCACGTCAGCACCGCGCCTTTGGTGACCGGGGTCTTAAGCTTCAACTCGTGGGCGAGGCCGATGGGTACGGCACCCAGGGTCAATGAGTCGCCGGCCACCATCAGTCGTCCCCACACCGTATAGCCGCCTTCGCCGTCCAGGGTTTCGCCTTCGACAAGGTCGCGCTTGGCGGTTGCCACGACATCGGCGCGAAAACCGGTGGGCGCCCCCGTCGCTTCGCCTCTCAGCGCGGCGCTGGCGACGCTGATGCCGAGTTCCAGCCCGATCAGGTGATAGGGCCGCCACAGCGCCGTGTACTTTCCGCTTTCGTCGGTAATCAGCCCGTAATCGGCAAAACAGCGTTCGACATAATCGCTGGGCGCTTCGAAGGTGACGAAGACACCCCAGCGCAGATCGTTTTCCAAGTCACGACCGTTGCGCCCGCGGCTGGTGATGACTTCCACCTGTCCTTTGTGATGCAATACGCCGCCGTCACTCTCCGGGATCAAGGTCTGGGCCAGCTTGCCTGTGGAGCAGGCCGGAAAGGTCAATCCGCCGGGCGCCGGGGTCAGACCGGTGGCGTTGGCGACGGCGGCCATCTCGATCCCCGATTTGGTGCCGTCGAGGAAGGAATTGAACATTTTCGGATTAAGCCCGCTTGCTTCCGCCCGTTCCGGGGTTAGCCCGTAATGCCCCCACACCGTGTCCGGCGTCGAGGCGTGGAATTCCGGCATGTACAGCGTGCCCTTGCCGGCGGCGGTGACCTCAAACCCGGCGGCGCGCGCCCAGTCCACTTGCTCGCAGATCAAGGCAGGCTGGTCGCCGTAGGCCAGGGAATAGACGATCCCCGCCCGGTCGGCCTTTTTTGCAAGCAGCGGCCCGGCCAGCACGTCGGCTTCGACGTTGGCCATGATGATGTGCCGCCCCCGGTCGATGCAGGCCAGCGCATGGCGGATGCCGGCTTCGGGAACGCCGGTGGCTTCGATGACGACGTCGAGCCCGCCGGCATTTATGAGAAGGTCTGCATCTTCGGTGAGAAACGTGCCGCCGCTTGCCAGGGCCTTGGCCACCGAGGCGGGAGCCACCTGTTCCTTGGGCCAGCCCGTGGCCAGCATGGCTTGGCGGGCGCGTTCAACCGACAGGTCGGCGACGCCCAAAACATGGATCCCCGGCATCGTCCGTGCCTGGGCCAGGAACATCGAGCCGAATTTTCCGGCGCCGATCAGGGCGACGCGGATGGGCAGACCTTCTTCGGCGCGGGCCAGGAGCATTTTGTGAAGATTCATGACTATTCAAGCCAAGGGTTGAATAAGGACGGGATGGCGCGTACCGTTGTGCCGGGGAAGATTAACATCATATTTGCCCGAGAGGTAAAGTGGAGATGACGAAAATCCTGTTAGCCAACGAACAAGCCATCCGGTTGGGAATCTTCCTAGGCGTGTTCGCCCTGATGGCGTTGTGGGAAATCCTTAGCCCCCGTCGCGTCCTGACGCAGTCGAAGGCCGTGCGCTGGTATTCCAACTTAGGCATCGTTGCCGTTAATACGGTTTTGGCCCGCATGGTCTTTCCGATGGCGCCGATCGCCGTCGCCCTGCTCGCCCAAGAGCGCGGCTGGGGGGTATTGAACCTGTATCAGGCTCCCGAATGGTGTGCCGTCCTCGGCGCCGTGGTCGTGCTCGATTTCGCTATTTATCTGCAACACGTCATGGTCCACGCAGTGCCGATGCTGTGGCGGCTGCACCGCATGCATCACGCCGATTTGGATTTCGACGTCACCACCGGGGCCCGATTTCACCCCATCGAAATTATCCTGTCGCTGGCCATCAAGATGGCGGTGATCGTGCTCATCGGCGCGCCCGTCGTCGCGGTGCTGATTTTCGAGGTCGTGCTCAACGCGACCGCCATGTTCAATCACTCCAACGTCAACCTGCCCTTAGGGCTGGATAGGGTATTGCGCTGGCTGGTGGTGACGCCGGACATGCACCGGGTGCATCATTCCGTCGTACCGTATGAGACCAATTCCAATTTCGGCTTTAATCTGCCGTGGTGGGACCGCCTGTTCGGCACCTATCGGGACCAGCCGGAAAAAGGCCACGACGGCATGACCATCGGCATTGATCTGTTCCGCGATGCGGGCGAGTTACACCTGCACAAGATGTTGGTACAGCCTTTGATCGGGGGTGCCGGCGAATATCCCATCAACCGCCGCGATTGGGACCAAAAATAAAAAAAGTTAGAATAGGGGAGCTTTTCCTGGACAACGAAAACCACGATACAAAGGAAAAGTACCATGAAGATACATTTTATCCTGAATGATCCGCCTTTCGGAACGGAGCGCTGCTTCGATGCCTTTTACTTGGAGAACCGTGTGCCGAAAACCAGCGGCTTAACGAAGCGACGGGAGACGTAACGTGGGGAAAGTTGAAAGTCTGTATGGCACGACGCCCGCCGAAATTTTCGAGAGCGGAATCGAAAACTGCAAAGAAATTGAGGCCGTCGCCGTTTCGGTGCTGTGGAAGAATGGCACCGTGACCACCGGATGGTCCGACACCGATGTCTCGAATATTGCGTTGATGATTCTGGCGTTGGACGAGGACCAGCGACGAAAACACTTATAGAAAAGCCGCTACGTCAACCTTTGCTTAGCCGAATTGACTTCCGCGGTTATATGAAGCGGGTTTCGATTGGCGAAACGGCGGCAAGACATACACAGGTGTCAGGGAAAGGAGTAGAACCGTGACCAGAAAGCGTGCCGTCCTTGGACTCATAGTGCTCGCCGTTGCCGTGTTCTTAGGCTGGCGCTTCGTTCGCCCCATGAACATCTTCATTGTTGAGAAGGACTTCGAACGCCCGGTATCGACGGCGATAATTCCAGAACCATTTGAAACATTGAGCGCCAAGGAATGCGCCGCCTGTCATCAGGAATTTTACGACGAATGGTCAACGACGATACACAGCCAGGCTTGGACGGACCCCTATTTCCAGGTCGACTTCCGTTTTGACGGTTCCCAACAGATTTGCAAGAACTGCCATATTCCCCTCGACCGTCAGCAGGAGAACATCGTCCTTGGCTTCCGGGACAAGGACAAATGGGATCCTATCCTTAAACCCAATCCCGACTTTGATCCCGTTCTGCAGCACGAAGGGGTAACCTGCGCCGCCTGCCATCTGCGAGAGGGTAAAATTCTCGGACCCTTCGGTAGCGATGAGACCCCGCACCCCGTACAAAAGATGGAGAACGTCAACCAGACCTGCGTGAAATGCCATGTCGTCGGCGGTGATCGTTGGGACACCTTCTTCCGCTTCCCGCCCTGCGGCACGGTCGCTGAAATCACCGCTACAAAAGCCATGAAGAAAAGAGAACCTCAACCACCCTCGCGGGGAAATAGCGGCGAGAAGGTGGTTGAAGATGTTGCCGCCCTTGGCTGCGTCGAATGTCACATGCCGCTGGTTGAACGTGCTCTCGTCAAGGGTGGTAAAATCCGCCCCGTCCGTCAGCACCTGTGGCGCGGCGGACACGATCCGGAGATGGTGAAAAGCGGCCTTAGCATCAACCTGCTGGAAGAAACGCCGCCATCATCGGAAAAACGGAAGTTTACGCTTAGCATCACCAACGTCGGGGCCGCTCACTATCTGCCGACCGGCACCCCGGACCGCCATCTGACCGTGAGTCTGCGTGTGCTGGACGGCGACGGCCGCGTGCTGGAAGAGGAAAGCCATACGCTCAAACGGACCATCCTCTGGCGGCCCTTCATCATCGATCTCTGGGACACGCGGCTGCCACGGGGTCAACTCCGCACGTATGACATCGAGTTTTCCGTTGCAGGAAAGCCCCCTCCTGTGGCGGTGGAGGCCGTGGTTCGCTATTTCCTCGTGGATGAAAAACGACGCAAGCGCATCGGTTACGACAAAAAAGAAGCCACATCATACGAGGTCTTCCGCCAGCGTGTCACTTTTAACAAGAACTGAGTGGGCAATATCTGCTATTTGAGTTTTTTGAGGAGGATTTTATGTTCGAACGAATGACGATGTTTTCCATGGATCGCCCGAAAACCGTTATCGGTCTTCTAACCCTTCTTACGGTGCTGTTCGGGTTTCAGTTCCCCAGTATCACCATCGACGCCGACCCCGAGAACATGCTGGAGACCGACCAGGCGGACCGGGCGTACTACAACCAGATTAAGAAGGAATTCGGGATTAACGACCTGATCGTCGTCGGCGTTGTCGATGACAAGGACATTTTCCGTCCCGAAGCCCTGGAAAAAATCGCCCGCGCCACATCGGAAATCCTCAAGATCAAGGGCGTCATCATCGAAGACGTGGTCAGTCCCTCGACCACGGACAACGTGAAGTCCAAAGGTGGGCTCCTCGATATTCGGCCCGTTCTGCGCGACGTGCCGCGAACACCCGAAGCCGCCGCCGGGGTTCGCCGGGATATCGCCGAGAACCCGTTCTTGAATGAGAAAATCGCATCCGCCGACGGCACGGCGGTGGCGCTTTACGTGCCGATCAAGCGGAAGGACATGAGCCACCGCATCGCCGGTGAAATCGGGGACATTTTGTCGCGTGAGCTTCTGCCGGGTCAGCGCTATCACTTGGCCGGCCTGCCGGTGTCCGAGGACACTTTCGGCATCGAGATGTTCATTCAGATGGGCATCGTCGCGCCGCTCGCCTTCATGCTGATCCTGCTCATCGTCTTCGTCATGTTTCGCCAGGTCGCTTTTCTCGTTCCCATTGCGCTGACTGCCATGTTTTCCGTCATATGGGCGATGGGGCTGCTGATCGGCATGGGGTTCTCCGTTCACATCATGAGCTCGATGATTCCAGTCTTCCTGATGCCCATCGCAATCCTCGACGACATCCATATCCTGAGTGAATTTTTCGACCGTTACCGGGTCCTCGGCGACAAGCGCCGCGCCCTGATCGAGGCCATGCGCCCGCTCTATAAGCCGATGCTCTATACGACCCTGACCTCGGCGGTGGGCTTCGCCTCGCTGGCGCTCGCCGATATTCCGCCGGTACGTATTTTCGGGCTGTTCGTCGCCTTCGGCATCGGGGCGGCGTGGCTTCTGGCGCTGACCATGGTGCCGGCGGTGATCAGCCTCATGGACGACGACAAGTTGAAGCGCCGGCTGTACCGGGCTGACGGCGCGCCGCACACGATGCTCGACCGCGTCCTCAAGCCTCTCGGCGGGTTTGCCTTTTCCCGCGCCAGGATGGTGCTGATATTGGGCGTCGCGGCATTCGCCTTCGGCGTTGTTGGTTTGTCGCAGATACAGGTCAACGACAACCCGGTCAAATGGTTCAAGGAGAGCCACCCATTGCGCGTGGCGGATGCGGTCATGAACCGCCTGTTCGGGGGCACCTACATGGCCTACGTGGTCATCGAGGGGAGCGCACCCGAGGCCGTCAAGCGCCCGGAAGTCGTCGCCTACATCGATCGTATGCAGCAAGACCTGGAAACCGATCCGCTGGTCGGCAAGACCTCGTCCGTCGCCGACATCGTTAAGCGCATCAACCTGGTCCTGCACGATAACGATAAGGCCTACGATACGGTGCCGGAAACCGCTGACGCCGTCGGCCAGTTCCTGTTCTTGTACCAGTCCACGGGCGATCCCAACGACCTCGACAATTTCATCGACCGCGGGGCCCGCAAGGCCAACATCTGGGTCCAGATGAAAGGCGGCGATAACCGCCAGATGCAGGCGGTCGAAGACAAGCTCGCCGCCTTCGTGCAGAAGAACCCGCTGCCGAAGGGTCTGTCGTTGCGCTGGTCCGGCCTCACCTACATCAACAAGGTGTGGCAGGACTTGATGGTCGTCGGCATGCTCAAGGCAGTGCTCGGCAGTTTCGTGGTCGTGTTCGCCCTTATGTTGTTCGAGTTCCGCTCCCTGACCCTTGGCACTCTCGCCATGGTGCCGCTCACGGGCTCCATCACCCTCACCTACGGCCTCGTCGGCTGGCTGGGCAAGGACTACAACATGCCCATCGCCGTCTGTGCGGCGCTGACCCTCGGTCTCGGCATCGATTTTGCCATCCACTTCCTGCAACGGTTCAAGGCGCACGTGGTCGAATCGAGGGACGTGGAAGCGACGATCCGGCACATGTTCGGCGAACCGGGGCGTGCCATCGCACGCAACGCCATCGTCATCACCATCGGATTCCTGCCGCTCACGGCCTCGACGCTGGGGCCCTATATCACCGTCGGCCTGTTTTTCGCTTCGCTGATGCTGTTCTGCACCTTGGCGACGTTGTTCATACTTCCAAGTGCGCTGCGGTACGTCGGCGCCCGCACCATTCCTGAAAGGGCCATCCCCGGAGGTGCCTCATGAAATCGACCATAACGCGCGTCGCCCTGAGCCTATTCCTTGGGTTTGTCGTTACGATCCATTCCGTCAATGCGCAAGCGGCATCCGCCGAGGAAATGATGGAACGCTCCCAACGCGCCTTCCACTACGCGGGCAACGACGCCAAGGGCAAGATGACGATGGAGCTGATTGACCGCCGTGGTGGCAAGAGGGTGCGGGTCTTGACCATGCTGCGCCGGAACCAGGGTGGAAAAGGCGATCAGAAATACTTCATGTATTTTCACGAGCCCGGCGATGTTCGCCGCCTCACCTTCATGGTGTGGAAGTTTCCCGCACGCGAGGACGACCGCTGGATCTTCATCCCCGCCGTCGATTTGATCCGCCGCATCGCCGCCGAGGACAAGTATTCGAGTTTCGTCGGCTCCGATTTCAGTTACGAGGATGTTTCAGGCCGTGACGTTGCCGAGGATACCCACACCCTGGTCCGCGAGGAGAAGCTGGACGGCCGGGACACTTTCGTGATCCAGAGCATCCCGCACAAGCCGGCCGCCTTCACCAAGAGAATTTCGTGGATCGATAAGCAGAACTTCCTGCCGCTCAAGGAGGAGTACTACGACGCCCAGAACGAACTCCAGCGGGTGTTCACGGCGGATCGTATCGAGAAGATTGCCTACCCGACCATAATGAAGCGCACCATGAAGAACGTCAAAACGGGTCATCGCACCGAGGTGACCGTGAACGCGGTGACCTACGACCTTGGCCTCGAAGACGCCGACTTCAGCGAACGCCGCATGCGACGGCCGCCGCGTTCATGGATCCGGTGAACCGCCACGGTCCAGATGGGGCGATGTTGAACGCACTCGCTGTTCGGCTACGCCTGTCGCGTCTCGTCGTTTTGTTTTCGATTGTATTTTCCGCCCCCTCCTTCGCACAGGAGACCGGGGGCGAATGGGGCATCGACGTTCGCGGGTTTGCGCTTGGAAATTTTTCGGGCCGCACCACCGGCCAGCTCCCGCCGGGATCCGAGGGGCGCGCCCTGCTTCTCGGCGAGGAGCGTCTGCGCCTGGACCTCACCGGCTGGACCGACGCCGTTGAGGCCCAGGTCCGCGTCAAGCTGGACGGCGTTCACGACGCGGTGACCGGAGACCTGGAGGCAGACCTTCGCGAGGCCTATTTCGATTACACGGCGGGTGACCTGGATTTCCGTCTCGGCCGTCAGATCGCGACCTGGGGCGTCGGCGACCTGCTGTTCATCAACGACGTGTTTCCCAAGAACTGGGTGTCGTTCTTTTCGGGCCGGCCGCTGGAGTACCTTAAGAACGGCATTGATGGCCTCCGCGTCCGTTATTCAGCCAATGCCCTGAACGGGGAACTCGTGCTCATCCCACGCTTCCGGACGGACACCCTGCCGACCTCGAAGCGGTTTTTCCTCCACGACGACTACGCGTCCGTCACCAACCGCGACGAGGACCTGCCGGACACCACGCTCGGCAACACCGAGATCGGGCTGAGGCTGTATCGCCGGTTCGGGGGCTTCGATGTGTCGGGCTACGCCTACCGGGGCCGTTGGCGCTCGCCCGGCCAGCGCGCCGACAACGCCAGCAACGCAACCCAAGTCACGTCCATTTACCCGCCGCTTTCCGTCTATGGGCTGAGCGCCCAGGGGCAGGGCCTGGGCGGCGTCCTTACCTTTGAGGGAGGCTATTACGATTCCCGGGACGACCGGGACGGTGACGATATCGCGGTTCCCAATTCGCAAACGCGCTTCCTCGCCGGCTATCAGAAGGAACTATGGAAGGATTTCACCCTCGGCGCTCAGTACTACACCGAGATACTGAGCGACTTCGACGCCTACAAGCGCACCCTGCCCAACGGTTTCGCCCGCAAGAGGAAATACCGCAATATCGTCACGGTGCGCCTGACGCAATTCTTAATGCACCAAACGTGGAAGCTATCGCTCTTCGCCTTCTACAGCCCGGCGGAAAGCGACTATCTGCTCCAACCTCAGATCACTTACAAATTCTCCGACAACCTCTCGGCCGCTCTCGGCGGCAACGTGTTCGGCGGCGAGGAGCGGACGACGTTCTTCGGCCAGTTCGACCAGGACGACAACGCCTACATCAATTTGCGATACGATTTCTAAGCCAGCGCATCCACCATTAAGGTGTCTTCCTTGATAACGCGTTGCCCATCTAACCTTGGATGCCGATCGGGTGTTGGCGCCTTAATCGTCGGAATTGTATTCCGCCATCAGCCGCGCCACTTCCCGGGCCTCGGCATCGCCGGTCGCCCGTAATCCCTTGATGGCGCCGGCCCGGTCGCCGGGGGTGCGGTTCTGGCTCAGCTTGAATTTTCCCTCGATGCGGTCGATGGGCATTTCGAAGGAGACGATGCCTTTGAGCATCTTGTCGATATAATCGTCCGGCAACACGTCCATCGACCAATTGTCCGTGGCGTCGCTTTCGTAAGCATCAACGAGGCGCGCCTGTCCCTGGCGCACGGCTTCGGGGTCGTCAATTATGGCTGGCTTGCCATAGGCATGGACGGTGACGTAGTTCCACGTTGGCACGCCAACGTCAGTTTCATACCAACTCGGCGAAATATAAGTGTGCGGACCCCAGAAAATGACCAGCGCCTCGGTCTCGCCGTCGAAGGCCTGCCATTGCGGGTTGGCCTTGGCCAGATGGCCGAGCAGCTTGCCTTTGCCATTGCCCGTTTCGTCCAGCAACAACGGGATATGGCTGGCGACGGGTACGCCGTCCGTTGTCGACACCAGCAGCGCGAAGCTTTGGGCGCGCATGAAATCCGAAATTACTTGTCGATCGTCCATGTCGAAATGCCGGGGCTTGTACATTTGCCTGTTCTCCATTGTCGGGGCCGCCCAATGGACTTATACCATTACCAAGGGAACGAAAAGGGAAGGAGGCATCCATGGACGAAGAAGTATTTAACATGCAGGTTCGCAAGTTTCTCAAGAACGTCGGCGTTACCTCGCAGCGGGAAATCGAGGGCGCCGTGCGCAAAGCGCTTGATGACGGCACCCTGAAGGGGGAGGAAACGGTCAAGGCCAAAATGACGCTGACCCTTGAAGGGCTCGGCGTCAGCACCGACATCGAAGGCGATATCGATCTCGCCTAAAGTGGGGGCTTAAAGCGCCTATCGGCGTTTGATCAGCGCCGTCTTGATTTCGCCGATGGCCTCGCCGGGGTTTAGGCCCTTGGGGCAGGTGCTGGTGCAGTTCATGATCGTATGACAGCGATACAGCTTGAACGGATCATCGAGATCGTCAAGCCGCTTACCGGTCGCTTCGTCGCGGCTGTCGGCGATCCAGCGGTTGGCCTGCAGCAGGATGGCGGGGCCTAAGTAGCGGTCGCCGTTCCACCAATAGCTGGGGCAGCTTGTCTGGCAGCAGAAACACAGGATGCATTCCCAAAGTCCGTCCAGCTTGGCGCGTTCTTCCAGGCTTTGCAGGCGCTCGCCGGTCGGCGGCGGGGTATCGGCCTGCAGCCACGGCTCAATAGATTTGTACTGGGCGTAAGGGACGCTTAAATCCGGGACCAGATCCTTGACCACCGGCAGATGCGGCAGGGGGGATATGGTTATGTCGCCTTTAATGTCGTTAATGGGTTTGGTGCAGGCCAGTGTATTGGTGCCGCCGATGCTGTCGCCGATGTTAAAGGCGCACGACCCGCACACCCCCTCGCGGCATGACCGGCGGAAGGTCAGGGTCGAATCAATTTCGTTCTTGATCTTGATCAGCGCGTCCAGAACCATCGGCCCGCATTTATCGAGATCGACTTTAAAAGTATCCCAGCGTGGGTTTTCGTCCAAGTCCGGGTCCCAGCGGTAGACCTTGAATTTCTTGATGCGGGTGGCGCCGGCGGGGGCGGGGAAGGACTTGCCCTTTTGTATCTTGGAATTGGCCGGCAGATTAAATTCAACCATCTGTCATTTTCCCGTCTATATGGACAATCAGTAAACCCGGGCTTTGGGTTCGATGTAATCGACCTCGGCTGTCATCGTCCAGGCATGGACCGGCCGGTAGGTCAGGGTGACTTTGCCGCCTTTGTCGAACCAGGCCAGCGTGTGTTTCATCCAATTTTCGTCGTCCCGGTCGGGGAAGTCTTCGTGGGCATGGGCGCCGCGGCTTTCCTTGCGGGCTTCCGCCGAATGCATGGTCGCCTGCGCACAGGCCAGCAGGTTTTCCAGTTCCAAAGCTTCGACCAAATCGGAATTCCAAATCATCGAACGGTCGCTGATCTGGATGTCGGTAACGCCGGCGGTCACCTCGTCAATTTTTTTGACGCCTTCGCTCAAGACTTCCGATGTCCGGAAAACGGCGGCGTTGTCCTGCATGGTGCGTTGCATGGCGAGCCTGATTTCGCTGGTTCTGGTGCCGCCCGAAGCATGGCGCAGCCGGTCCAGGCGGTCGATGGCGAAATCGGCACTGTCGGCGGCCAAGGGCTTCAACGGCGTTCCCGGACGCACCGTCTTGGACGCCTTGATCGCCGCCGCCCGGCCGAAGACCACCAAATCCAATAGCGAATTAGTGCCAAGCCGGTTGGCGCCGTGGACCGAGGCCGACGCGCATTCGCCGATGGCCATCAGCCCTTGGGCTTCGGCGTCCGGCCGGTTGGGCGTCGGGCGCAGGACTTGTCCGTGATAATCGGTGGGAATGCCGCCCATGTTGTAATGCACGGTCGGCAGCACCGGGAT
>JABMOY010000036.1 GCA_013203955.1 Rhodospirillales bacterium | reverse complement strand
AGTCCAGCTGGACTTTTTCAGCGTGAAATTCTCGCCGCCGCATCAAGGGTTCGCTACGCCCGTGCTCGCCATGCTCACTTCGTTGCGCGTGGCTCTGCGCGGCCCTTGACCCGGACGTCAATGAGCGTAACCAGCAACGTAGGAGATCGGGGCAAAACATCCTAATAATTTTCCAAGACACCTAAGGCCAAACCGCAGAAATCAGCGCAAAATAAAGGGCTGTTCAGTTCCCGGTGTACCCTCAAGTCTCACGGTATTTAGTAGAGAAATAGTAAAGAAATTACCATTCAGGTATGCCACTATTCACTTAACCTATTGAAATGATTGGCGTCCCCTACGGGACTCGAACCCGTGTTTTCGCCGTGAGAGGGCGATGTCCTAGGCCACTAGACGAAGGGGACCTCGTTATCAGGCAGTCTTACCCAACCGCTGTGCCTTGGGCAAGCCCGACCCGCATCCGGAGCTCAGCCGCCGGCGTGGCGGCGGGCGGCTTCGATGAAGGCGTCGATGTCCTCGGCGCGGGTGTCAAACGCCAGGACCAGCCGGATGACGTCTTTGCCACCGCGTTCATAAAACCCGAAACCGTCGGCCTTTAGCCCGTCGATGACCGGGCGGGGCATTCTCGGGAACAGGATATTGGCCTGCACCGACTGGGACTGTTCGATGCCGTCAATGGTGTCCAGCCCGTCGGCCATGCGGGCCGCGTTGGCGTTGGCCTGGCGTGCGTTTTTGAGCCACAGGTCATCGCTGACGTAGGCGTCCATCTGCGCTGCCAACAGGCGCATTTTGGAAAACAGGTGGCCGCCGCGTTTGCGCCGGAAGCCGAATTCTTTACTCAAGGACCGATCAAACAGCACCACGGCCTCGGCCGTCAGTGCGCCGTTTTTGGTCGCCCCGAAGGACAGAACATCGACGCCCGCCTTCCAGGTGAGATCGGCGGCGGAACAGCCCATGGCGGCGACGGCGTTGGCGAACCGCGAGCCGTCCATGTGCAATTTCAGGCTATGCGTTTTGCAGACTTTGGATATGGCGGTGACTTCATCGAGGCTGTAAAGGCTGCCGGTCTCGGTCGCCTGGGTAATGGACACCGCCGCCGCCTGGGCATGGTGAATGTTGCCAACGCCTGACGCTGCAATGGCGCTGTTCAAGTCTTCGGCAGTGAATTTACCGTCGGCTCCGTTGATGGGGAGTAATTTTGCGCCGCCGCTGAAAAATTCCGGGGCGCCGCATTCGGTGTCGTTGAGGTGCGCGCCCAGATGACAGAACACAGCCCCTGTCGGCGGCGTCATTACCGACAACGCAAGGGCATTGGAGGCGGTGCCGGTGGCGACGAAAAAAACATCGGCTTCGGTCTCAAAGATGCTGGCGACCTTGGCCTCAGCCGCGTGGGTGACGTCGTCGTTGCCATACGGCATCAGCGCGCCGCCGTTGGCGGCCTGAATGGCGGCGATAATTTCCGGCGCGGCTCCGGTGATGTTGTCGGATGCAAAATTCAAGGGGACGTCTCCTGTTGTGTCTCAATAAAGGTTCAGGGCGTGTGGACTTCGATTTCCCGGAATCGGGTCGTCGCCGGGTCCACAATATGCGCCCGTGGGCGCTGGGCAAGGCCGTTCTGCACAGCCACGATCAGCCACACCATTTCGGGCTCGAACGCCATCTCCAGGTCGGTCGCCGAGGGCTCGCCCGCGTGGTCGGGGTGGGAATGGTAATGGCCGATAATTTGTTCAGGGCCGTCGCCCAGTTTCCGCATGACGTCGAAGCGGACCTGAGGGTGAACTTCGAAGCGGTCCTTGTGATCGCCTTTTGCCACGTTGGGGCTGGCGGCGATCTCGCTGACGGTAAATTTCCCGCCGTTGTCTTTGTGGCCGATCAACAACCCGCAGCATTCCTCGGGGTAGGTGCCTTCGGCGGCCCCGCAGATCGCCGCGACGAGGGCGTCCGGAATTTGGATCACGGTGTGATAGTTCCGAGAACGCGGTCCTGGCCGGTATCGACAACGATAACGCGGTTGCAAGCCGAGCCACCACCGATCATCAGGTAGGCGCGTGCGCCATCGGGTCGAACGCCGGTGATGGTGCAGCCCTCAGGCAGATTCAGCTTCATTGTTCCGAAGGTCTTTAGGGGTGTTACAAGAGCCGGTGCTCCGGCAACGGGGGCAGGGGCAGCCGAAAAAAGCCGCCAGTCCGGGTTGTTGGTTTTTTGCACGAATCCGTATGACAACAGGCCGAGGCCGAGAATAATCAGGACGCCCAAACCGATGACAATGCCCTTCAACAATTGCATGGTAGTCTCTCTGATGTGCCAAGCAGGGTTTGAACAAGGATACTACGTGTGACCGAAGCCACCACATACACCGTCCCCGTGCCCGATGACAAGGGTGGGCTGCGTCTCGACAGTTTTCTCGCCGATGCCGTGGAGCCGTTGTCGCGCAGCCGCATCAAGGGGCTGATCCAGGGCGGCTGCGTCACCAAGGCCGGTACTGTTATCGACGATCCTTCGGCCAAGGTTCGGGGCGCGGACGTCTACGTGGTCACTGTTCCTGCGCCGACGCCGGCGGTGCCGGTGGCGCAGAATATCCCGCTCGACGTGGTTTTTGAGGACGACGACCTGATCGTCATCGATAAACAGGTGGGGTTGGGCGTGCATCCGGCGGCGGGTCATGCCGATGGCACACTGGTCAATGCCCTGTTGGCCCATTGCGGGGACAGCCTGTCCGGCATCGGCGGCGTGATGCGCCCCGGCATTGTGCACCGCCTTGACATGGGGACCAGCGGGCTGATGGTGGCGGCCAAGAATGATGCCGCTCACCGTCACTTGTCGGGGCAACTGGAAGACCGCACCCTGACCCGCCGTTACAAGGCGTTGGTTTGGGGCGTGCCGAAACCGCGCGAGGGCGACATTGAGGGCGCCATCGGCCGCAACCCGGCTAATCGCAAGAAAATGGCGGTGGTTGAAAGAGGCGGAAAGCCCGCGCTGACCCATTACCGGGTGCTGAAACCGGTCGGCACCAGGGCGTCACTGGTAGAATGCCGACTGGCAACCGGGCGGACCCACCAAATCCGGGTTCACATGGCCAAACTGGGTCACCCCCTTGTCGGCGACCCGCAATATGGCGGCGGGACGGCACGGCGGCTAAAAGATGTGGCTGAAAAACCAAGGAATTTACTGCGGGAACTTAAACACCAAGCGCTGCACGCGTTTTTGATAGGTTTTATTCACCCTAAAAGCGGCGAAACAATCCAGATTGAGAGTAAAAATTTGAAAGAAATCAACAGATTAACTGACATACTGGCGGAAATATAAATTTTATTCTTATACTTGAGTTAATCAATCAGGTATTGTAGGATTTCTTCTGATGAGGGCATGGTTGGCTTGTGGCTAACCCCCGAGAGGGAAGAAGGAAAATCCGAACGATGGCAATTGCCGGACAGGAAATGGATATCTCGCCGGACCAGAATTTATACCGGTATCTACAGCGAATCCGCCAATACCCAATGCTTGAGGTCGAGGAAGAATTGCAATTGGCTCGGCGCTGGCTCGAGCACGAAGACCCCGAGGCTGCCAGCCGCCTGGTCAACAGCCACCTTCGCCTGGTTGCCAAGATAGCCAAGGGATTTCTCGGTTATGGCTTGCCGTTGAGCGAGCTGATCTGCGAAGGCAATGTTGGCATGATGCAGGCGATCCGGCGGTTCGATCCGGAACGTGGGTTCCGCTTTTCGACCTATGCCATGTGGTGGATCCGGGCGTCGATTCAGGAATACGTCCTGCATTCCTGGTCGATGGTCAAGATGGGTACCACGGCCGCCCAAAAGAAACTGTTTTTCAATCTTCGCAAATTGAAGATGCAAATCAAGGCGACCGAAGAAGGCGACCTGCATCCCGAAAACGTGACCACAATCGCCGACCGGCTCGGCGTGTCGGAAATCGAGGTCGTCAACATGAACCGGCGCATGACCGCTCCGGACCAGTCTCTCAACATGCCGCTTCGTGAAGAGGGGGAAGGGGAATGGCAGGATTGGCTGGTCGCCAACGGTGACGACCAGGAAATAATTCTGTCGGAACGTCAGGAAATGAACAGCCGTCGGCAATTGTTGGACACGGCGATGGATGGCCTGACCGGGCGCGAACGCCATATATTGTCCGAGCGGCGCCTGAGTGACGAGCCGGCAACGTTGCAGGTTTTAAGCGAACGGTACGGAATATCGCGCGAACGGGTTCGCCAAATCGAGGTTCGGGCTTTCGAAAAAATTCAGAAATCCGTCAAAAACGCGGTAATCGAACATCACGTCAACCACTGACAGTGTTTGGTGCGTGTGGCGGGGCGCCTCTTCGCGTCGGCGACGTCAGTATCTGGTGCTAATATTCATGGGGCCTGCGTCCAGGGTTTCGATGACGGTCAGCACGCCATCGCCCCATTCCTCGATGATGGTTCTCTGGTTGCCTTTGAGCACTGTCACCCGGCGTTCCGACATTACCGTCAGGAACGTCGTTATCACTGGCGGCAGGGACACGAACAGCATCCAGCCGAATGCGGCGGCACCGTAAATCACCATTATATCGAAGACGTTGGACATGATCTTAGTGGCGGCGTCGATGGAATGTTCCACGAACCAAATATCCATCAGGAATGGAAGCAGGCCGGAAAAATTCATTCCGAAGACACAAAACATGGTGTATTTCTGCGGCGAACGATCGATAACCCAGGCGACGATCGTCGGCAGTAAACCGAACATAAGCAGTATTACCGTCGGCATGGAAATCATCATGAACGTGCCGACGAAGACAATACCCCAAATCATGGTGCGTAAGGCCTGACCAGATGGGTCTGCGGAGGCGGTGGGGGCATTAAGGGGGGGAGCCATGGTCTTAAACCTTTCCTGCGCCTAAAACATTTTAACAATTAGCAGAATGGAGGCGGTGATCATCGATAATACGACGGAAATCACGGCGGCCGTCTGCTTGCCTGTTTTTTCAGCTTTTGATTGGCGTTCCGACCCGGCGCCCTCGATTTCGCGGATTTCATATTCCGCGGTGGCGTATTCCGCAGCCGCCGCTTCGAATCCTTGCGCATCGGATCGGCGGTTATCGGCGTTGTCGATCAGATCAAAAAGTTCCGGAAGGCTCCCCTTGCGAACCAGTCTGGGGATTTCTTTTTCAATTTCACGCCGCGTGGTGCGGCTGTGATAGGTATTGATAGCTGGACCCAGCAGCCCCCCGACCCAACTTGACAGGCCGTACAGGGGGCCGATTCGGAGCTTCCATTGTAAAAATGCCAAAAGACTCAACATACCGATGGTCGTTGTTTCTTCGACCGGTGCCGCCAATGCTTTTAAATGCGGGTGGATGTCCTCATCGAAACTAGCGGCTATGAAGGCTGCAAGGTGGCGGTCCATGGGCTTGATCTTGGTATCGACACGACTCGAAGCGTCGTCGAGCGCTTTGAGCACGTCTTCTATCTGGTAGACATAATCCTTGATGATGAGCTCACTCTGACACGGCATCGTCGGGTTGCTTTCATACAGACACCGCTCAAATCCGAATCCAGGCTCGTTCAGGCCCAGGAATCCCCTTAGCCGGGCGTATTCGGATTGTTGCAGCGAAGCGCCGGCGAAAACACTTCGTTGCAGCGAGTACCAGACCGATGGAAGGTCAATTTTCAGTATCTCCAGGGGAATCTTGGCGTCGCCACGATGCAGATATTCGACGGCCAGGGCGGCAGCGAAACCGTCTGGCATAAAGGTGAAGCCCTTGTAGCGAATGGGCGCTTGCGGATCGAGCGCCATGCAGGCTTTGGCAACGATGTATTCATCGGTGCCCTGGGGTTCGTCTTTGTGTAAGGCCGCCGTCTCGATCGTGGCAATGATGCCGTCGGCCCGGGCCGCGTCTTGCACGCCCTTGCGCAACCAGCCGATCAGCGCGGCGTTGGTGATGGCCTTCATGGCGGTTTCACGGTGGCGGGACAGATATCGGGACAACGTGCGGGGGCTGTAAAAACTGTGGCCTTCGAACAGAAAGGGGAAATCGGAACGGACAACCGGTGTTTGTTTCAGGGACGGTTGTTTCTGGCCTGCCAGCCACCCGGTCAGTTCTTCCAGACCCCAACGTGTGGCGACAGTGTCGTTCAGCATGCCGCGCAGGGGTTCCAGCAACGGGATAGGCAGGCGGGCATTGCCGCAAATGGCGGCGTAGCTACCCTGTTCCATTTTAAGGGCTAACAAGTCTTCGTCGCTGATTTTGCCTACTGGGTTATAACCAAGCATCAGCACCACCAGGGTTGCGCCGAGGGCGTAAACATCGTCCGCCAAGCCTCCGGTGCCGCGGCCGCCCGGTGCAGCCATGGATCGGTCAATAGGTTCGAACATCATCGGTTGATCAAAGCCGGGCGGCGAAGTGGTGCAATCGCCGAGCACCACCGTCTGCATCGCGTCGTCCATGAAGAACACATTCGACGGGCGAATGGCGCGGTGGGTTTGGTCATGGCCCGACATGGATTTCACGGCACTGACAAGGGGAGCCATGATGCGGCGGGGAAATTCATATTCGTTTAGCTTGTGAGAACCGGCTTCGATGGCATCCATGACCCGGCCACCTTTCGGGCGCTCGTACAACACGGCCATGGTCCATTGGTTGAGTAGGGGCCAATCGACGATTTCCCATTCAACCATGGGAATAAGACCATCGAGTTCCTCACCCCGAATCACAGCCATCACGTCGGTTCGCGTCGGCAGGCCCGGAGTGCATATCAGCGCGAACATCTTGCTGCTCAGGTCGCGGCGGTCTTCGACTGAATAGGCCTTGGCCGAGGGGGAATCCAGTAGCGGCAGGGGGGTGTTGGGGTCGATAAAATATCGGTCATGCACAATAACTGGCCCGCTACCCGTTTGGGGCGGGGCGGTTTGCATTGTGACCGAACCCGGCGCCATCTCAGGGGGCACCAGACCTTCGGGCAACGGATAGTCGTCATTAACCTCCGCTTCGATAGGGGCTTCTGCCATTATATCGATTCCTGTCCGACATAACCGGGGCTAGGCGTTCTTGCCGTGATTCCCCGATCGTGCATCATGATTCTAGACGGTTGGCACCTAAATTTGCAAAAGAAATTACAAATTTAGGCAAAAAAGGACTCTAAAACCTGATATAACGGCTAAAAAAGGCCGGAATATGACTTAATCGGCAAAGGGGTCGTGTACCAGAACAACATCTTCGCGTTCCGGGCTGGTCGACAAAAGCGCCACCGGCGCCTCAATAAGCTCCTCGATTCGGCGGATATATTTGATCGCCGTCGCCGGCAGATCGGCCCAGGAGCGTGCTCCCTCGGTGCTTTCCGCCCAGCCCTCCATGACCTCATAAATCGGCTCAGCATTGTGCTGTTTGATGGTCGATGCCGGAAGGTGGTCATAGGTTTCCCCGTCGATCAGGTATCCGGTGCAGACCTTGAGTTCTTCCATGCCATCGAGGATGTCCAGCTTGGTCAGCGCAATGCCGGTGATGCCGTTGATTTTGACCGCCTGGCGAACGAGAACCGCATCGAACCAGCCGCAGCGTCTGGGCCGGCCGGTGGTGGTGCCGAATTCATGGCCGCGCTCGCCGAGCCCGCGCCCTATTTCGTCCAAAAGTTCGCTCGGGAACGGGCCGCTGCCGACGCGCGTGGTATAGGCTTTGGTGATGCCGAGCACGTAATCGATGGCGCCGGGTCCCTGGCCGGAACCGACGGCGGCCTGGGCGGCAACAACATTCGAAGACGTGACGAACGGATAGGTGCCGTGGTCGATGTCCAGCATCGTCCCTTGCGCGCCCTCAAAAAGAATCCGTTTGCCGTTCCGCCTGGCAGCGTCCAGTTCCTGCCAGACGACGCCGGTAAAGGGCAGAATTTTAGGCGCAACGTCTATCAGCATGGCTTTCAGGGCCTGGGCGTCGATTTCGTCCTCGCCCATGCCGCGGCGCAGCGCATTGTGATGCATCAGCAACTTGGCGATGCGTTCGTCGAGCACGTCGGGCTCGCCGAGATCGCCAACGCGGATCGCCCGGCGCGCCACCTTGTCTTCATAAGCCGGGCCGATGCCGCGACCGGTGGTGCCGATCTTGGCCTCGCCGAGCTGGTTTTCGCGGGCCACATCCAGTTCCTGATGCAGCGGCAGGATGAGTGGCGCATTTTCGGCGATGCGCAGGTTTTCCGGCGTAATGGCGACGCCCTGGCCCCGGATCGTGTCGATTTCTTCAAGCAACGCCCACGGGTCAATGACGACGCCGTTGCCGATCATGGCCAGCTTGTCGGGGCGCACAACGCCCGACGGCACCAGATGCAGCTTATACGTCACGCCGTCGATCACCAGTGTGTGCCCGGCGTTATGGCCACCTTGGAAGCGAACAACCACATCGGCCCTTTCGGACAACCAATCAACGATCTTTCCCTTGCCTTCGTCGCCCCATTGGGACCCGATGACGACTACATTTGCCATAATGATTTAGCCTTTTTAATTTTTTCCGACTTTCTCAATTTTTCCGCCTGCAAGCCAATGGCTGCAGCCCAGCCGTTTTGCCTCTTTGCCCGGGTTATCCGTTTTTGACAGGCCGGCAACTGCAATCCAGCCTTGCCCACGAAGTTTCGCCGCCTCATCGGCGGGAGTCGCTGCCGGCAGGAAAATCCGGTCGGGTGTTTTCGGAGACGGCACCGCCCGTAAAACCGTGTCCATGAACAACGTAACCCCGGTTGCCGGCTCGCTGCCGTTGCCGTTCGCCACGTAGCGCCCGCCGCTGCCCAGTTCACCGCGCACGCCTTTTGCGAAAAACGTAAACGTGACGCCCGTGTGATATTCAAAGCCCCTGTTTTCTACCGGATCAATGGTCAGGGCCAGGCCCTTTTTGGTGGCGCCGATGCGGTTAACGACGTCGACAAGGAAATTCCATTCCTTCTTGGCGGCGCCTTTGAGGCCAAGGCTGGCTACCTTCTTGAGCGTTTCACCTGCGGGTCCGGCGGCGGCCAACAAGGCGGACAGGGTTTTTGCGGTCTCCTCGCCGATTTTGCCGCCCAGTTCCAAAACAGCGGCAGCGTCTTTGCGGTCAAGGGCTTGACGCAGGCGTTCCCGTGTCGTCTCGTCCCCGCCGTCCTTCAATATAGCGGGAACAAGGGTCGGCAGACCGATGTCGCAGGACAAATCGGCGACGCCTATTTCTTTTAACGCCCCCGCCGCCGTGGCGATAATTTCGGCGTCGGCACCGGGTTCGGGAGAGCCGATTAATTCCGCGCCGACCTGTGTGAACTGTCGTTCGGGCCTGAGTTGCGAGCCCTTGACCCGCAAAATTTGTCCGGCGTAGCTCAAGCGTAAGGGACGGGGCGCTTGGCTCAGGCGGGCGCTGGCGATTCTGGCCACTTGCGGGGTCATGTCAGCGCGCACAGCCATCATTTTTTGCGATTCAGGGTCCATCAACCGGAAAGTCTGCTCGGCAAGGCCGGCGCCGATTCCCGTCAGCAGGGCGTCTTCGAATTCAATCAAGGGGGGCGCGACGCGGTCATAACCGTGTCCGGAAAACCACGATAAAAGAATTTCAAGAACCGATGCCTCGAAAGCCGCATCCGGCGCCAAAACATCGGACAGCCCGGCCGGCAAAAGGGCCTTGTCAGCTTTGTTATTCATCGTGGATGCAGCCTGGATAATCGAATTAAAAACATCAACACACGAAACGGGTCCATAGCCGTTACAACCCTGGCCCCGAACCCGGAATCTAACAGAACGCCAGACCCTACACCAGACCCGCCGGGTCTCTATTCGCTTAAGTTGAAAGGCTGAGTTGGTAGAGGAATCCTGCCGCCGTGGAGCCGACCAACGCCAGTCCGACGTAGTAAAAGAACACCTGACGCCGGACCATGGCGAAAACGGCGATGGCGGCTGGGATACTCGTAACCCCGCCGCCGACCATAAAGGCCATGGCGGCCCCCTTGGCCATACCAAGATTGATTAACCCTTCCATCAGGGGGATGGCGGCGAACCCGTTCATATAGGCCGGAACGCCGACAAGCACGGCGGCCGGAATCGTCCACCAGGCGCCGCCGCCAAGATACTCGGCGATCATCGAGGCGGGGATATAAGCGACCATCAGGCTTTCGATGACAAAGGCCAGGGTCAGCCATTTACCCAGGAACCAGCCGGTTTCCAGAAGGGTGGTGTTGAACTGGCTGCGGCGCCCGGCTTCCCGCCAGAAGGGCCACAACACCGTTTGCTCTTTGTCAGTGGAGCAGGAAGAGCTGCAGCATTTGCTGATACCATCGGTAAGCGGGTTTTCGAACAGGCCTGCCCGTTGCGCGGCCAGCGTTGCAAACCCGCCAAACAGGCCGAGGCCGAAGGCCGCTAACGTTTTACCGACGGTGAAGTGAAGGCCAAGGGTGGCGGCGCTGAGGATGAATATTTCCGGATCCATGAGGGGCGATGAAATCCAAAACGCCATGACCGGGGCCAGCGGCACGCCGGCGCTCAACAATCCGGCGATGAGGGGGATGACCCCACACGAGCAGAACGGCGAAAGGGTCCCGAAGGCCGCCGCGAATACGATCATGCGGGCCGGGTTGCCCGAAAAAACCTTGGCGATCAGTTTTTCCGACCCTGTGGCCTTGGCCGCCGCGGCAACGGCGACGGAAAATATAAGAAAGGGGGAAATTTGCAGCAACGAAAGACCAGTGAATTTCAGGCTTTCAGGGACTTGGCCCGGCGCCAGCAGCAACAGGAACGCGAACAAGCCCGCCATCGCGCCGACCACCGGATCGATGTTGCCCAGGAAGGAAACCACCCCGGATTTCAGGGAGATTTCCTTTGTCGGAACATAACCGGGGGTGTCGCTGTCCATCGTTCAAGCCGCTGGTTGGCTGGCGTTTTTGCCGCCGAAGCCGGCGCAGCATTCGGCGGTCAGGAACGCCAACAATTCGTTCATGACGTCGTGGCGGGTAAAGCAATGCAGGCTACGGCCTTGGCGTCGTTGTTCGACCAATCCCGCCCAGGAAAGTTTGGCGATATGGTGCGAAAGCGTGGAGGCCGGAATTTGCAGCCGCCGTTGGATGTCGCCGACGACCATGCCCTTTGGGCCCGCCTTGACCAGCAGTTTGAAAACCGCCAGGCGCGTCGGGCTGCCCAACTCAGCCAGACATTTCGCTGCTTGCTCTTCTTTCATGACGGATAGGGTAGGCCCCGGGTTTCTTTCTGTCAACTATACTTCTAGAAGTATCGAAATATTACTTAAGCCAAGCAGGGGTCCTAAAAAATTCATTTATTGGGGATTACGGAAAAGCCCCGCTTATTGAAGCGGGAAGCTCTTTTCCTTAACGTTTTTGCCCAAGCCATCAATGATCACCGGGATCATGGTCCGGGTGGCGGAGGGGTTGACGCTAATGGCGATGTCGGAGCTGCTCCACCCCTGCCACAGGCGCTTGCCGTTGGTTTTGTCGTCAAGGGTGACGTCAATGCGGAAACGGCTGGGTGTTACGGTGCGGGTTTTTTCTTGGCGGTCCGGGTTCAACAGGCCGCCGCGGGCGGAATTGAACAGATTGAAATGCACCCTGGGAGCTTTGACTCCCGACTGGTCGTGATTGTTGCTCAGTTCGATAAACGGGTTGGTGCCGCCGCCTGTCCACGAGCCGGCGGAATCCAGGGTTTCAAACGTCAAAATCAAGTCGGCGTCCTTGGAAATGGTATAGCCCTTTTTCTTCAGCGCCTTCTCGAAATCGGCAAGCAAAACCAGATTTTGGTCCGAATTATCCAAGGGACGGACGAAGATCGCCGAACCCGCAGGAATAGGCTGGAAGGAAACCGCGTTAACCAAGCCCTCGGCAAAGGCGGAGGTCCCGGCTGCGAGGCTCAAGAGAAAAGCGGAGAGGAGACAAAAGCGTTTCACAGGCAAAATCCCTTCGGAATATTCAGCCCCCCCCAGGCAGAAACATCCCCGCCGATGGGGTTAAAGACCAACGGCGAGAATGTGCTGAATAGCTTACAACAGGTCTTTTGATATAGGAATCATTCTTTTTATTCGGAAATAAAACGTTATTGTCGGCACCCATGAAATCCCTTTTGAAACAGGACCTTTGGGCCCGATTGTCCCTCTTGGTTTTGCCTTTGTGTTTCCTGGCGGCGGCGTTTATGGGGCGCGCTGCCGGTGGCCCCTATTGGTTGTGGGTTAATCTGGACCCGGATTATTTTTACCTTCTCGATGGCTTGAATATCCTCAACCTGACGACACCCGGACATGTCTATCATCCCGGGACGACGGTGACCTGGCTGGCGGCCTTAATTTTGAAAGCTTCCCATCTTCTCACCGGCACCGAAGAAATCATCGCCCAGGTTCTGGGCGATCCAGAACCCGCCTTGCGGCTGATCGGAACGGTATTCGTCCTGATCAATGCATGCGCGGTGTTGGTTTTGGGCGCGGTCGGCTACCGGGTTTTCGGCGACTTGCTGGCGGCGTGGTTCCTGCAAATGGCGCCTTTTATTTCCATGTTGGTGCTCAAGAGCAGTTATCACGTCAAGCCGGAATCGCTTTTGTTGTTTACGGCGTTGATGTTGTCAGCCCTTTCAATTTTGGCATTGAAGCCAGGCTTGTTGGAACGCCGTTCCAACCGCTTCATCATCGCTTTCGGGGTGATCGCGGGTTTTGGCGTGGCCACAAAAATTACCGTCCTTCCGGTTTTTATTTTACCGTTGTTCGTCCTCGCCCCCAGCGAATATAAACGAGGTGGGATTGGGAGCGGCGTCCGGGCGATATCCCTTTACGGCGTTGCCGCCTTGGCGGCGCTTTTCATCTTCACCCTGCCGGCGATCGGCGCCTACGACGTTTTTTTCGCTTGGATGGCGAAGGTCTCGCAAGGAACGGGAGCCTACGGCGGCGGCGCCGCCGGTTTCGTTGATTGGGCGGTCTATCCGAAGCATATCCTGAAACTGTTCAAGCGCCCGGCTTTCCTTGTCGTGTTCATCCTGTCCGCCGTCACCCTGGCGGCGGCGTGGGCCCGGCGGCGGCGGGGGCACCCTATCCCGGAATTGGAGGTGCGGTTGCTTCTCGGCATTTGGGTGTCGCAATTGGCCCATGTGCTGATGGTCGCAAAACAGCCGAACGTTCTTTATATGATCCCGTCTTATGTGCTGTCACCGCTGGCCTTCGTTTTGGTTTGGCGGCTGGGAAGCGATCTGGTTATGGGTTCTTTTTTCCGGTTTCTCCGCCCCGGCGTGGCGGCCCTGTTGGCGGCCTTGGTGATTTCGCAAACGTTTGCCGTCTCGAAGCTTGTCCGGGAAGCCGATGAAAAAAGCGCTTCCGCGTTATCCCCTGGCTACGGCCGGTTTTCCCAATGCGCCCGAATTTACGCGTACCCGGCATCCGCTCAATCTTTTGCCTTGGCCTTGGGTGACTTCATCACGGGGTCGCGTTTTTCCGCCCGCCTTTCGGCTACGGCGCCGGCCAATGATTTCTGGCTGGAGCATTGGTGGGACCAAAGCCGGGTCGTATTCAGAAGCTGGCGCGGCCCGGAAAACTTGGATGCGGTTTTGGCGCGCTATCCCTGCGCCATATTCCGGGGCGGCCATTGGTGGGTCACCGAGCCGTTGCTTAAAAAAATCGCGCCGGAAATCAAATTTGACGAGAATTGCTCGACCCGCTTTGAGACGATTCTCACCCAAGGCGTCGGCTGCGACGGAAAAATTCGATGAAACCCTTGAATAGGCCGGGGGGCGTCATCGCCGCCGGCCATCCGCAAACGGCGCGCGCCGCCGCCATCGTCCTGGAAGAAGGCGGCAATGCCTTCGACGCGGTGCTGGCAGCGGTTTATGCCTCTTGCGTCGTCGAGCCGGTTCTGGCGTCGCTTGGCGGCGGCGGGTTCCTGCTTGCCCGCCAGGCGAATGCCGGTGCGGGGGCCGGGGGGTCGGTGCTTTATGATTTTTTTACGCAAACGCCGAAAAATAATAAACCCGCAGGTGATTTGGACTTCCACCCGATCATTGCCGATTTCGGACCGGCAACCCAGGAATTCCATATCGGTCTGGGCTCGATAGCGACCCCCGGCATGGTCAAGGGGTTGTTCCAGGTTCACCGGGATCTCTGCACCATGCCCATGGCCCGCATCGTCGAGCCGACCGTTGCCTTGGCCCGGGATGGGTTCTCCATAAACCGGCTGCAGGCCTATATGTTTCAGGTCGTCGGTCCGATCTTCATGGCCACTGCCCCCAGCCGCGAAATCTTCGCCAGCCGCCAAGACCCCGAAGACCCCAAGCGGGAAGGCGAAACCATGTCCAATCCGGATTTTGCCGCCGTCCTGGAGGCCTTGGCCCGGGAAGGCGAAGACCTGTTCTACAAGGGCGACATCGCCGACGTTATATCGGCCGATTGCAAGGCCGGCGGCGGGCAGCTGACCAGCCAAGATTTTCAAAGTTACCGGGTTGAAAAAAGAAAGCCCCTGATCGTCGATTACCGGGGCGCCCGGCTTTATACCAACCCGCCGCCGTCAAGCGGCGGCATCCTGATCGCTTTTGCCTTGGAGCTGTTGAAAGAGTTGGACTTGAAGACCCTTGGATTTGGCTCCGCCGCTTCTCTGCGGCATCTGGCCGATGTTATGGGCCAAACCAACAAGGCCAGGATAGAGGGTGGTTTTTTTGATGGCTCGAACGAAAAAGCCGCGCTGGGTCTTCTCGAGCCTAAGTTTCTGGCTGCTTATAAAGCGGAAATTCTGGGCCGGCCGGAGGCCCATAAGGGCACCACTCACATCAGCGTTATTGATAGTGCCGGCAATGCCGCGGCGCTGACGGTGTCCAACGGCGAAGGCGCCGGCTATATCGCGCCGGGAACCGGGATCATGCTCAACAACATGCTCGGCGAAGAAGACATCAATCCGAAAGGCTTTTACCAATGGCCCCTTAATACGCGCCTTTGTTCGATGATGGCGCCGTCGGTGGTGATCGACGGGGATGGGCGGATGGTGGCTTTGGGCTCCGGGGGGTCGAACCGGTTGCGGACGGCCATTCTTCAGGTTTTGGTCAATCTGTTCGATTTTTCCATGACGGTCGAGGAAGCGGTGGCGGCGCCCCGGGTGCACTTCGAAGGCGGGCTTTTGAACATCGAAAAAGGTTTCGAAGAAGACGATGTTAACGGGCTGTTGGCGGCTTTTCCCGAGGTAAGGCAGTGGCAGGAAAAAAACCTGTTCTTCGGCGGCGTCCACGCCGCCAGTTTCGATCCCCAGAACAGTGAATTTACCGGCGCCGGTGATTCCCGCCGTGGCGGCGCCGCCGTTGTCGTCTAAAAAGCTTACAGCAAAGGGTGCAGGGGGCTTTTCGGCACGTTGCGGGTGTCATAGTTGATAAACGCGATCAAAAACTGGCTGCCAAGAATTATAGGTAACGCCGCCAGAATGACGGTTCCGGCGGTTGCCGGAATATCGGTGACAGTCGAGTCGTACCACCAATAAGCGCCGTAGCCGACGCCGAACAGAAACATCAGCTTTCCCAAAACCAATTGGATAGACGCGAAGGTGAATTCGCGGACGAAATACGAATGGAAAACCCTTTTGCATGTGTAGAGGTAGTGCTTGAACAGAAATTCGGGGATGATCTTAGGAATGCTGATGGCGCTTTTTTCGGAACCGTATTTAGCCTGCATGGGGACATCTTTGACGACGGCGCGCATGAGGCCTAAGCGAAACAGCATGTCGGATTCGAAAAAGAACCCTTTGGACATTTGATCCATCGGCAACAAGGCGGCGACTTTCGTTTGGATGGCCGTGAATCCGTTGGTCGGGTCGAAAATATCCCAGTAGCCGCTGGATAGTTTCGACGCGAAAGACAGCAGCATATTCCCGGTGATGCGCATGGCCGGCATGCCGCTGAAGGATTGAAATTGGTGAAACCGGTTGCCCTTTGTGTAATCGGCTTCGCCATCGGCAATGGCTTGAACCAATGCCGGAATCATTTTTGGGTCCATTTGCCCGTCGCCATCGACCTTCACCAAGATGTCGGCGCCGCCGTCGATGGCATATAGGTAACCGGTCATGGTGGCGCCGCCGACGCCGGTATTTTTCTCGTGGCTCAGAACCTTGACCCGGGGATCCTTGCAATTTTCCTTAACGAATACGCCGGTGTGATCGGGACAGGCATCGTCGACGACGATGATTTGGCTGACTTCCTTGCCGATGGCGTTGATGACGTCGAGCACATGAGCCGTTTCCCGGAAGCACGGTATGACGACAGCGATGACGGGGGCGATGGCCGGGGCCTTTTGTGGGATAATCTTCGTCATGGCTATTTGGCTTACCCGTTAGGGGGGGGAAGATGGCAGAAACATAAACGCGAGTTTTCAAGCACGCAAGCAGGGCGGTTTATCGCCGGAAATTCCCTATTTTAACAGGGTTACGCCTTGCCCTCGCCTTTGCATGTGAAAGTATATAATATCCAATCGTTCTTAAGAGTGATGGGAGACAAAGGTGTCCGAACAAGAATCGGAAAGCTTATCCGAGATTGATCTGCTGTCGGAATTAAAGGCTGCTGAGCTTAAGAAGGTCGAAAAGGCCTGCAGTTTTAAGCGTTACACCGCACAGGAACAGATCATCGACCGGCAAAGTGAAACCACGGACGTGTTCTTCGTTGTTGATGGCACGGTGCGTGTCGTCAACTATTCCCTTTCCGGGCGTGAAATCACCCTCGACGACCTGGTGGCGGGAAACTTTTTCGGTGAACTTGCCGCCATTGACGGTGCGCCTCGTTCCGCTAGCGTTATGGCGCTTAACGATTGCCTGATCGCCGCCATGCCGCAGGACCAGTTCCTGCAGCTTTTGGAAAAACATCCCTCCATCGCCCTGAAGTTGATGAAAATGCTGACGGGGATTATCCGGACGTCGACGAACCGGATCATGGATTTGAGCACGCTGGCTGCAAACAACCGGGTCCATGCCGATCTTCTAAGAATGGCGCGCACCCATATGAAAGATGGCAATGAAGCTCATATCTCCCCCATTCCGACGCACAGCGACATCGCCAGTCGTGCTTCGACGACCCGGGAAACGGTCGCCCGCGTACTAAGCGATCTGTCGCGCCAGGGCACGGTGGAACGCCAAAAGGATGCCCTGGTGGTTGCTGACGTTGAAAAGCTGAGCGATATGGTTGAAGAAGTCCGGGGCGAATAGGCGGTTTCTTTATTTTAACCGCGTGGCATTTCCCCAGACCGGCCATAAACTTCCAGTTAAACAGTCCGGCTTTGAATACGCCCTTATTCAAGATTTGCGGCTTAATGGCCACTCGGGGATGTTATAGCTTTTTCTAATAAGCCAATTTGACTTGGCATGGGGAATGCTCCATCATCCTCATATAGAAGGGTTTCTGGTCTTTTTTGGCTCGAAATATCAGGCAAATGTGCTATTAACCAAGCCTTGTTGGCGGTTTTTCGACCTTGATGGAAATCCTCTCGATTCGGTCAAAGCAAAAAACGGGAACCTGAGGTAAGGGAACGGAAATGTCTAAGACCATTCTGATCGTTGAAGACAACGATCTGAACATGAAATTATTCAATGATCTGCTTCAGGCTCATGGTTATGAGACTTTGCAGACTATGGATGGTCGCGATGTGCTTCAAATTGCTCGTGAGCATAGCCCCGACTTGATCATCATGGACATCCAGTTGCCCGAAATTTCCGGGTTGGAAGTCACGAAAATGCTGAAGGCCGATGATGAACTCAAAGGCATTCCTGTCATCGCCGTCACCGCCTTCGCCATGAAGGGCGATGAGGAAAAAATCCGAGAAGGCGGCTGCGAAGGGTATATTGCCAAGCCCATTTCGGTTCCAACCTTTCTCGAAACGGTCGCTAAATTCTTAAGCTGATGCGCTTCACCCCCTGTAAGGTGAATTAGGCGGTTCCTGATGTCGGCGCGCATCCTTATCGTCGACGACACGCCGTCCAACGTCAAAGTGTTGTCGGCCAAACTAGCCAAGGAATATTACGAGGTAATTTCCGTCGACGGGGGTCGCGCGGCGTTGAAGGCCGTCAAGGAGGAGGCCCCCGACCTTGTCCTGCTCGATGTGATGATGCCCGGTATGGACGGCTTTGACGTCTGCGAGCAAATCAAACAGAACCCAAAAACCACCCACATCCCCGTTGTTCTGATTACGGCGCTGAGCGGCCGCGAGCAAAGGATTCGCGGGCTCGAGGCTGGCGCGGATGATTTTTTAACCAAGCCCGTCGATGATACGACGCTGTTTGCCCGCATCCGGTCCCTGGTGAGGCTGAAGCATACGCTCGAACAATGGCGCTTGCGCGAGGAAACGTCAGGAAAACTGGGCCTCATGGAAGAAACGGCCAGTGTTATCGATAGCGGCACAAACGCCGACATCATTCTTGTCGATGACAGCACCGTCCAGAAAACCAATATCTGTGAAGCGCTTTCCGTCGATAACGACCGCGTTACCGTGATCGAAGATTACGACGCATCGGGAAAAATTGTCGATCTTGGCGGCGATGTGGTCATCATCAGCCTGACCACCGAAATCGAGGCGCCCTTGCGGTTGACATCGCGGCTGCGATCCTTGGACCCGACGCGGCAAATCCCGATCTTATTGATCGGCGATGCGGAAGATATGGTGCATTTCAATAAGGCGTTGGAAATTGGCGCAAACGACTACCTGACCCGTCCCCTTGACGACCAGGAACTGGTCGCCCGGGTGCGCACCCAGGTGAGGCGCAAGCGCTACCAGGACAGGCTTCACGAAAATTTCTTGAAACACCTGTCGATGGCATTGACCGACAGCCTGACCGGCCTTCATAACCGTCGCTACCTGTCGACCCATCTGGATGCAGTCATGGAACGGATGCAGGAAAGTGAAAAGCCGGTATCGGTGCTGATGATCGATGTCGATCATTTCAAGAAGGTCAACGATACCTACGGCCATGCCGCCGGTGACGAGGTTCTTCACGAAGTCGGGCAGCAAATTTTACGCAACATCCGAGGCTTCGATCTTGCCGTCCGTTATGGGGGCGAAGAATTTGTCGTCGTCATGCCCGATACCCCGGCCGAGGTGGCGCTCGGTGTCGCCGACAGACTTTGCAAGAAGATGGCGAATGAACCCCTTAGCGTGTCCGGGTCGAAGGAAAAGATTTCGATCACGCTGTCCATTGGCGTCGCCACCACCCGGGACCGTAAACAAACCCCCGAAGCGCTTTTGAAACAGTCGGATGAGGCGCTTTACCAGGCAAAAGAAGCAGGCAGAAACCAAGTCATTCCGACGCCGTCGAAAGAAGCGCAAAACGCCATCTAAAGTATGCCGGGATAGGGAGCTCGAAATTTAAAGAGGGACGCTGCCCAAAAAAGGAAGCTTCTTAAGCCAAGGCTTATTTAATTTTGGCTTCCTTGAACATGACGTGCTTGCGGACAACCGGATCGTATTTCCGCATTTCCATTTTTTCCGTCAAATTGCGCGGATTCTTCTTGGTCACGTAATAAAACACGGTATCAGCGGTGCTGACCAGT
>JABMOY010000004.1 GCA_013203955.1 Rhodospirillales bacterium | reverse complement strand
CCAGATTCAAAAGCTTGTCTGACATCTTCGTGGTGACGATGACGTCGCCTGTAAGGATGAACAACGGCACGGCGATTAAGGAAAAGCTGTCGATGCCGGAAAACAGCGTCTCGCCGATCAGAGTCAGCGGCATGACCTCGGTCACCGACAACAGCAACGCCGTCCCCAGGCCCAGAACCACCCATATAGGCACCCCCAAAAGGATCATCACGCCCATGCCGAGGACAGGACCGTAAAATTCCCAACCCAGGCTCGTTGAAGCGGCATACAGCTGATACATTACTGAAACAGTTTCTTGCCGCGAAAGACCGGTCGCCCGACCTTGTGATCCTTGATATCGCGAACCAGGTTTTGCACCACGCGTGCCATGGTCATTGAAAAGCCCAACGGCACCGCGAACAGGAAAAACGACCGGTTGATCCTAAGGCCGGCGGTAACGTTGTCGAAATTGATGGAGGTGATTATTGGGATCAAGGAATAATAAAGCGCCACCACCGCGAAGCACATAGTCGCCGCGTCGGCCAGAACATAAAGCCAAACGTGGTGGCGGTCCGGAACCCAGGTGTAAATGACATCGATGCGAATGTGGCTGCGGTTTTTGACGCCGGCGCTGGCGCCGATCCAGGTCAAGTAGATGAAGGCGAAGCGAGCGATTTCCTCGCCCCAGATGCTTGAAAATGACAGCACGAACCGGCGGATCACCTCGACCCCGATGACGGCGACGACGAGGGTATAGAATACCAACAGCAGATAACGCTCGCCGTTCTGGTCGATGTTGCGAAGTATTGTGCGTCCCATTATCAAGCTCCGCCGCCTGTCAAAAAAGGGGACCGCCGCGCAAACGGCAGCCCCCCGGTTTTTTTGTCCTTAGGCCTTAGCCCTTGACGTCATCGACGTAATATTTGCCTTGGCTATTGGCGGCCTCCTGAAATTCGCCAAATTTCGACAGGCTTCCCGCCAGTTTCTTTTTCAGGTCGCTCCATTCGGGACGTTGGGCGCCGGTTTTTTCCTTCCACTGGTTCAACTCATCTTCGTTGGGCGCATAGTATTTGGTTCCGCCCTTGGCCATTTCGGCCATGGCAAAGGCTCGGGACGCCGGTACCTGCGCCAGGTTCTGCTGAGAGGTGATCTCCGCCGCCGCCCGAATTCCGGCTTGCGACTGATCAGAAAGACTCCTCAGCCATTTCAGGTTGCAGGAATAGACCTGAGCGTCTTCAACCGACTTGATGAACGAAACGGTTTCCAACAGGCCGCTGAAACCGGCGGCGTACAAGGCCACCAGCGCCGGGTCGAGGCCATCGGCGACGCCTTCCTTGATGGCCGTCGGCGTTTCGCCCCAAGCCACCGGCGTCGGGTTGGCGCCTGCCATACGGTAGAATTGTTGCAGGATCTTCGAGCCCGGCACCCGGAACTTCATCCCCTTCATGTCCGACGGTGTCTTCAGCACCTTGCCGAAGCCGTTGCGTGTCGCCGCCGTGCGTGGGTCAAGCACCAGATACAGCAACACTTCGAAGCCGCGGTCATTGACCCGGGTATGGACGGCATCCCGCCAAACCTTTGACGTCACCAGGTTAACGAACTTCTGATTGGTGTTGGCCCAATAAGGCACGTTAATCAGGTCGATGGCCGGCGCGAACGGCGCGAAGTTGGATACCGAATGCTGCGCCGCCTGAATGGTGTTCGACTGCACCTTGGAAGCAAGCTTGCCGCCCTTGCCGAGAATGCCGCCTGGCGACAGTTTCACATAAACTTCGCCGTTGGTGAGGTTCTGGATGTTCTCCTTCAGGTTCAACTGCACCAGCGGGTAATACCGGGTCGCCCCGATCACGTATTCGGTGGCCAGGTTCATAGTCGTCTTGGCCGCTTTCATGCGCATTTTTTCTTCCTTGGCGGTCTGGGCGACGGCTTCATCGCTGAAGAAAGGCATGCCGGCGGCGGTCAGCGCCAAGGCCGTAAAACCGTAGGTCTTGGAAAGTTGCCAAAACCGGCGGCGGTCGATGGGTGTTTCGAATATGTTTTTCCTTTGTAGTTTTTCGTCCATGATGTTTCCTCCCAAAATTAAAAGGGTTGAGTTGTCTATTCTTGTTCGCCTTCGCCGCGTTCACGGACCAAGGCGCCCGCAATGAAGAGTGTCACGGCAACCAACAGAACTAGGAATTGCAGGGTATCCCCCAGGTGAACCGGGATGGTTGCGCCGGAAAGAACTTGCGCCTTTGCCATAAGGATATCGGCGACAAACAGGGCAAAGACGATACCGGCCGCCCAGAAAAAGACACGCGCCCTTTCCATTAAATATCCCTCCCCAGGGTTCGGGTTAATGCTTTATTATATATAAATTCTAGGGTCGGCGCGACCCCGCCTTTCAAATAAAAAAGCCGTCATTTCCATCCGCGGCATACCGGCAATTGAATATGGATGGGTCTTCCGTCCTTTTTTGTTGCCACCCCGCCCGCTAAGATCAAAAAAGCGAACCTTGGGAGGATAACCCACCATGACACTCGACCCATATTTCGAGCCCGCCCCCGGCGGCGATGGCGCCTTTACCGTCGAGGCGCCGAAAATAAAGTTCGGCTTGGGCTCGCTTTCCGAACTCGGCGATGACGCCAAGGCCTTGGGCATGACGCGCGTCGCTCTCTACACCGACCCGACGGTCGTCAAGCTTGCGCCCGTTGAAACGGCGAAAAAATCGCTCAAAGCCGCCGGCATCGATTTCGCCGTCTATGACGCGACCGAGGTCGAGCCGACGGATCGCTCGTTCAAGGCCGGAACGGCGTTCGCCAAGGACGGCAATTTCGACGGCTACGTTTCCGTCGGCGGCGGCTCGGTCATGGACACGGCCAAGGCGTCGAACCTGTACACCACCTATCCGGACGACTTCCTGGCCTACGTCAACGCCCCCATCGGCGAGGCCAAGCCGGTGCCGGGGCCGTTGAAGCCCCATATCGCCTGCCCCACCACCTTCGGCACGGCGTCGGAATGCACGGGCATCGCCATTTTCGATTTGCTGGAGATGGAAGCCAAGACCGGCATCGCCCACGCCAGGCTTCGGCCCAATCTCGGTATTATCGACCCGTTGTCCTTGGCGACCTTGCCCCGCATGATCGTCGCCGCCAACGGCTTCGATGTGTTTAGCCATGCCGTCGAAAGCTTGACGGCGCGCCCGTTCAGCCACCGCCCGGCGCCGGAAAATTCAAACAAGCGACCGCTTGGCCAAGGCGCCAATCCCTACAGCGATCTGGCGTGTCGGGAAGCGATCCGGCTGGTCGGTGAAAACCTGATTGCCGCCGTTAATGATGCCGACAACACGCCGACGCTCGAGCCGTTGATGTTCGCCGGCATGCTGGCGGGCATCGGTTTCGGCAACGCCGGCTGTCACCTGCCCCACGGCATGTCCTATGCGGTGGCCGGTCTGGTCCGCGATTACAACGCGCCGGGGTGGCCGTCCAATCACCCGATGGTGCCGCATGGTATTTCGGTGATCGTCAACGCGCCCGCCGTCTTTCGCATGACCGGCCCGGCCTGTCCCGAGCGCCATCTGCAAGCCGCCGAGGCCATGGGCGCCGACATTACCGGCGTGGCGTTGGAAGATGCCGGTGACTTGTTGGCCGACCGGGTCATCGAGATGATGCGGCAAACGGATATCCCCAACGGGCTTCAGGGCGTCGGCTATTCCCAAGACGACCTGGAGGCGCTAACCGATAAATCGTTCCCGCAAAAACGGCTGCTCGACAACGCGCCGCTGGCCGTGGGTCGGGACCAGCTCAAGGGGCTGTTCCAGGATGCGCTCAGTTACTGGTAGGCTAACCTTTCCGGCGGGCGACCATCAGCACCGGACCGATAAGACCGTTTTCAATATTTTCCCTCGTATTCTTGAACTTTTGCGGTGCCGTCGGGCCCATAATAAGGTGCACGCCTAGGAGCGGCAGGCCATCATTGGCGGCGGCAGCTTCACTTTGCTTGAAAATTTCGATCGCGGCATTGGTCCGGTCCTCGACATATTCAACCTCAAATCCGGCGCTGGTTAAAAGCACCAGCATTTCATCGGGTGTCGTCAGATGACTGGTATCCGGCGTTTCCGACCAGGGGACGGGGAAGCTCAAGGGTTCGTCGCTTTTTTTCATCACATCGTAAATGCACAACACGCCGCCGGGCGCCAAAACCCGGGCGATTTCGCCATACAGCCCTTCGCGGTCGGGGATGTTCATGGCGACGTGAAAAGTAACCGCCGCATCGAAGGCCGCCGCATCGAAAGGCATGTCCAGGGCGCTGGCGATTTCGAAGCGCGCCATGTCGCCCTGGCCCGTCATTATCGACAAGGCTTGAGCCGTTGAAATGAATTCCGGCGTCAGGTCGATGCCGGTCACTTGGCAGCCGAATTCATCGGCGATGTAGCGCACGGCCCCGCCGATGCCGCAACCGATGTCGAGAACCCGGCTGTCGGGACCCAAGGCCATCTTGGCGACGGCGCGTTTGGTCGCTTCGCGGCCGCCGATATGAAACTCGTCGACGGGGGCTAAGTCCTCCATTTGCAGAACATTAATGTCGGCGCCGGCGGCTTCAAGCCCCGCCATAATACGCGCCACCAGATTGTCATTCCCGTAATGCTGCGCGACGGCGCTTTCGATATTTTTCATGTTTTCCACTTTTTAAGCCAGTAACTGATAGGCCGCGACTAATCTGCCCCGATGACGTCTGCTAACCAAGGAACTTTGGCTTTGGCCTGGGTGAAAGCGGCCTCTTGCGTCTCGAAAATCAGACCCGCGTGATGGCCGATAGGAAACCAGCCCCGGGCGTCTTCGGTGTCGCGGCGGAATTCCTCGAACCCGAAGGTGGCATCGGGGCGTCGGTATATATCGACGCAGCGCCCGCCGTCGGGCGTATTGATGGACTTCAACACCTTGTTTTCATGGGCCATATTCTACCCGCCGGCTCGCGCCTTCAGGTCGGCCAGCAAGGCGTCGGGGATATCGACACCATCCTTTTCGGCTTTCCGGCGGTTCTCTAAGCGCCGGTCGCCCGGTAGCCGCGTTCCCGGCTGGTTCAAAATGGCGGCCATCAAGACCTCGATTCGCCCGGCGAAGCCTTCCCCGCCCAAACTTTCCGGATTGAACAGGATGAAGAACTGCCCGGTGTTGGGGGGTGGACCGTCGGCACTGAAAAATGAGCTGGCTTCGAAACCGTAATTGGAGCCGGTCATGGTGGCGGTCAATATTTCCACCATCAACGCCAGCGCCGCCCCCTTGGCGTCGCCGATGGGCAACAGTGAGCCCGCCATTGCCTGGGCGGCGTCCGTGGTTAGCTTGCCGTCGGCATCGGTGGCGACGTCGCCGGCAATCGGCTCGCCACGGTCGGCGGCGAGCTTGATCTTGCCGCGGGCGACCTTGGTCAGGCTGAGGTCGATGACCAGGGGGCTTAAATCTCGGCGCGGACAGGCGAAGGCGATGGGATCGGTGCCGTAAAGCGGCCGGTTTCCACCCC
Organism: Rhodospirillales bacterium; assembly: GCA_013203955.1. GTDB lineage: Bacteria > Pseudomonadota > Alphaproteobacteria > Rhodospirillales > Casp-alpha2 > Casp-alpha2. The sequence continues at coordinate 1,977 of JABMOY010000004.1, read as the reverse complement.
AGGGGCTGATGGCGGCGGGCGTATTGACGAACCCCAAAGCAGCCAGCCCCCGATCCGCCATGTCTTCGACGTGATGACCCAAAACGCCGCCATGAGAAGAATTTCCGACGGCGACGGCGACCACGCCGGTCTCCGTGACGATATCCACCGCCCGGGCCAGCCCTAAGGCAATGGCCGGATAGGCGAAGCCGTTTTTGGCATCGACACGAATAACGGCGCTTGCTACCTGGCTGATTTCGGGGGTGGCGAAGCCGTCGGTCTTGCCGGACGTCGCTTGATCGGCGTATGTCGGCAGACGGGCGACACCGTGCGACGGAATGTTGTCGGCATCCGCCCGGACCAGGGCACTTGCCACCATTTCGGCGTTTTCGGGCGAGGTTTCAGAGGCCACCAGCACCTTAAGGGCAAGGTCTCGCAAATCAACGAGGCTTTGAAGCGCCATGGTGCTGTTTAAGCGCTGCGATAAAGCTTCGTCAGCACGAATTCCTTGTGGCCGAGGGTTTCAGCCGCCGTCAGGCGCCCATTGCAAGTGCGCATGGTGATGTCGATGAGAGCATCACCGGCCTTGTTCATGGTCATTTCACGGCGCAGGATTCCGGAAACGTCCAGGTCCACGTGTTCGCCCATGGTCCGCACCGTGCGGGGATTGGCGGACAACTTGATCACCGGCTCGATGGGGTTGCCGATGATGTTGCCTTGGCCCGTCGGGAACAGATGGACGACGAAACCGGCGGCGGCCTGGAGCGTCACGCATTCGGCGGCCGCTGAGGAGGTATCCATGAAATAAAGACCCGGCCCTTTGCGGGGCGCCTCGGCCGGGCCCAGGACATCGATGTACTTGGCCTTCTTGCCGATTTTTTCAAGGTTGCCGAAGGCCTTTTCCTCGATCGTCGTCAGTCCGCCTTCGATATTGCCCTTGGTCGGCTGGCTGTCGGAAAGGTCATCGGTCTTGAAGGGCTCGATGACCTCGTCCATATAGGCCTGCCAGGTTTTCAGGAATTTTTGGCCGATTTTCTTGGTCTTGCCACGGGCCGCGCAATTCAATTCGGCGCCGGTAATTTCGGATGTTTCGCCGAAGCACGTGGTCGCGCCCCAAGCATCCATTTTGTCGATGCAGTTGCCGACCGTCGGGTTCGATGCCAGGCCCGAGGTGGTGTCCGATTCCCCGCATTTCACCGAAATCCAGAGATCCTTGATGGAACATTCCTCGCGCTGTATTTCCGATGCCCAGTGCAGGAACTCCTTAGCCTGTTCACTGGCGGCCCGAATGACTTTGTGGTCGCCGTTTTGTTCGATGGCGAAGCCGGCGACCGGTTTTCCGGTCTTGGCGATACCGTCGACGACACGCTGCGTCCATACCGGCTCGATACCGATGACGATGCAGGCGGCGACGTTGGGATTGGCGCCGGTGCCGATTAGGGTCCGGAAATGTAGATCGAGGTCTTCCCCGAACTGTAGACGCCCGTACGGATGCGGCAGGGCCATGGTGCCGGGGATATTGTTGGCGACCGCCTCGCAAGCGGCATTCGACAGGTCGTCCAACGGCAAAATGATTACGTGGTTGCGAACCCCGACACGCCCGTTTTCACGCCGGTAACCGGTGAAAACGGGTTTGCCCTTTTTGCGAACAGGGCGGTGTCGAGTGGCTGGACGGACGCAGACCGCTTTCTCGGCATGCACCGGAACCTTGCGTGCCTGCGTCCGTTTAATAGCCGTTCGCTTTGCCGTCTTGCGTTTCGTCGACGGCGTTTTCTTAGCCTGCATTATCTACCTTACTTCTTCTTCGCAGGTTTCCGCTTCGCAGGTTTCCGCTTGGCGGGTTTCCGCTTCGCCGGCTTCTTTTTAGCAGCCGTCTTACGCTTCGCTGGTTTCTTCTTGGCAGCCGTCTTACGCTTGGCGGGTTTCTTCTTGGCGGCCGTCTTACGCTTGGCGGGTTTCTTCTTGGCGGCCGTCTTACGCTTGGCGGGTTTCTTCTTG
>JABMOY010000035.1 GCA_013203955.1 Rhodospirillales bacterium | reverse complement strand
TAACCTTTACACCTCAAGCCGGCCATGAGCAGGCGGGACGTCGACCAGCGGTTGTCTTGTCTCCCCGCGAATACCATCAGAAAACGACTTTTGTTGTTGTCTGTCCAATTACCACGACGATCAAAGGATATCCCTTCGAGGTTGTTCTCCCCGAGGGTTTGCCCGTTGTTGGTGCAGTATTATCGGATCAAGTAAAAAGCCTTGATCGGCACGTCCGTGATATTGAAGTGGTGGGGAAAGCCCCGAACGCGGTGATGAATGAAATTACTGCAAAACTGAGCGCGTTGTTATTGGTGTAAGCCTCACCATACTCGCGATGCTCACCTTCACCGAGGTCAATCTTCTGTTTCTCTCAAGCTCCGAATTTTGGATTGGTATTCCTGCGTTGGTATCCCGTGTCGGGTCCAAGTCTCTGTTCTCCAAGTAAGGCCGTAAACAACCCCTGCAATGGAATCTGCTAGGTCTTTTGAACCTCTGGGTGGATGGTCAATTTTGCCGGTCTTGGCAGCCCGTTCATCAACAATTTCCAGCGTCTTTGGATAAACTCATAACAAAGGCCTATCCATCATCTGGACGAACACCATACATTCCGCCAGTGTAGAGAAGCTGAATTGCATGATGGAAATGAACGGCCCAAAGATGTCTGGTAAAGTTATCCTCGTCATTGGCGTAATAGGCCGGGATGGCGTTTGCCTGGGTAGCCTCCTATTCTCACCATGGCGATGACGATGCGCCTGTTTGAACTCATCCGCTGGGGCTGGCACAAACCGCCCCATGTGATCGTCCGCTGGATGATGCGCTCGGACCTGGAGGCCATGAAATCAAAAAGGGACGCGTGATGCCCCAAGAAGCAGAACTCCTTTATTCTCTCAAGGGTAAAAAGATTTGGGTTACCGGCCATGGGGGCATGGTCGGCAAGGCTTTGCTTCGGCGTCTAGCAAATGAAGACTGCGAAGTGTTAACGGCGACCCGGGGCGAGGTCGATCTACGTCGCCAGGCCGATGTCGAAGCCTGGATGGAAAAAAACCGTCCCCATGCTGTTATCCTAGCCGCCGCAACCGTCGGCGGCATCCTTGCCAACGACAGCCGGCCGGCCGAATTCATTTACGACAACCTCGCCATTGAGGCCAACGTCATCCAAGCCGCCTGGAAAACGGACGTCGAGAAACTCCTGTTCTTAGGCTCGGCTTGCATTTACCCCAAAATGGCGCCGCAACCGATGGCCGAAGACTCGCTTCTAACGGGGCCGTTGGAAGAAACCAACCAATGGTACGCCATCGCTAAAATCGCCGGCATCAAACTATGCCAAGCCTACCGGAAGCAATACGGGTGCGATTTTATTTCGGCACAGCCGATCAACCTTTACGGGCCCGCAGACAACTTCGATCTTGCATCCTCTCACGTCGTTCCGGCGCTCCTGCGCAAGGCCCACGAGGCCAAGAAAAACGGCGAACCCACCCTCCCCGTTTGGGGTTCCGGCAAGGCGATGCGCGAATTTCTGTACGTGGATGATCTGGCGGACGCCTTGGTCTTCCTGTTGCAACGCTATTCCGATCCGCTGCAGGTCAATATTGGCACGGGTGAGGAACTGAGCATCCGGGAACTGGCTGAAACCATCGTCCGGGCCGTCGGACTGAAAGCCGAATTGGATTTCGATACCGGCAAACCCGATGGTGCCCCTAGAAAACTTCTGGATAGCACCCTCATCGCTGAAATGGGATGGACGGCAAAGACTCCTCTCGCCGAAGGGCTGGCCCGCACTTACGAATGGTTTCTCGAACACCACAAATCAGGATGACAAAACGCCTCATCGAACTCCTCCGCCGGGGCTGGCGCAAACCACCCCATGTGATCGCCCGCTGGCTGGTCCGCCAGGTTTGTGCCGAATGGCACCAGCATCGGGCCCATACCCGCGCCCGGACGTTGACCCCCGATGGGCTGCTGGAAAAATTAAACGCCGGCAGCGTCGATAGCCTGTGGGCGCGTTTGGCGGATGCCCCCTTCCCCACCTTCACCGGCCCCATCAAGGCCGAAGATTACGAAGGCGCCTGCCCCGGCGATGCGGCCCATATCATCAAAGCCGCCGAAGACGCCGTCGACCGCCGCGTCGACCTGTTGGGGTCGGGCCCGGTCGAACTGGGTCGGCCCATCCAATGGCACAAGGATTTTAAAAGCGGCTACGGCTGGCCGATTGTCGCGTCCCGCCGCCTCAATGTTCTGGACCTGCACCGGACCAGCGACGTCAAGGTGCCGTGGGAATTGTCGCGCCTGCAATGGCTGATCCCGGCGGGCCAAGCCTATCTGATGACCGGCGACGAACGCTACGCCAAGGCCACCGCCGAGATCATCGACGAATGGACACCCGCCAACCCGCTGTCCCAAGGCGTCAACTGGGCCTGCACCATGGACGTGGCGCTGCGCGGTATATCGCTGGTCTGGTTGTTCCGGGTCTTTCACCAAACCGCCGCCTGGAGCGATGATCGCTTCCGCCGGGATTTTCTGAAGCTGCTTTACCTGCACGGCGACTTTACCGCCCGCCACCTGGAATGGTCCGACATCAACGGCAACCACCTGCTCGCCGATGCCTGTGGGTTGGTGGTGATGGGTTTGTTTTTCGGAGACGCCAAAGCGCCCCAATCCTGGCAGGAAGAAGGCTGGCGCATCCTCGAAGACGAACTGCCGAAACAGGTTTTCCCCGACGGCGTCGATTTCGAAGTGTCCGCCGCCTACCAGCGGCTGGTCCTGGAGCTGTTCCTGTTGCCTGCCCTTTACCGGTGCGCAGTGGGCCGGGCCGTTTCTCACAAATACGCCGACCGGCTGATCAAAATGGCGGAATTCATCGCCGCCTACAGCCGCGAAGACGGCTCATCGCCTTTGTGGGGGGACGCCGACGACGGTCGCGTCCTGCCTTTTGCTCTGCACCCCGAGACCATGACCGACCACCGCTACCTGATCGCCCTGGTCGGCCTCGCCTTCGACGACGTTGACCTTATCGCCAAGGCCACGGATTTCGGGCCCGAGGTGTTTTGGGTGCTGGGGCCTGAAGTGGCAAATATGCCGACGGCGGCGGAAATTCCCGAGTCCCAGGCCTTTCCCGACGGCGGCGTCTACATCATGCGCAACGGACCGGATCATGTTTTCATCGATTGCGGACCGGTCGGCATGGCCGGGCGCGGCGGCCACGGCCACAACGATTGCCTGTCCTTCGAAGCGGTACTGGCGGGCCAGCATCTGCTGACCGATTGCGGGACTTATGTCTATTCCGTCGATGCCGACTGGCGAAACGATTTCCGTTCAACCGCCTTCCACAACACACCGATCATCGACCACCAGGAACAGAACCGCTTCGTCGACCCCAATTTCCTGTGGACGTTGATGGACGATGCCAAGCCCGATGTCCGCCATTGGCAGACAAGCCCGCAAGCCGACATCTTCATCGGCGCCCACTCCGGTTTTCAGCGCCTGGACAATCCTGTCACCCCGGTGCGCGGGATTATGCTGGATAAGAAAACCCACCGCCTAGCCATCGCCGACAGGTTCGAAGGAGACGGCGATCATTCCGTCCGCATCCCTTATCACCTAGCCTTAGGCATCGACATCGAAGAAACAGGCCCCGGAATTTGGCGGCTTAAATCAGCAGGCCCCGATTTTCTTCTCGTCCAGGGCGGCGATGAAGGCTGGACGGCGATGACCGGCGAAGGCTGGATTTCGCATTCCTACGGCGTCAAAAAGAAAGCCACGGTGCTTAATTTCGTCTGCGATGGCCCGCTTAAAGCCCTTTCGGTCGGCATCCTGCCCGCCGACGGCGCCCCCGATGATCCAAAAGGGTGGCTCAGCAAGGCAGTGGAAGCATTCCCCGCTTAAACGCGAAACATCGCTCTGGAAATTGCCTCCAAAAACCCTCAAACTTCCGCCAGGAAAGAAGCACGCGTTTTCAAAAGTAAACCTTTGGGGGAAAACCATGAAAAAGACTTTGATGATGCTTAGCGTCGCCTTCGCCTTGGCCGCCTACTCGGCTGGTCCGGCATGGGCGGCAAACATTAAAATCACACCGCTCGGCGGCATAACCGGCGAGTTCTGCAAGCTCGACCGGGCAATGATCTTTGAGGATCCGGACGGCACGCGGATTCTCTATGATCCAGGCCGCTCCGTCGCCGGTCCCGGCGATCCGCGCTTGGGCAAGATCGACGCCATCCTGGTCAGCCACATGCACGGCGATCACGCCGGCAACAAGCACACCAAGGCCGTCAACGCCGGAGCTTGCGGCAAGCCGGATACGTCCGTCTCCGCCACACCTAATACCAGTGCCGTCAACATCGCCTTGGCCAAGAACGCCAAGATCATCGCGGGAAGCGAAATGCCCCGGTTCTTCGCCGGCAAGCTGAAGTCCTTGGGCGGCAACCCGAAAAATTCTGTTCTCATTCGCTTCGGCGCATCCAAAAAGGTCGGCGGCGTCAAGATCACCACCGTCCCTGCCGTCCATTCCAACGGCCTAGCGCCGGAATATATCGGCGGCGAGCTTGGCAAATCCATGAAAGCGGCCGGGATTGCCGGCTATGTCGGTCCGCCGACGGGGTTCGTCTTGACCTTTACAAATGGGCTGGTCCTCTATCTTTCCGGCGATACCGGTATCACCGCCGAGCAGGACACGGTGGTGCGCGGCCATTACAAGGCCAAGCTCGTGGTCATGAACATCGGCGACACCTATACCACCGGGCCTATGGAAGCCGCCTACGTGATCAATGACCTGGTCAAGCCGGCGTCCGTGATCGCGTCGCACGCCAACGAAGAAGCAACCAAGGGCGGCAAGGTCATTGCCGGAACCCGGACGGAAACCTTCATGAAGGCGGTCAAGGTGCCGGTGCATATTCCGTTGAGTGGCCGGACCATGGAATTCGACAGCGGTGGCAACTGCGCTTCCGGCTGTTAAGCCGCAGGTTTCAGGAAATCGGCCAGCGCCAGGGCGGTGACTTCCGTGGCTTTTCGCAAATCGTCTAAAACCAGCCGTTCGTCGGGACCGCCGGCATGGGCTTCTTCCAGGGTCCCCGGTCCGGCGCCGTAAAGCACCGTCGGAATGCCGAGAGCCGCATAATGGCGGCTGCCGGGATCATAGGGCACGCCGTAGACCCAAACCGGGCCGCCCATGACGTCTGCCGCCCGCCCTTCGAGGATTCCCGACAGCTTGTCGGTAGCCGGTCCCGCCTTCATCGGCGGCGACAACTTGACCCTGCTGATTTTGCAAACAACACCGTCAAATTGACTGGCGGCGTCGGCGATAAGGCGGATCAGGCCGGCCTCCACGGCGGCGGGGGTTTCATTTGGAATCAAGTCCCGCCCCAGCCCGAAGACGACCTTTCCGGGCGCTTCATCGGGGCGTTCGCCGCCTTCGATTTCGCCGATGACCAAACTCGGCGAGCCGATCCCCGGAATGTCAGAGCGGATTTTGGCGATGTCGTCGCGCGCCTTATAAAGGGCGGCCATCACGCCGACGGCGGCTTCCAAGGCATCGGCAACGACCCCGCCCGCGGCCCGGGTCGCGGCTTGCGCCGTTGACAGCGCCGTCCCGGTGATTTCCACCTGTAACTGCAAGTCCCCCATGGCCGAGGTTCCGATGCCATAGGAACAACCGCTGCCGAGCGCGTAATCGGGGTTGACGATGCCGTTCTTCAACAGCCACCCCGGGCCTAATTCGCCGTCCTGGGCGCAGTCGAAGGTAAAATGCAATTCCACGGTGCCGGAAAGATCGGGCCGGGCGTCGCGAAGCGCCACCAGGGCGTGCGCGTAGACCGCCAAGTCGGCCTTCGAGATCGCGCCCAGACCGTAAAGGGTTCCGTTCTTGATGACGGCACCGAAGGGATCTTGGGTCCAGCCGGCGGTCGCTTTTCGGGTGTCGCCATGGGCGGCCAGCGCGACGATGGGACCGGCCGCAAATTCATGGCGGACGACAAGGTTGGTGAGGTTGGAAAGCCCGCTACCGGCGGCTAGGTCGCTCGGCACCTCGTGGCGCTCGACGCCGAAGCCCATTTCCTTCAACGCCTTAACCGTCAGGCCGACAACAGGTTCCATGTCACCGGGCGAGATTTCCGACGGCGTTTTGATAAGATCGGACAGGAACTGGAACTGGTCGGCCCGGCAGGCCACCAGATTTTCCCTGATCTTTAAATGTAGATTTTCGTTCATATCCCAGAGAAGCTTGCAAACTGTGGCCGTTCCGTCAATTTTGTACCACGAACACGGCCTTCAGAGAGCGAAATATGCCCGAACCCGCAAGCATTGACCTGATCAAGAAGCTGGTGGCCTTCGACACCACCAGCCGGGAATCGAATCTGGCGCTGATCGCCTTCGTCCAAGAAATACTCTCCGGCCACGGCATCGACAGCACCCTGGTCCATAACGAGGAAAGCACCAAGGCCAACCTGTACGCGACCCTGGGCGACCCCGAGGTACCCGGGATCATGCTGTCGGGCCATACCGATGTCGTGCCCGTGGACGGCCAATCGTGGGACACCGACCCGTTTGTCGTGACCGAAAAGGATGGCAAGCTTTACGGACGCGGCACGGCAGACATGAAAAGCTTTATCGCCCTAGTGCTGGCGTTCCTGCCGGATTTCCTTAAAAGCGGCCTCAAGACCCCCATTCATCTGGCCTTTTCCTATGACGAGGAAGTCGGCTGCATCGGCGTCCGCCGCCTGATCGAAAAGCTCAACGGCATGCCGATCAAGCCGGCCATGTGCATCGTCGGCGAACCGACCTCCATGCAGGTCGTCACCGGGCACAAGGGCAAGCGCAGCTTCACCGCCCAAGTGCAGGGGCTGGAGGCGCATTCGGCGCTGGCGCCCCTAGGCGTCAATGCCGTCGAATACGCGGCCGAGCTGATTACTTATCTTAAAGGCATGGCCCGGCGGTTTGAAGCCGAAGGCCCTTATGACGACCTCTACGAAGTCACCCATTCAACGGCGCACACGGGCCTCATCCAGGGCGGCGTGCAGCTCAACATCGTGCCCCGGTCGTGCAGTTTTGAATTCGAATTCCGTTACTTAGGGATTGAGGACCCGGATGCGCTGGAGCGTGAAATCCGCGATTACGTCACCCAGACCCTGGAGCCCCGGATGCACGCCGTCGGTCCCGACACCGGCTTCACCATCAACTGCTATAACGACATGCCGGGTCTCGAGATGGACCCCGGCGAGGATGTCGTCGTCTTCGTCAAGGCGCTGGCCGGGCGCAACGACCACGCCAAGGTCGCCTTCGGCACCGAGGCCGGTTTGTTCCAATCCCGCGCCGATATCCCGACCGTCGTCTGCGGCCCCGGTAACATCGCCCAGGCCCACGGGCCCAACGAGTTCATTACACTCGAGCAAATTGCCAAGGGCGAGGATTTCATGCGGCGGCTGGTAAGCGAGGTGTCGAAGGGTTAAATTAAGGGGGTATTAACCGCCGTCCCTGGGAAAGCTTTGTATCGAAAAATTCAGGTCACCGTCATGCCGTTGCGTTCGCAGATTACCATTACCGCCGTTCTGGCCGTCATTTTGGCGATCGGTTGGGTGTTGTTACTTGGCACCAACAACGCCGCCCCACCCGGCGGCGGGGCATCGGGCAAACGATCTTCGGCGACGCCGGTTCTGACCGAAGCCGTCGGTCTGGCCAAGGACAGGGTGCTCGTGCGCGCCATCGGAACCAGCGAGGCCCTGAAGTCCGCATCGCTCTATCCCTCCGTCGCCGGTGAAGTCGTGGAAGTCGCCTTCCGGGCCGGGCAGTCCGTCAAGAAAGGCGCCGCATTGCTGCGCCTCGACGACAAGCACCAGCGCCTCGCCGTGCGCCTCGCCGAGGTCACGGAAAAAGATGTCCGGCGGCAAATGAAGCGGCTGGAAAAACTGATCCCGTCCGGGGCTGCGTCCGTATCGCGCCTGGAAACGGCCCAGACCGCATTGGAAACCGCAAGGTTGCAACTCGACCAGGCCAAGGCGAACCTGAGCGACCGCACCGTATACGCGCCCTTCGACGGCATCATCGGCCTGACCGACGTCAGGAAAGGGGACCGGGTTTCCGAAAGCACCCAGATCGCCACTCTGGATGACCGCTCGGCCCTGCTGGTGGAATTCAACCTGCCCGAGGAATATACTGGCCGCATCAAGATCGGCGACGCCGTTTCGCTTAAGCCCTGGACCAGTCTGAACCAGAACCTGCGAGGGATTATCGAATCCCTGGGCAGCCGCATCGACCCGGTG
>JABMOY010000034.1 GCA_013203955.1 Rhodospirillales bacterium | reverse complement strand
CGCGGCTCGCCAGCGACGACTTCATACCCTGGGGGCCCATGGCGATGCCGGCGGTGACGGTGATGGTGGTGAATTCGCGGGGCGTGCCGCCGGCGGCGTTAACGCCTTCCTTGGCGACGGCGGACTGGCGCATCAGCGTAATATTACACGGCGCCGTTTCGTTCCAACAGGTGACGACGCCGACCAGGGGCTTATGAATTTGCTCTTCCGTCAGCCCCATGGCGTACAGGAAAGACCGGTGCGGCGCCCGTTCCGGCCCCTCGGTAACGTGGCGGCTGGGCATTTTCGACTTATCGAAGACCTTGGCATTCATGGCATATCCTCCCTCGCTGCCCCTGCCGTTTGGAAGGGGCCATTTAAGTGTTCGTTTCTTAAAGGTTTACGGCGAAGGGAAGCCCGGCGCAAGGGTCAACGGGGTTCAGGAGAACAAGGAAACGCGAAGGCAGGCGCCGATACCGGCAACGATAGAGGCGAAGGTCAGGATCATGCCGTAACGCCTGGCGATCATGTTGCTATCGGTCAGGGCCAGGGCATAGGCATGCAGCATGCGCCCGGTGACGAGCGCCGCGCCGATGCCGTAAATCACAACCCCGCTGGAGCCGCCCAGCTCGGCGAAAGCCATCAGCAGAAGCGACAGGGGGACGTATTCGGCGAAATTGCCATGCGCCCGAATGCGCCGGGCGAAAGACTCGTTTCCTCCATCGCCCAAGGAGAGGCGGTGCTGGTAACGGCCGCGGATGACGTGGACGGCAAGGGCCAAGTAAAGGATGCCGAGAATGGCGGCGAAAAGGGGGGTGATGGTCAAAGCGGCGGCGGTCATAACGATGGGGGCTCCGGGGTTGGCGTTAATTTAAATAACAGCATAGAAAGCTCATAATGACTTGTCAAAAAAAAGTTACTTTATTTTTTGTACTCTATGCGTTATTTATTTCTCATGCCTAAATCTTTCGGCTCGCACTGCCCGGTCGCCAAAACGCTCGACATCGTCGGCGAACGCTGGACGCTGTTGATCGTGCGCGATCTATTCTTTTACGGACCCCGGCGGTTCAAGGACTTCGAGGAATCGCTTGCCGGCATCGCCCCCAACACCCTGTCGGCGCGCATCAAGGGCCTGGAGGAAAAGGACGTCATCGCCAAGCGCCTATACACCGACCACCCGCCCCGCGCCGAATATTACCTGACCGACAAGGGCCGGGCCTTGGAGCCGGTGTTGAAAACGCTGTTGGAATGGGGGAAACGGTACGGGGGATAGGGGAGATTAGTTCTCAATCGAACATGGCGTCGATATCGGCCTGGCTGATGCCTTCGCCTTCGTCTTGCGGCCCGTGCAGGAGATCCTGGTCGGGGCGGGCGTCATCGGCGGCAACGGTATTCAGGCCGCCATCGCCGGTGCCCTCGGTAATGTCGAGGGCTTGGAAAATCTCCCCGATCTGTTCTTCCAGCCCGTGAATGGTGTTCTTGACTTTGTTGATCCGCTGGCCAGTCAGGTCCTGAAATTCGCAAGCCATCAAAAGATTTGTGGCGATCATTTCTAGGGCGGCGAAATGACCTTCTAAATTATCGGTATTGCCGGCGGAATTTTCTTGGCGAAATTTGTCGATCACCTTCTGGATTTCGTCGGACTGGTTCATGATCTCGTTGGCCGCCTTGTCGGTGATCTCGACCACGGTTTCCAGTTCGTCGCGCGCCAACACCAGCTTGTCCTCGTCGGCATTGGCGGTTCTTAAGGTCGCGATTTGCTGTTTGATGAGCGTCAGGTCCGGCGAAGATTCTGGTAAATCCGCTACGGGCTCTTCGACGACTTGTATTTCTTCTTCAACAGGGATTTCGGCGATAATTTCCGCAGGAGCATCTGGTTGCGCCGCAAGCGCAACGGCGTCGCGGCTCAGTACTTCCCGGACGTACCGGGACAGGTCTTGGAAGGCTTCAAGCAGATCATCATTGGAAATCGCATTCTGCGATCCGGTTATCTCTGCAATCCGTCTTTCAGATGTGAACGGCCTTTGCCGTTTGTCCATTAGAATGCCCCAAGAACCGATTCCATCTTGCCCTTCAACGTCTCGGCGTTGAACGGTTTTACGATGTAGTTAGAAACGCCCGCCTGTTGCGCGGTGATCACATTTTCTGTTTTGCTTTCGGCGGTGACCATGATGAAGGGAATGTGTTTGAGCTTTTCATCGCCGCGCACCTCCCTGAGCAGCTCGATACCCGTCATCGGTTCCATATTCCAGTCGGAAATGATGAAGTCGATGTGGTTGGATTTGAGCAGGGTCAAAGCCTCGCCGCCGTCCTGAGCCGACTGCACGTTTGAAAACCCAGTTGTTTTAAAAGGTTACTTAAAATTCTAAGCATGGTCTGGTAGTCGTCGACCACCAGGATGGACATTTTCATATCGACAGCCATTGGTATCGTCCTATTCTTTCTTGTTCCAATCATCGCGGCCCCTTTAAGGCCAATGGCAGTTAACCTAATCCATAATTTTTTCACGAATGTGTCAGTAGCATATCCTTGTATGTCAGAATACATAGGGGCGTTATGTCTTCGGATTCCCGTGAAATTACTATAATCGGCCGCTTTCGGCCCCCGTCGGCAGCGGTGGCCCGAAAAACAAGTCCGTGTTATCAATGACGAGCCCCTTAGACGGGCACCTAATACGGGCACCTAATACGGGCACCTAAGACGGGGACTTAAGCAGGGGCGGCGGCATGAACGATTTTAACCGGGTCAACCAGCGCTATAGCCTGACATCCGTGGATGCCATCGTCGCCGGTGTCGTCTGTCCGGTCCAAAACGTTTCAGCCACAGGCATTCTCATCGCAAACTGGAACAACCCCCCGCCCGAGGGCACGACGGGGTCTTTCGCCGTGCGCACGCCTATGGGCGACAAGGTCTCCAGCATCGAAATCACCGGTATCGTGGTCCGCATCCAGGACGACGGGGCCGTCGCCTTGAAATTCGAGACGCCCGGCCAGGACTGGCCGAAGTTGTTGGAGTTCCTGGATGCAAAGGAACGCGCCGGGGAGGGGGAAGGGGACTAGGACTAAGACTGGGACCGCAGCACGTCGATGATCTTGGTTTCGTTCATTTCCTCCCAGCCCTCGTCGACGAGCTTTTGGAAGGCGCCCTGCGCCGTATCGCCGAAGGGTGTTTTCTGGCCCAGCTTATCGGCCAGCCGGAGGGCATAAAGGACATCCTTGAGCCGCAGCTTCCCCGAAAAGGTGATGTCCCGGTCATGGCCCCCGTCTTTATGGCCATCGTCGGCCATGCGTTTTGTCGTGCGGATGACCTGGCGGCTGGCCGCCGCGCTGCGGCCAAGGGCATCGGCCACTTGTCCGGGGTCGAGCCCGGCCTTTTCGGCCATCGCCATGCCTTCGGCGGCACCGGCAATCTGCACCGCGCCCATCAGGTTGACCATCAGCTTATAAGCCGTTCCCGCGCCGACGGGGCCGAAATGGATTGTTTCGGTGGAGAAGGCTTTTAAAAATAATTCCGCCTCCTTTAAGTCACCGTCATCGGCGCCGACCAACAGCGCCAGGGCGCCGGCCTCGGCCTGTTCCGGGATTCCCGTCACCGGACAATCGATATAACGAAAGCCCTGATCAATCGCCTTGCCTGCCAATTCCAAGACCCAATCGTGGGACAGGGTCGAACATTCGATGGCGAAGGGGTTGGCATTTGTTGCGGCTGCCAACGCACCGTCATCACCGAGCCAGATGGAAGCCGAGGCCTTATCATCGGCAACGATGGCGATCACGGCGTCGGCGCCCGTGGCCGCTTCTCTGGGTGTTGCGGCAAGGCTGGCCCCGAGTCGGACAAGAGTTTTAGCCTTTTCCGCCGTGCGGTTGTAGACGGACAGGCTATGCCCGGCCCCGATCAAGCACTTGGCCATACCGGTCCCCATGTTGCCGGTGCCGAGGAAGGCGATTTTCACCATCAATCCTCCAATTCGCACCAAACGGGCGTGTGGTCGGACGCTTTTTCCTTGCCCCGGGGCGTCTTGTCGATGCCTGAGCCTTGCAGCCGGTCGGCGGCTTGCGGGCTTAGCAACAGGTGGTCGATCAACAGGCCGTTATCCTTGGGCCAGGCGCCGCGCTGGTAATCCCAATAACTGTACAGATGCGGCGCCGTATTGAAGGCGCGCAAGGCATCGGTCAGGCCTAAGTGCATGAGTTGGCGGAAACGGCCCCGGCTTTCCGGCCGGCACAGCGCGTCATCGGCGAACGCGGCGGCGTTGTAGACATCATCATCGGTGGGACAGATGTTGTAATCGCCGCCGAGGACAAAGACGTCTTCGGTCTTTAGCAGGTCTTGAACGTGGGCGAGCAAGCGGTCCATCCACCTGAGCTTGTAGAGGAATTTTTCAGAATCCTTACCGTCTTCGTCGCGGGTCGGGTTGCCGTTGGGAAGATAGATCGAGCCGACGCGGACGACGGCCCCTTTGTCGCCCGTCACCAGGGCTTCTATATAGCGGGCCTGTTCATCCGCCTCATCGCCGGGAAGGGCGGTTAGTTCGACCTCGATCGGGAATTTCGACAAGATGGCGACGCCGTTATAAGTCTTCTGGCCCGAGACTTCGATGTTGTAGCCGGCATCGCCGATTTCCAGTACCGGGAAGCCTTCGTCGATGGTCTTGGTTTCCTGCAACAAAACGACGTCGGGCTTGAATTCAGATAGCCATTCCAAGACCCGGGGCAGCCGCGCCTTGATCGAGTTGACGTTCCAGGTTGCAATCTTGATCACAAAATTACTTTCAGTTGAAATGGACGTAAAAGCGGCGTTAACTTTCAAACGGCGTCATAATGAATGCAAGCCTGAAAAGGGAATTAAAAATGGCTTATATCCGGACCCTGGTTTTTTTACTTTGTTTCGCCGTTCTCGCCGCTTCTTCCGTCTCGGCGGCGGAAGTGCTCAAGATCAAACCCCGCGATGGCGTTTTTTTGAAGATGCTGGCCTTTGACCCCGGGGACGCCAAGGCCATCGCCGTTCTTTTTCCGGGTGGCCACGGCAAGGTCATCGTCAAGAACAACGGCACCTTCAAGGGCACGAAGGGAAATTTCCTGACCCGGACGCGGCAGAAATTCGTCGATAAAGGTTTATTGACCGTGCTGTTCGACGCGCCGTCCGATCACCGCAAGGGGGAAGGCCTGACCTTCGATTACCGCATGACCGAAGAACACGCCGGCGATATAAAAAAGGCGATGGCTAAGCTTCGGAAAACATATCCGGGGCTGCCCCTATGGTTGGTGGGAACGAGCCGGGGTTCGACATCGGCAGCCAATGCGGCGGCGAATATTAAGGATGGCGGGCCGGATGGCGTGGTGCTGACGTCGACGGTCGGCGTCTCGAACAAACACGGCGGCAACGTCCTCGATTATAAACTGGAAAGCATCAAAATCCCGGTGCTGGTGGCCCATCACCAGGAAGACGGATGTTCCGTTACACCCGTTTCCGGGGCCAAGGACATCAAGGCGCGCCTGACCGGCTCGAAAGCGTCCGAACTCATGATTTTTGAAGGCGGCTCCAGGGGCGGCGGCGGCGAGGGCAGGGCATGCGGGTCGCAATCCCACCACGGGTTCCTCGATATGGAGGACAAGGTCGTGGACGCCATTGCGGCGTGGATCAAAAGCCACTGATGGAATGAAAATGAGTTAGACCGAGAACGACGATCCGCAGCCGCAGCTGGCCGTGGCGTTGGGGTTGGAAATCTGGAAAAAGGCGCCGCCCAAATCCTCGGTGAAATCGACTTGCGAACCTTCAAGGAGGCCTAAGGAAACCACATCAACGACGACCTTGGCGTCATTGTGCTCGAACGTCAGATCATCGTCGGCGATTTTTTCGTCCAGGCTGAACCCGTATTGGAATCCCGAACAACCGCCGCCGGAAATGGCGACGCGCAGCATCAGGGCTCCGTTGCCTTCCATGTCACGCAGTTCCTTGATGCGCTTGGCGCAGGAATCGGTGATGGTCAGCTTGTTACCCGTGTCGCTCCCCGTCTTGTCAGTCGATGCTTCCGGCATTTCATAACCCTTTGTTTAGGCTGTCTCTTATGTAGTGCGTCTGGGGCCGATGTCAATTGCTCTTAGTTCTTGAAGGCCTTGATAGCGGCTTCGGCGCATTCCATGTCCTGCTCGGCGGAACCGCCCGACAGGCCGATGCCGCCGACGACCGTCTTCCCCGAAAATACCGGATAGCCGCCGCCGACGACGGAAAACCGACCGCCCGACGAGGTGTGAATACCGAACACCAAATTACCGGGCTGGCACAATTCGTTGTATTCATGGGTCGGGCGCTTTGAGGTGGCGGCGGTAAAGGCCTTGTCGGCGGAAAGCCCGACGCTCAGAACCTTGGCCCCGTCCATGCGCTCGAACGCGATCAGGGTCCCCGATTCGTCCGCTACGGATACGCACATGGCGACGCCGATCTTCTGGGCCCGCTTTTTCGCCCCCTTGATCAGCTTCTGCGCGTCGGCCAGTGACAGGCGTTTAATGGTCAGCACAGGTGGGTATTCTCCAGAATTAGCCCAACGAGACGCTTGATATACCAGTCTTTGGCCAAAAAAGGTACTGGCCGCGATATGTCCGTTGCTCAAGGCTGGGCCTAAGGGTAATTTCGCCCTATGACGGAACCGCTGAAATCCGCGCCGGGCCTAGCGCCTTATGCCTGCTTTGAGGATGCCAGCCTGGGACGGCTTCATCCGGAGCCGGAAAGCGCCACCCGGCGGTGTTTCCAACGCGACCGCGACCGCATCATCCATTCCGCCGCCTTCCGCCGCTTGGAATACAAAACCCAGGTGTTTGTTAACCACGAGGGCGACAACTACCGCACCCGTTTGACCCACACGCTGGAAGTCTCGCAAATCGCGCGTTCCATTTGCCGGTCGCTGAACCTGAACGAAGATCTGGGCGAGGCGCTGGCATTGGCCCATGACCTCGGTCATCCGCCTTTCGGCCACGCCGGCGAGGACGCGCTAAAAGACGTCATGAAACCTTTCGGCGGCTTCGACCACAACGCACAATCGCTGAGCGTCATCACCAAACTGGAAGAACGTTACGCCCGGTTTGACGGCCTCAACCTGACGTGGGAAACGCTGGAAGGCGTGGTCAAGCACAACGGCCCGCTAATTGGCGGCGCCAATGACAAGCCATTGCCTCGCGTCATCGCCGAATACGCTGAGTTGCAGGACTTGAAATTGGGCACCTTCGCCAGCGGTGAAGCCCAGGCCTCGGCTCTGGCCGACGACATCGCCTATAACAATCACGACATCGACGACGGGCTCAGGGCCGGGCTTTTCAGCATTCGCGACCTTGCCGACGTGCCGTTGGCCGGGCCGATCTTCGCCCAGGTCATGAAGGATTATCCCGATTTGGACGAATCCCGGCTTATCCACGAAGCCGTTCGCCGCTTGATCGGTGAAATGGTTGAAGACCTGTTGGCGGAAACAAGGACCCGGATCGGTGACGCCAAAGTGACCTCGGTGGACGAAATTCGCAGCCTCGGCGCACGGGTCGTTGGTTTTTCCGAAAAAATGGAGGCCAACGAGAAGGCGGTGAAGAAGTTTTTATTTGATAACATGTACCGCCATTACCGGCTTAACCGCATGACGTCCAAGGCTAGACGCATTGTCAGGGAATTGTTCGAGATATTCCAGGAAGAACCGGAATGCCTGCCCACCGACTGGCGTCAAAAGCTGGAAGGGGAAGGGCCGGAAATCCAGGCCCAGGTGGTGGCCGATTATATCGCCGGCATGACCGACCGCTTTGCCCTGGATGAACACCTGAGGCTTTATGACTTGAGGTCAAGAACGTCATGACGCTTGTGCCCGTGTTCCAATATAATACAAGGGTTATGGAGATTCTCTGAATGGCCCTTACCGGTAAAACGGAAATCAAGGTCACGGCGTCGGATGCTTTGGAATTCGAGCCGGTGGCTTCCGCGCCTGAAAAAAGCGGGTGGTTTCTGAAGTTATTTATGATCGTGCTTGTGGTTGCCGGCGTCGGTGGCGGCATTGTCTTTTTCGGCGACCAGTTGACCCGAATGTGGGGCTCTGTCGAGACGGGAATTCCGTTGATTAAAGCGGCCAAGGGGCCGGTCAAGGTGCGCCCCGATAATCCGGGCGGGCTTCGCGTTCCCGACCGCGACAAGCTGGTCTACGGACGTATTCAGGAAGGCAAAACGGGCGAAGGGGACAGCCGGGGGCCCGAGCGTTTATTGCCGCCGCCGGAAAAGCTGCTCCCCAAGCCCACCAAAACAGCAAAACCGCCGGTGGCTGAAAAAATTGTTTCAGCCAAGCCTGCGGAATCCAAAAAATCGGTACTCAAGGGGCCTGAGAAAGCCAAGCCCGTCGCCAAGGTGCCGACGGTCAAGGATGTCGTGACGGCCAAACGACCGGCCCCGCCGCCGCCCCCTCAGGCTCCTTCAGCGACGGCAAATTCGACGTCTCCGTTTTCCTCTTCGGCCAAAAGCAAACCGCAACCGGTTACACCAAAACCTGTGGCGCCAAAAAAAGCGCCTCCCCAAAAAGCCCCGGTGCCTATGAAACCCGCCAGCGTGGCCCCGTCTTCCACCGCCCCGTCTTCCACTGCCCCATCTCCTCCGGCCCCGGTGGCGGATAAGGGGGCGCCCGTTGCCATTCCCCGAAGCAAGGCCTACCTGATACAGCTTGCCGCCGCCCGCTCGCCGCAAGGGGCGAGAACCGAATGGGCGCGCATACGGACGAAGAACCTGGATCTTTTAGGGAACCTTGGGCTGACCGTGACCAAGGCCGACCTTGGCCCGGCCAAGGGAATTTTTTACCGGTTGCGCGCCGGTCCCTTCGCCGAAGAGGGGGCGGCGCGCAAATTGTGCCGCCAATTGGCCGAACGGCAGATCGGCTGCTTAGTCATCAGACCTGAAAAAAAATAAACGGGTTCCGGGCGTGGCAAATCCAAAAGCGATTATTTTCGGCTGTTCCGGGCCGTCGTTGACAGCTGCGGAAAAACGATTCTTTTCGGAAACCCGGCCCACGGGGTTCATCCTGTTTGAACGCAATTGCCAGGATGCGCGCCAAGTAATCCGGCTGGTTGCCGAGCTCAAGGAAATCAGCGGCCGCCCCGCCACCCCCATCCTAATCGACCAAGAAGGCGGCCGGGTCCAGCGCTTGAAACCACCCCATTGGCGCGATGCCCCCGCGGCTTCAGTTTTAGCAGGGCTGGCGGAAAAAGATTTGGACATGGCCCTGGAAGCGGTCTGGTTGAACGCTGTATTGATCGCGGTGGAACTGTCGGACTTGGGCGTCACCGTCGATTGCGCACCGGTTCTGGATGTACCGCAACCGGGCGCCCATAACGTCATCGGCGACCGCGCCTACGGCAACGATGCGAAACTTATTGCGACCCTTGGGAAGGCCATGGCCCAGGGGCTGCTGGACGGCGGTGTCTTGCCGGTCATCAAGCACATTCCCGGCCACGGTCGCGCCGCCGCCGACAGCCACTTAGAATTGCCCGTGGTTGACGCCGAGGCCGGAGACCTAAGGTCCATCGACTTTCATCCCTTCAAGGCGTTAAGCGACATGCCGTGGGCGATGACGGCGCATGTGATCTATACAGCCCTCGATGCCGAGAACCCGGCGACGAATTCTCATGCGGTCATTTCAAAAATCATCCGCGGCGACATCGGTTTTGACGGGGTCCTGGTTTCCGACGATATCGGCATGAAGGCATTGAGCGGCCCGTTCGATGAGCGCACGAAGGCGGCCTTGGATGCCGGCTGCGATTTGGCGCTTCATTGTTCGGGCGACCTGGCGGAAATGGAAATCGCCGCCGAAGGTGCCGGCCCCTTAACGTCGGAATCTTTAGCCAGGTTGCTGAAGGCTGAAACCATGCGTGCCAATTCCCAAGAGGGTGCCGGGCAAATAGATCCCGTGGCGGCGAAGGTGCGGCTGGATAAAATCCTGGAAAATGTTTAAACCCCCAGGACAATCATGATGGATTTTAATAATCTCGCCTATACGGCGTCGGTTTGGGTTTTGCCGGTCTTGTTCGCCGTTACTTTCCACGAAGCCGCCCACGGTTGGACGGCGTGGCGGTTGGGTGACGACACGGCTTATAGGCTGGGCCGGGTGACTTTTAACCCGCTCAAGCACATTGATCCCTTCGGCACTATTTTAATGCCGGCGATGTTACTGTTCGCGTCGAGCGGGCGGATGATGTTCGGCTTCGCCAAGCCGGTGCCGGTGAATTTTGGCCGCCTGCGCCGTCCGCGCCGCGACATGATCCTGGTCGCCGCCGCCGGGCCGGCCTCAAACCTGTTGATTGCCTTGGTTTCGGCGCTGTTGATCCACGGATTGACGTATCTTTCCGGCGATGTTTACCAATGGGCCGGGTACAATTTGGCCAATTCGGTGCGAATCAATCTGTTGCTGGCCGTCTTTAATATGCTCCCCATTCCCCCTCTGGATGGTGGGCGGGTGGCCGTTGGGCTGCTGCCGGCGTCCCTGAGCTATCGGCTGGCCCGACTAGAACGTGCTGGAATGCTTATCATTCTGGGCGGCATCTTTATCCTGCCGTGGGTGGGGGCGAAATTAGGGGTGGATTTGAACGTCTTTTGGTGGCTAGTCGGTCTGCCAACGGAGTATCTTATGGAAGCGGTTTTCTTCATCACCGGGCATATTTGACATGAACGACATCGAAGCATTCGAGGAAGGAAGCCTTATCCCGGAAGCGGGCGATAAAGCCTCTTTCGTTGTCGATCTTGATGGGTTCGAGGGGCCTATTGACGTTCTGTTGACGTTGGCCCGCGAGCACAAGCTGGACCTGACGCGGATTTCGATCCTGGCGCTGGCTGACCAATACCTGGCGTTCGTGATCGAGGCCAGACGCACAAATCTTGAGCTGGCCGCCGATTATCTGGTCATGGCGGCGTGGCTGGCTTATCTGAAATCACGGCTTTTGTTGCCCGACCTTGACGAAGAAGATGAGCCGACCGGCGAGGAAATGGCCGCCGCCTTGGCCTTCCAACTTAGGCGGCTGGAATCCATGCAGAACTCAGGCCAAGGGCTGATGGCGCGGTCGCAATTGGGCCGCGATTTTTTCCGCCGGGGGGCGCCTGAAACCTTCAAGGCGCTGGTCAACCCGGTGCTGGAAGTTACGTTGTTTGAGTTGTTGAAGGCCTATGGCGACCAATCACGCCGAGGCCAAGGGGGGACGCTTCATATCGAGTCTGTGGAGATTTATACGGTCGATGACGCGCTTCAACGGTTGCGGTCCTTGTTGGGGTCTACGCCCGATTGGGAAAGCCTATGGCGGTTTCTGCCCGAGGGCCTTTTGGAAGGCCTCGTCGCCCGGTCGGCGATTGCATCTACCTTCGCCGCTAGTCTGGAATTGGCGCGCCAAGGCAAAGTTACATTACGCCAATCGGACAACTTCGGGCCGATCTACTTGAAACCGGCTAACCGGCAAGATAAGCCAGAAGGAAATACGGAGACTATTGGTGAATGAACGAGCCTGTTAATTCAAATGACCCCGGGCACCTGAGGCTTCTGGAAGCAATTCTGTTTGCATCCGCCGAGCCCGTATCGGAACGTGCCCTTGTCCACAAGCTTCCCGAAGGCGTCGACCTCAAATCACTGTTGGAAGAACTTGCAAGCCATTACGCTGATAGGGGCGTCAACTTGTTGCGCGCCGGACAATCTTGGGCCTTTCGCACGGCGCCGGATTTGTCACAGATGTTGAACAAGGAAATCGACGTTCCCCGCAAGCTCAGCCGCGCCGCCGTCGAAACCATGGCCATCATCGCCTATCACCAACCGGTGACCCGGGCCGAGGTCGAAGAAATTCGGGGCGTCGGCTTAAGCCGGGGCACTTTGGATGTTCTTCTAGAAGCCGGCTGGATCAAGCCCAAAGGCCGCCGCCGGACCCCGGGCCGGCCGACGACATGGGGAACGACGGATGGCTTCCTCGATCACTTCGGCATCGAAGATATCCGCGACCTTCCCGGTATGGAGGAATTAAAGGCGGCGGGGCTTTTGGACTCAGGGCCGGCGATCAGCCTTTATCAATCGTCGGCGGTCGGCGGTAATGAAGGTGCGGGCGCCCAGTTGGAACTGATTGACGGTGAGGAAGATGGCGACGAAGAGGAGGTTCCGGAACCTCTTGATCCCGATGGCGAGGAAGCCGAACGGGCCTAAAACCGGGGTTTAATTGCCGAAAAAATTCCCTGCATTGCCCCGCCCTTGGCTTTCTGACATTATCCGCCAACAATTCCTTAAGAAAACAAGAGAGTAAGCCGTTATGGGTACCTTTAGTATTTGGCATTGGCTGGTTGTTCTGGCTGTCGTCCTCGTCCTTTTTGGCGGCGGCGGCAAGATTTCCCGGTTGATGGGTGACTTTGGCAAGGGGCTTAAATCCTTCAAGAAGGGCATGAAGGATGAAGGCGAAGAAGCTTCTGTCGGGGATGAGGAAAAAAAGACTCTGAAATCGGAGCAAGTCGACTCTGTCGAGACTGAGTCTAAAAAAGACGAAGCCGCGAACGGCTGACCGATTTCGTTCTGGTGCGAAAAAAATAATTTTCCCGCCGGGTCTGTTATTTTCCTTACCCACCACGCCAACCGCCGGGAGCATTGATCCGCCATGTTCGACATCGGCTGGCAAGAACTTTTCATCCTTGCCGTTCTCGCAATCATTGTCATTGGTCCCAAGGATCTGCCGCGCGCCATCAGGTCCATTACCAAATGGATCCGCAAGGCGCGTTCCATGGCCCGTGATCTTCAGGACGGCCTCGACGAGGTCGTCCGCGAGGCCGACCTGGATGATCTCAAAAAAGAAATCGAAGCCCAGGACGGATTAGACATCGGCAAAAGGATCGGCAACGTCATCGACCCCACTGGTGACTTCGCCAAGGACATGGACCTGGATAAGGACGTCTACGACGAAATGAGCGAAGCCGTCGATGACCTAAAAATATCGACCGCGCCCGAAGAAATCGATAAGCCCGAAAAAACCAAATCGGCCAAAACAGGAAGTGCCGCCCCAAAGGCTAAAAAATCTAAAAAGGCTAGCGGGTAACT
The DNA here is from genome assembly GCA_013203955.1 of Rhodospirillales bacterium. Lineage (GTDB taxonomy): Bacteria > Pseudomonadota > Alphaproteobacteria > Rhodospirillales > Casp-alpha2 > Casp-alpha2. The sequence continues at coordinate 3,234 of JABMOY010000034.1, read as the reverse complement.
GATCGTGGCCGAGGAAGAACTCAAAGAACAATCGATGCCGCTCCTTGATCATTTGATCGAGCTCCGCGGCCGCATGATCAAATCCTTTGTCGCCATCATCGTGCTGTTTTTCGTCTGCTATTATTTCGCGCCCCAGCTTTATGATTTTCTGGTGGCGCCCTTGGCCGACGTGCTGTCATCTATGGGTGGACAGCGCAGGCTGATCTTTACGGCGCTCCACGAAGCGTTCTTCACCTATATAAAAGTCGCCTTCTTTGCCGCCCTGTTCCTGTCCTTCCCGTTTTTGGCCATACAGATATGGATGTTCATCGCACCGGGTTTATACAAAACCGAAAAAATGGCTTTCGCGCCGTTCCTGATCGCGACGCCGATCTTGTTCTTCATGGGCGGCGCGCTGGTTTATTACTTCATCTTTCCGCTGGCCTGGAAATTCTTCCTCAGTTTCGAATCTGTCGGCGGCGCCGGTGCGCTGCCGATCCAATTGGAAGCCAAGGTCGATCAATATTTATCCTTGGTCATGCGGCTGATTTTCGCCTTCGGGCTTTGTTTTGAACTGCCGGTGGTGATGACGTTGTTGGGCCGGGTCGGCTTGGTGACGTCGAAGGGCATGAAGGAAAAACGCAAGTACGCCATCGTCATGGCCTTCGCCGCCGCCGCCGTCCTGACGCCGCCCGATGTCATCAGCCAGATCGGTCTGGCGCTGCCGACCATGGTGCTTTATGAAATTTCCATCTTCTCGGTGGCGATGGTCGAACGCAAACGCGGCGACAAGGATGACGAAGAAGACGAAGAAGAGGACGACGACGAGAACGACGATGACTTGTCGGACCCCGAATTCGATGATGACAAACCCCTTGTCGACCCCGATGATATGGCCTCGCCATAAGGATTAAGGGCAGGAACACCGATGTTCGATATCAAATGGATACGCGACAACCCGGATGAATTCGACGCAGGCTTGGCGCGGCGCGGCCTCGGGCCGCAAGCCCAGGCCTTGATCGATCTTGATGCCAAGCACCGGGCCCTGCAGACCAAAGCCCAGGAAATTCAGGCCGAACGCAACACGCTGTCGAAAGAGGTCGGCGCGCTCAAGGCCAAGGGCGAAGACGCAGACGCATTGATCGCCAAGGTGTCGCAGAGCAAAGACGCCGAGATGGAAGCCGAAAAAGAAGCCGATGCGGCGACGGCTGTGCTGAACGCGGCGCTCTCGGAACTGCCCAACCTGCCTGCCGCCGACGTTCCCGATGGCAAAGACGAGAGCGCCAACGTCGAAATCCGCACCTGGGGCGACAAGCCCAAGTTCGATTTTGCGCCGAAGGAGCACTTCGACATCGGCGAAGCGCTGGGGTTGATGGATTTCGAGACGGCGGCGAAGATTTCCGGCGCCCGGTTCGTGCTGCTGTCGGGCGCCTTGGCGCACATGGAACGCGCCCTCGCCAATTTTATGTTGGACCTGCACACCACCGAGCATGAGCTGACCGAGGTCAATCCGCCGGCGTTGGTCAATGATGCGACCATGTACGGCACCGGGCAATTGCCGAAGTTCGGCGAAGACCTGTTCAAGACCGAAGACGGCCTGTGGTTGATCCCGACGGCCGAGGTGCCGCTGACCAACATCGTCGCCGGCCACATCATCGAAGCCGACTATCTGCCTAAGCGCATGACGGCGATGACATGGTGTTTTCGCTCCGAGGCCGGATCGGCGGGCAAGGACACCCGCGGCATGATCCGCCAGCACCAGTTCACCAAGGTCGAGATGGTCACCGTTTGCACGCCGGAAACATCCTGGGACGAGCTCGAGCGCATGACCAACTGCGCCGAGGAAGTCTTGAAGCGGCTGGGGCTGGCGTATCGGACGGTGATGCTGTCGACCGGCGACATGGGCTTCGGCGCGCAGAAGACTTATGACATCGAAGTTTGGCTGCCGGGCCAAGACAAGTACCGCGAAATTTCCAGTTGTTCGAACTGCGGCGATTTCCAGGCCCGGCGCATGAAGGCGCGCTTCAAGGCAAAGGGCGAAAAGAAGACTCAATTCGTCCATACCCTCAACGGCTCAGGGTTGGCGGTTGGGCGGACCCTGGTTGCGGTGCTGGAGAATTATCAGCAGGCCGACGGCTCCGTCGTCGTCCCGGAAGTGCTGCGCCCGTATATGGGCGGGCTCGAAGTCATTACAGCCGATGGCGGGTAAATCCATCAATCTTTCGAAAGCGCGGGTGCTTGTCTCCAACGACGACGGCATTCACGCGCCGGGGCTGAAACTTCTGGAAGAAGCCATGGCTAAACTTGCCCGCGAAGTCTGGGTGGTGGCGCCGGAGACAGAGCAAAGCGCCGCCAGCCATTCGCTGACGCTGCGCCTGCCGTTGCGCATCCGCAAGCTATCGAAGAACCGCTTCGCCGTCAACGGCACGCCGACGGACTGCGTGTTGCTGGGTATCAACGAAATCATGAAAAAAAGCCCGCCCGATCTTGTCGTTTCCGGGGTCAACAGGGGCGGCAACATGGGCGAAGACGTGACCTATTCCGGCACCGTCGCCGCGGCTATGGAAGGAACGCTTCTGGGCGTGCCGTCGTTCGCCCTCAGCCAGTTGTCGACCGACGACCACCCGGTCAAATGGGCGACGGCGAAAAAATGGATCGGCCCGGTGCTCAAAAAATTGTGCGCAGAACCCTGGCCTCAAGGCGTGCTGATGAACGTCAACTTCCCCGATATTACCGGCGGCAAGGTCATCGGCATCGAAATCACCCGCCAGGGCCGCCGCAAGATCGGCAGCGACCTGGTGCGCGGCACCGACCCCCGGGGCGAGCCTTATTACTGGATCGGCGCCCAGCGTCGCGAGGAACATTACGGCCAAGGCACGGACCTGGAAGCCCTTGGCCGCGGCGCCGTTTCGGTGACGCCGCTGACCATGGATTTGACCCACGGGCCGACCTTGAAACAATTGAAGGCCCGCATCACATGAGCCCCCCGGTATGACCCCCGTATCGCCGAATGCCAAATTGATGCTGGAAATCCGACAGTCCGGAATTACCGACGTCGGCGTTCTCGAAGCCTTGGAGGTAACGCCCCGCGATATGTTCGTCGCCGATCCTTTCAAGGACCGGGCTTTTGAAGACGTGGCGCTTCCCATCGGCCATCATCAAACCCTGAGCCAGCCTTCTGTTGTCGCGAAGATGACCGAGGCGCTGGCGGTCACGGACCGCATGAAGGTGTTGGAAATCGGCACCGGATCGGGT
>JABMOY010000003.1 GCA_013203955.1 Rhodospirillales bacterium | reverse complement strand
TCGAGCGCGAGAACCTGGGGGGCGTCTGCCTGAACTGGGGCTGTATCCCGACCAAGGCGCTGCTGCGCTCGGCCGAAGTATTCCACACCATGAAAAACGCCACCGACTACGGCTTGTCGGCAAAAAACGTCGGTTTCGATTTGAAGAAAGTGGTGGAGCGGTCGCGCGGGGTCTCCGGCAAATTGAGCCAAGGCGTCGAATATCTTTTAAAAAAGAACAAAGTCACCGTCATCGACGGCGAGGCCAAACTGAACGGCCCCGGCAAGGTCGAGGTGACCAAGGACGGCAAAGGGGTGGCATCGCTTAGCGCCAAGCACGTCATCGTCGCCACCGGGGCGCGGCCCAGGGTGTTGCCGGGGCTGGAGCCCGACGGCAAGTTGGTGTGGACTTATTTCGAGGCCCTGGTGCCCGACAAGATGCCGAAGAAGCTTTTGGTCGTCGGCTCAGGAGCCATAGGTATCGAATTCGCCTCTTTTTTTAACACCATGGGCGCCGACGTCACCGTCGTCGAAGTGCTGCCGCAAATCCTGCCGGCCGAGGACGCCGAGATCGCAGGCCTCGCCCGCAAGCAGTTAGAGGCCCAAGGCATCGTCATCATCACCGGCGCCAAGGTTATGAGCCTGAACAAGACCAAGACGCGTGTCACCGCCAGCATCGAGGATAAAGACGGCAAGAAGGCCGACATCACCGTCGACCGGGTGATCTCCGCCGTCGGCGTCCAAGGCAATATCGAAGGCATCGGGCTGGAGGCCACCAAGGCGACAACCGACCGGGGCTGCATCGTCGTCGATGAGTATTCGCGCACCGCAGAACCTGGCCTTTACGCCATCGGCGATGTCGCCGGGCCGCCGATGCTGGCCCACAAGGCCGAGCACGAAGGCGTCATCTGCATCGAAAAGATCGCCGGGCTTTCGCCGCATCCCATGAACAAGGACCAGATTCCCGGCTGCACCTATTGCCACCCGCAAATCGCCAGCGTCGGCTTGACCGAAGATAAGGCGAAGGGTGCGGGTCATGAGGTCAAGGTCGGGCGCTTTCCATTCATGGCCAACGGCAAGGCGATTGCCTTGGGCGAGCCCGATGGTTTAGTAAAAACCGTGTTTGATGCCAAGACCGGGCAGCTTTTGGGCGCCCACATGGTCGGTGCCGAGGTAACGGAATTGATCCAAGGTTTCGTCGTCGCCATGGGCCTGGAGACGACCGAAGAAGAATTGATGCATACCATCTTCCCGCACCCGACGTTATCAGAGATGATGCACGAATCAGTGTTGGACGCTTATGGCCGAGCCATTCACAAGTAGGACAATTAAAAATGACAATAACCATCCGCGATTTAAAAGCCGGCGACGAAGCCGATTGGCGTGACCTGTGGCATGGCTACTGCGAATTTTACCAAACCGAGATGCCTGACGACATTACCGACACGACGTGGCAACGGCTGTTGGATGCCAAAGATTCGACGATGTTCTGTCTCGTCGCCTGCGACGAAAATGGAACTGTCGCCGGTTTCGTAAATTGCGTGTTGCATCCGATTACCTGGAGCAAGAACCCGGTTTGTTTCCTGGAAGACCTTTTCGTTGACCCGGAGACCCGCAATAAAGGCACGGGCCAAGCCTTGATCAGCGCCGTCAAGGACCGGGGCCTGGATGAAGGCTGGCTCAAGGTTTACTGGCGAACCCGCCGCGACAACGCCATCGCCCGCACCGTCTACGAAAAAATGGCAGACATGACCGATTGGGTAATTTACGAGGTGCCACTGGAAGACGTCGAATGAGCAACGTCGAAAACTTGACGAAATATCGCCACCCGGAAAAGGCCCGCAATCCGGAAAACCCGCCCTTGCGCAAGCCACCGTGGATCAGGGTCAAGGCGCCGACATCGAAAGCATACGGCGAAACCAAGCGCCTGATGGCCGAGCGCGGGCTGCATACCGTCTGCGAGGAAGCGGCGTGCCCCAACATCGGCGAGTGCTGGTCGGAACGGCACGCGACGGTAATGATCCTGGGCGATATCTGCACGCGGGCCTGCGCCTTTTGCAACGTCGCCACCGGCAAGCCCCGGCCGGTGAACCCGATGGAGCCGGAGAACTTGGCGCTTTCAGTTGCCGAAATGGGGATGAAACATCTGGTCATTACGTCGGTGGACCGCGACGATCTGGCCGACGGCGGGGCTGAGCAGTTCGTCCAATGCATCAAGCGCATCAGGGAAACTTCGCCCGAAACCACCATCGAAATCCTGACCCCCGATTTCCGCGACAAAGAAGGCGCGCTGGAAGCCGTCGTCGAAGCCGGACCCGATGTCTTCAACCATAACTTGGAGACCGTGCCCCGGCTTTATCCGTCGATCCGCCCCGGCGCGCGCTATTTTCATTCGCTGAAAATCTTAGAGCAGGCGAAGATGCTCAATGCCGACATTTTCACCAAGTCGGGGATCATGGTCGGCCTGGGCGAGAAAAAGGACGAGGTGATGCAGGTCATGGACGACTTGCGCTCGGCAGGTGTCGATTTCCTAACCATCGGTCAATACCTGGCGCCTACCCGCCGCCATGCGCCGGTGGCGCGTTTCGTGACGCCGGACGAGTTTGAAGACTTCAAGCGCATCGGTAAGGAAAAAGGCTTCCTGTTGGTTGCCGCGAGCCCGCTGACGCGGTCGTCGTACCACGCCGACAAGGACTTCGAGGCTTTGGCCGAGGCCAGACGCGCTTAATGCCGACCCACGCCGAAAAACGCGTCCTGCCACACACCCCCGAACAGATGTTCGACCTCGTCGCCGATATCGAGAAATACCCGGAATTTCTGCCGTGGTGTGTGGCCACCCGGATACGCGAACGGCAAGGGGAAAAGGGGAAGGAGACCCTGATTTCGGACATGGTCATCGGCTTCAAGATATTCCGCGAGAAATTCACGTCAAAAGTCGTCTGCGACCGGCCCCGGCGCGTCGACGTCAGTTATTACGATGGCCCATTCAAATACCTGAATAACCATTGGCTCTTCGCGCCTCACGGCGAAGGAAAATGCGAGATCGATTTCTTCGTTGATTTCGAATTCAAATCGAAACTTTTGCAAAAAGCCATCGGCGTGGTGTTCGGCGAAGCGGTAAAGCTGATGATTTCCGCCTTCGAAAAACGCGCCAATGCGCTTTACGGTGGGGACGAAAAGGGATGACTTTAAAAGTTTTGGCTGGAGATTTAACAGCTACTTTCAATCCAGATGGGAGTCACTTAAACCGTTATTTACGCCGGAAAATTCTTTTAATTAAATCCCTTAGTGATCAGTTACTTCTCCATGATAAAATCTTAATTCCAACACCAGATTTCCTCACAGCAGCTGGGTTAATAATTATTCTAGGTGAACGAAATGTAATCACTCTCCTTGAAACAGATCGTCTTAATTTCATTCGTCATAAAGGGGTTTATGGCTATATCCGCGGAACCGGGCCCGATGGCTCTCTCCTGACATTTAATGATCCCAAAGGTCAAAGGCCTCAAGATTCGCCAATTGAAGAATCAGTTGAGGCCGCCATCAAAGTTATTAACGAGCATTGTTCGGAAAGAAAGAAGATTTCAACCTTACTCGTTGAACGATCAGAAGGTTTAGAAACAAGCACTATCGTTGACGCTATCCGCTTGGATGCTTATGCGGATTTTAAACAGACCATGGCATGGAAAGAATCCTATCGGTTTGATAAAGAAGACTTGTTAGCTCTTCCGGGAATGAAAAAAATGGGGGTTCGGGTATTTAGTCCCGGCCATTTTAAAACTGATGATCCAGTGGATACTCTTCTAGCTTTAGGGCATATGAACATTGAGCTTTATCTATCAGAAAAATTCAAATGCACGAGTACTTCCACTGCGTCACCCATTGCTGATTGTGTTTCTTTAAAGCTCCCCCGTCTTGCCCAAGACCACCCTGGGCGACCACAATTATGGTCTTTTTTAGAAGTTGCTGGCGTTCCTAATATTTCGCAACTGCTGTTATCTGACAATGACCGAATAACCAATTTTATAGAGCTCACTGATAGTCCAGATGCAAAGCAGTTTCGTAAATGGTTTCACTCAAATGCAAATTTATCCGAAAAGGAAATTCTGCAAAGGTATATAGATTTGTTACACCAAGTTCCATGGACACAAAGAGCACCCGGAAAAACACTGCGTTTAGCAATCACAACTGCTGCTGGATTTCTGCCTGTGCTTGGGGCGGTTGCAAGCGTCATTGACACCTTTGTGGTGGACAAACTTCTCTCCGAAAAGTCGCCTAAATTTTTTATTGAAAATCTACGTAACTTCTCCGGTCAGATTAAATTAAGCGAGTAGATGCCCATTACGATGACCGATGATTACTCCTTACCAAGCCCACCAAATATATCTGAAGAAGATTTACGAAGTTGTCGTAAAACAGGCGATTATTGTCCAATTTTGTTCGAGTGGTATAAGTTCGTAGGTTTGCTGTGCAATTTCATTGCGAGCATACAACTTGAATCGCCTGCACTCCGTTCAACCCATCCCCAACATTATTACGTTTTAATTGGCTTGTTGAATCGGTGTTCACGGCTAATGTTCTCCAACGTTGCTTTGTCGCATGAGGGTTTATTCGGTGAGACCACAGCAATAGTTGATCGTTGTATTTTTGAAAACTGCATCAATATACTTTGGCTTTGCGAAAGCGGTTCGGACGATAAGTTCACTCGCTTCCTTGCTACTGGACTTAAAACTGAACTGGAGTTCAAAGCTAAAATTCAAACAAATATAAATAAAAACGATAGTGAACCACTCCCGATTGAAACCCGAATGCTGAGATCTATTAGCAATCATATAACGGCCTCAGGCCTCACAGAGAATGAAATCGCCTCGACAAAAAAATTACCCAATTTAGCCTTGATGATTGAAAGTTTGGGTTATGACCGGCTTACTTACATCGTCGGTCAGAAATTGGGCTCTCACCACATCCACGGAACTTGGCCTAGTCTTTTGCACCATTATCTTGAAGAAGATAGTGAAGGGGGTTTTCGACCACGAGATCATGACTGCGAAACCCATATCAATCAGTATGCTTTCGTTCCCTTAACTTTATTGGAAGCGATGGAGGCTTTCTCTCGATACATTTTGGAAGATTCTGATGATTTGAAACCTTTTTCGGGCCTCTACACATCAACCAAAGATGAAATAATGAAAATTTACACCAAAGCAGTTGAACACGATGAAGGTTGAGAAAATGATTTCCGCCTTCGAAAAACGCGCCAATGCGCTTTACGGTGGGGAAGGCTAGCTTAACCCGCCAGCGCCATGATCATCTCCAACGCCGCCGAAACCGTCTGTTCGCGCACCGCATCCCGATCACCGTCGAATTGGCAGCGTTCATGAACGGTGTCTACGCCTTCGCGGGCGACGGCGATGTGAACCAAGCCGACGGGTTTGTCTGGCGTGCCCCCGGTAGGCCCGGCGATGCCGGTGACGGCAACGGTGATTTGCGCCTTGGATTTTTTGATCGCGCCTTCGGCCATGGCGCGCGCGACTTCCTCGCTGACGGCGCCGACCGTGTCGATAAGGGAAAGCGGCACGCCAAGCTGGTCGAACTTAGCCTCGTTGGTGTAGGTGACGAAACCGCGCTCGACCACATCCGATGATCCCGATACCGCCGTCAGGCAGCCGGAAATCAATCCGCCGGTGCACGATTCAGCGACCCCCAGTTTCAGCCCGGCGTTTCGGCAAGCGGCCAAGACCGCTTCGGCAAGTTTTAATTGTTCGCCCGAGAACATCTTAAACGCCCATCCATTGGATCATCGCAAACAACACGGCGGCGGCATAAAGGCCGGCCAGCACATCGTCCACCATAACACCCAGACCGCCTTTTATTTCCCGGTCGGCCCACGACACCGGCCACGGTTTCAGAATATCGAAAATGCGGAACAGAACGAACGCCAAGGCATAGTGCGTCATGTTATGACCGGCCACCAACAACACCAGCCATTGTCCGGCAATTTCATCGATGACCACCTGCTTGGGGTCTTGGCTTTCGTATTTGCGAATGCAGTCCCCGGAAACGCGGACCCCGACGCCGAAGGCGCCTATGGCGCCCAACGCCAGACCGAGCATACCCAACGTGCCAAACATTTCCCAAGCGACCAAAACGGCGAACAGAGACCCCCAGGTGCCAGGGGCCACGGGAATCAATCCGATCCCGAATCCGGTCGCCAAAAGGACGCTGGGATCGCGGAGATTCCAATTTTGGCCGCTGGATCGGTCGTCGTCCGTGGTCATTTCAAAATTTCCTGTCCGCTCCTTGGAAGGCATTAAAGGCTGTGAAGAAACCGACTTGGCTCTGGTAAGAAGGATTTCATAGATAAGTCAACCTTTCCGCCGTTTTCAAGGTTATACGGGGGCCGAAAGCCGGATCATCCCGGCCTCGAAAATAGCCAATAAATCCTCATAGTTTTATACACTTAAAACCCCTCTAAAGGCTTCAATGACCATCAATAATCCCTTGCAAGGATTCAAGCTACTCTTTACGTTCTGTAAAGGTTTGTGCCAGGGAAGTAAGCTGCCTCTGAGGGCATATTCCGGGAATTTTGGGCCCGGGTCCTCATGAAAGGCCGCTTTTCAGGACCCGGAATTCCCCAAAAAACAATAAACGGGGAATTTGGGTGGTTTATGAGGGGGACGCTTAAAGGAATGACCATGTTACGACTTAAACAGCGGCGGAGTTTTTCCGAACGAACCGGCGCCACGCTCGACCGGCTTTTTCCTGAAAGACAAATTCATTTACGAACCGAAGGCAAAGTCTCTTTTGACCGGTTTACGCAGCGTGTCCAAATTTTTATCGTTTTGGTGTTTTTTGCCGCCGCCGGCTGGGCCGGTTACACGACCCTGACGTACCTTCGCCACGAAACAATTTTGGCGGGCAAGGAAGGCCTCATATCCGATTCCAGGCGGGCCTACCGCAGCCTGTTGGGCGAAGTATCCGAATACCAGAAAAAATTCACAGACCTGACCATAGATCTTGAGGACAGCCACGGGCTGATGTTGAGTTTGGTGGAAAAGAACGCCTATCTGCAAAAAAGCCTGAGCACCGTCTCCAAACAATTGCATCTGACCCAATCGGAACGCGAAGCCATTGACAGCGCCCGCGAAAGCCTGAAGGGGAAGCTGGTCGCCATCGAAGACAAAATGCGCAAGATCGCCAACCGCAATTTCTCGTTGTCCGACAACCTGAACACGGCGGAAGCAGATTTACAAAAGGCCCTGGCCGAGCGCAACAAGTCGCTTTACGAAGGCACCCGCAGGAGCCGCCGCATCAAGGATCTGGAAACCCGGCTGGACGATCTGCAAAAAACCGAAGACCAAGCCGTGCAGCGGTTGACCGAACGCACGGCGGATTACATCGGGGCCATGGAAAAGGTTGTTTCCCTGACCGGCCTAAAAATCACTGGTCTGATTAAAAATCCCGACCAGCCCGAGGAAGGCAAGGGCGGCCCCTTCATCGCCGCAAGGCCCGAAAACCTGCCGGGCAAGCAGCTGAAAGACAGCCTCGATAACCTGGATATCCATCTTGAGCGCTGGGAAGCGCTGCAGGATTTGATGCCGAGAATTCCGCTGTCTTCGCCGATGACCTCGTTTTACGTTACCAGCGCCTTCGGCAAACGCCGTGACCCCCTAAATAAGCGGTGGGCGGCCCATTACGGTCTGGATATGGGGGGCGGATTCAAGTCTAAGGTATACGCAACCGCCCCCGGGGTGGTAACCTTTGCCGGCTGGAAGGGCAATTACGGAAAGCTGATTGAAATCAGCCATGGCAAGGGCATCAAGACCCGCTTCGGGCACTTGAACACGATCTTCGTCAAGAAAGGGCAAAAGATAAAATTTCGAGAGAAAATCGGCTTGCTGGGGAGCACCGGAAGAAGCACGGGCGCACACCTGCACTATGAAGTCGTTTTCAGGGGAAGGGCCAAAAACCCCTTGAAATTTATCAGGGCAGGACGAAATGTTTTCCAAGAATAAAAAAACCTCGACCGGCGGCGCACAAATGCAGCCTGTCGAAAAATCCTCACCACCTTCGATTATCAGTTCCGACCTCAGGATTGTCGGTGACTTAAGCAGCGACGGTGAGATACAAATCGACGGCGCCATTGATGGCGACATCCGCACCCAAGTTTTGTTGGTGGGTGAAACCGCCGATATTAAGGGCGAAATCGTCGCCGATTCCGTTGTTGTTCACGGAACAATCAGCGGCCAGATCAAATCCCGGTCCGTGATCTTGGCAAAAACGGCGCATGTCGTCGGCGACATCCTTCATGAAGATCTAAAAATCGAAACAGGCGCCTTCCTGGAAGGCCATTGCAAGCGCATGGCGGAAAAGAAGGAAGCGAGAGAAGATAAAACCAACGTCCTGGATAAGGACGACATCAACAAAAGGCTCGGCGTTAACGACAGGGAATCCCCCTTGGGAACGGCCGAATCCAAAGGCAGCGCCCAAGGCATCCCGCCAAAAGCAGCCGCAACCAGCTAATTTCTACTCGACGTTAAGAGCTGCGGCAAAGACTTGCGCGTCGACGTTTCCGCCTGAGCAAATCACCCCAACCGTCTTGCCTCGAATATCAAAAGCGCCGCTCATGGCCACCGCCAAGGCAATGGCGCCGCCCGGTTCGACCGCCAACTTGAAATAATTGAATGCCGCCTTCATGGCGCGAAGGACATCATCGTCAGTCGCGGTCAGGGCCCCGGTCAGGAGTTTCCGGTTGATTGAAAACGTTATTTCGCCCGGCGTCGGCATCATCAAGGCATCGCAAATCGTTTTCTGGTCTGGCTTCACAGACACCCGTTCATCAGCCGCCAGCGAGCGCGCCGTATCGTCGAAAGTTTCCGGCTCTGCCGCATAGATTTCCGTATCCGGGGTAACTTTGCGCAAAGCCAGGGCACACCCCGATGTCAGGCCGCCACCGCCGCATGGGATAATCACCGCATCAAGCTTAGCGCCCAATTCCTTGGCCTGATCTGCCAATTCCAGACCGGCGGTTCCTTGCCCGGCGATGATAAAAGGATCATCAAAAGATGGTACCAGGGTTGCACCGCGATCTGATGCCAAACTTGCACCGATTTTCTCGCGGTCATCCGTATCCCGGTCGTAAAAAATGACCTCGGCCCCGTAGGCACGGGTGTTGGATACCTTTATCTCAGGCGCGTCCTTGGGCATGACGATCACCGCCGGCACGCCCAGCATTTGCGACACCAAGGCGACACCTTGAGCGTGGTTGCCAGAAGAAAAGGCGACGACGCCGGATTTCCGTTGCGCATCATCCAGTCTCGAAAGCCGGTTATAGGCGCCGCGGAATTTAAATGCGCCGCTCCGTTGCAGACATTCCGCCTTAATCAACAAACGTCCACCGAGCTTTTCATTGAACAAGGGGCTTTCCAGAAGCGGCGTTCGGACGGCATGGCCGGAGATTTGTTTCGCCGCCGACACCACATCGTCATAGGTGGGTGCGTTAGGCCTTTTTTTAAGCTTGGGCGAGGTGGGCATCGATGGCCTCCAACACGTTTGGTTCAGACAGGCTGGGCGGATGGCCGCAGTCATCGACGGTGACTTGCGCCATCGCCGGCAAGGCTTGCGCCATTAGGCCTAAGGTCTTTTCGCTCAAGATGGCCGACTTGGCGCCCCTTACCGTCAACACCGGCAACCCGCTCAAGGCCATGAATTGCGGCCACAGGTTCAGATCATCGGTCAGGGCATTTTCAAACTGCCTGACAATGGCGGGGTCCCAATCCCTGATGATCTTTCCGTCTTCGGTTTCCCGATGGGTATTGTGGGCGATATCCAGCCAGTCCCCGGCCGAGCGGGCCGGCAAATCGGGAAAGTTTTGGCGCAGATAGTCGGCAACGGCGTCCCAATCGTCAAAAGACGCATCGGTCTTCATGTAATCAACAATAACGCCTAAACCATCCATGCCGACTTCCGGCCCGATATCGTTAAGGACGACGCCTTCGACCATGCCCGGCATGGCCACGGCCATAATCATGGCTAGGATTCCCCCCAACGATGTGCCGATGACTTGAACCCGGTGCATGCCGCAGACAATCAGCATGTGGCGGATGTCATCGATATAGGTCTGGGGGATGTAATGACGCCAATCGCTGTCATAAGCCGAGCGTCCACGACCCCGGTAATCGGGGCAAATTACCCTTCGGGACTGAGCCAGATGCCCCGCCAGAAATGAGAAATCCTTGGAATTGCGGGAGACGCCGGAAAGGCACAACACCGGTGTCTTCGATGTTCCGGGATCGCCATAATCCCTGAAATAAAGTCGGAGCCCGTCTTGGCCCGAGAATTCGCGTTCACGGTAAGAAGCGGGCCCGGCGTTAGTCATTAAAGTCCCAAAAGCGGGGGCAGGCCGTCCAGCGATTTGATTACCTGTTCGGGGTCACCGGGGATGCGTTCCTGCGGCTGGCCGAAACGATTAACCCACACGACCCGGAAACCGAAATTGGCCGCCGCCGCTGCGTCCCAGGCGTTCGACGACATGAAACAAATGCGCCCCGCTTCAACGCTTAAGCCGTCGACCGCCATCTGATAGACGCTGGGGTGGGGCTTGTAAATGCCGACGGATTCGACCGAAAAGGTATCGTCGAGAACATCGTTGATGCCGGCATTTTCAACGGCCGAGTTCAACATCTTGGGCGAGCCATTGGACAGGATCGCCGTCTTCAAGCCGCCGGCTTTAAGCGTCGTCAGCACGCCCTTGACCTCGGGATAAGCGTCAAGGCGCATGTAGATGTCCATCAGCCGTTCGCGCAGGGCGGCGTCTTCAATGCCAAGGCTGGCCATCGCATAATCCAAGCCGTCGCCGGTGACTTTCCAGAACTCGACGTATTCATCCATCAAGCTGCGCAGCCAAGTGTATTCCAACTGCCGGAGCCGCCAGATGGCACTCAGCTCATCGGCTTTGTCGCCAAGCGCATCCCGGCAATGGGCGGCGGCGGCGTTGACGTCGAACAAGGTGCCGTACGCATCGAAAACGCAGGCGTCGATATCTTTAATTTTTGCAGTCATTGGTGTTTCCTCCTGGAAGACTTTTATGCAACTCCCGGCGACACCGGTCAACCACCCCGGGCAGGAGATCACAAATCATTGATGGAGATCGCGCTCCAACCCCAGCGCGACTTCCGTATGGGCCAACCGGTGGCGGTAAACCTGCAGGTTTTCAAGGACCCGTTGGATGTAGTTCCGGGTTTCGTTGAACGGAATCATTTCGACCCAATCGATGGAATCGACATCCGCCTTGCGCAGGTCCCCATTGCGCTTGAGCCATTGCCGCGCCCGATTGGGCCCGGCGTTATAGGCCGCCAAGGCGAGGACGTAAGAACCCTTGAACTCCTCAACCAGACCGGAAAGGTAAGCTTGGCCCAAGGTCAGGTTATAGGCACCGTCGGTTACCAAGCGCCGCCTGGAAAAAGGAATGCCCAGACGCATAGCGACCTTGCGCGCCGTGCGCGGCAGCAGTTGCATCAAGCCCTGGGCGTTGGCGTGGCTTTTTGCGCTCACGTGAAAAACGCTTTCCTGGCGGATGACGGCCAAAACCAACGGCACCTCCAAGGTCTGGGTCCCGGCGCGAACGTGCATGGGCGGCGGGATCAGGGAAGGATAGGCGGCATCGTTGAGCGCTAGCCCTTTGCGGGCGGCACGTTTGGCAATCGAAACGGACAGGTCCGGGCGCCCGCTGGCCTCGGCCAAGGCAGCCGTAAGAATTTTCCAATCAGGCGATTTCGCCATCTCATTGAGACGCAGAATGAAGGGCTTGAGCCGATCTTGTTCTCCAATTTCCGCCAACAACCTGACGGCGGCGACAAGTTCTTGGGCCTCAAAGGCTTTTTCTTGGCGTCCGCCCGGTTGCGCTTGCTGAGACATTTCAAGGCCGTCCCCGGGGCGTAGCCGGGCCGCCGACAGTTGGCCGTAATAGGTCGTCGAATGAAGGGCTGCCTTGCGATACCAAATATCGGCACTGTCCTTGTCGTTTAAGGCGCTAAAAGCGCGGCCCGCCCAATAGGCCCCACGGGCGCGGCTGACCGGAAATTTGACGACTTTGTACATGGCCAGGAAATGATCTTTCGCAGAAGGGGCGTCGTTCAGGAATTGCAGGGCGATCCACCCCGACAGCCATTCGGCTTCGGCGAATTCCTTGCCTGATTTCAATCCATGGTTTCTAGCCAGCCGGTAAGCGTCGGAGACATGGCCTTTCTGAAGCGCCTGACGGGCGACGGCGGCGCGTTCCACCCACCACCGTTGGGGATGGATCAGATCGTTCGGCGGATTGTCCAAAATCTCCATGGCGCCTTCATATTTCCCCCGCCGCCGGCGCCAACGCAGTCGCTCGTAGATCAGGCCGGGATCGTTATTTAAGTGATCGGGCACCTTGGCGATGGCGGTATCGACGTTGCCGCGCCGTTGGCGGAGGAACATCCGGGCCACCGCCAAGGCCCGGTAATCGGGTTTGACCTTCCACATCATCCGCCGAACCGGCCAATAGCGGCCCTTCCACAGCAGCCGGTCCAACCTTTGCCAGTGGTCGTCAATGCCGAGCAGGCGGCGGTGGCGCTTATAAAAAGCGCGGGCCCGGCGTTTGGTGAAATCGCCATTGATCCAGGCTTTGCGAAGAAGCTTTTTAGCCTCAGCCGTCCGCCCCGATGCCATCAATGCCTCGCCCAGGCTGGCCATGCCGTCGCCGCTAAGCGGTTTTTTGTCTTTAAACCAATTGAGTGTCGCCTCCGCATCGGCTTGGCCACTCATGGCTTCCTCGGCCCGGCGCTGAAGTTCCTTATTGTCCGGCCAGTCTGGGTTTTCAGCCATGAAGCCGGCAATTTCGGCGAAGCTGGCCTTGGGGTCGGGCTGGCTCAGGCGCGCCCAGGTGACGATTTTCCGGGCCAGGGGATTTTTTATTTTCCGGAACGAAGCCTTGGCGCGGAAGGAGTTTTTCTCATCAACCGCCTTCAGGGCTTCACTGACGGAACGGGCCTCAGGCGCGGGTAAAATATCGGCGATGCTAGGCTGAGCCCAACCAAGGGTGGTCAGCAGACAAATCGCAACCCCAACAGCGAGGCTTCTCGTCTTGATGGTTTTCTGCACACGAGCCCCTATCGGCCAATCGAACCAAAGGCGGCGCTTTCGGGGAAATTCGCCCAAGTTGCTTGCCGCCTGGATGCCATTGAGAGTATGTTCGCCGCTCAATAAAGCTAATTCAAGGAGGGAAACATGTTTCAGGGGTCAATGCCCGCCCTGATTACGCCGTTCAAGGACGGAAAGGTTGACGAAACCGCCTTTCAATCTTTCGTCGAATGGCAAGTCGAGGAAGGCTCGGAAGGCTTGGTTCCTTGCGGCACGACAGGCGAATCGCCGACGCTCACCCATGATGAGCACATGCGCGTCACCGAAATCTGCATCGAAGCGGCGGCCGGCAAGGTTCCGGTAATCGCCGGCACCGGGTCCAATTCCACCGAAGAAGCCATCATGTTGACCCAACACGCGAAGATGGCGGGGGCATCCGGCGCACTGGTGGTCATGCCTTATTACAACAAGCCGACGCAAGAAGGGCTGTACCTGCATTACAAGGCGATCAACGACGCCTGTGACATTCCCATTCTCATCTACAACATTCCGGGCCGCAGCGTCGTCGATATGAGCGTCGAAACCATGGCCCGTCTGGCCAAGCTGCCCAACATCGTCGGCGTCAAGGACGCGACCTGCGATCTGGCGCGGCCGATCCAGACCCGGCTCGCTATCGGCAAGGATTTCTGCCTGTTGACCGGCGAAGACGGCACTACGGTGCCTTATCTGGCGGCCGGCGGGGCGGGAACCATTTCGGTGACCGCCAACATCGCGCCCCGGATGTGTTCGGACCTGCAAAAGGCCTGGCGGGACCGCGACCTGGATACGGTCATGGATCTACAAGACCGGCTGATGCCCTTGCACCAGGCGATGTTCTCGGAGACCAGCCCCGGCCCGGTCAAATACGCCGCCGGCTTGATGGGCAAATGCACGGGCGAAACCCGCCTGCCGATGACCGACATCAGCGACGCCAACAAAAAACGGGTTAAAGACGCACTGGTTGACGCCGGGTTACTCAACTAAACGGCCCGGGCTGTAGGGGCGCCGGAAGGTCATGGCCGTAAAGAAGAAAAAGAGCGCCCCCGGGCGTCTCGCCGTTCAAAACCGCAAAGCCCGCCGCGATTACACCATCGGCGAAACCTTCGAAGCAGGGATCATGCTTCTGGGGTCCGAGGTCAAGTCGTTGCGTTTGGGCCGGGCGTCCATCGGCGAGGCCTATGCGTCCGACAGAGGCGGCGAGCTTTACCTGAACAACGCCTATATCCCGGAATATTCGGCATCCGGCGGGACCAGCCACGAACCCCGTCAAATCCGCAAACTGTTGCTGCACCGCCGTGAAATCGAAAAGCTGCTGGGCGCCATCAACCGCAAGGGCATGACGCTGTTGCCGTTGTCAATCTATTTCAATAAGCGCGGCATGGCCAAGGTCGAACTGGCCCTGGCCGAAGGCAAGCGCCAGCACGACAAGCGCCAAACCGTCAAACAGCGCGATTGGGACCGGGATAAAGCAAGGCTGTTGCGGGATAAAGGGTAGGGGGCAAAGCCGTCATCCGTCCTTCCTGCCCCATTTTTTCTTCAGAGCGTCGATGTCGAAATACTCCACTTCCTCCGCGCCCACGGCGTTCACAATCGCCGACTCGGTGACCTCGAAAATCTTCTCGTTGGCGTCGTCGATGGCGCGCTCGATGGTGACCGTCGCCTCTCGCGCTGCTTTCTCCACCAACTCGATCGCCTCCTCAGCCGCCTTATGCAGCTTGGCGGTGGCCTCCTCGGCGACTCGGTTCACTTTTTCCGTGGCCCGCGCCAAGGATTCGATGGCCTTGGCGGCGGCCTCTTTTCCCTCCTCGTCCGCCTTCAGGACCGCGTTCTGCCCCAATTCGACCAGATCGCGGACCGCGTCTTCGAGCGACCGGTTGACGTTGGCGACGGCGACATCCACCTTCTCGGCGATCGAGGCGATGGCTTTTTCTGCCCGTTGTTTCAGTTTGATAGATGTGACGGTGGCTTCCTCGAGAATCCTTCCAGCCGCCCGGGCGGCGCTCTTTTCGTCCTCCCCCGTCTCAACATCACGAAGGAGCTTGGCCGCCGCTTTTGTCGTTTCCTCCTTGATGCCGGCGACGGTAGTGGTCGCCCCGACCGTGATTCTTTCACTTGCCGCTTCGGCCTCAGAATGGATTCTGTCAAGGACGTTCTCCACATTCTTGACGATTACCGCAGTAGCGGTCTCCACTTCCGTGACTAGGTCTGCCATAGCCTCCTGAGTGCCGGGATCATGCTGACAGTCTATAATACTGTGCAGTTCCCCAAGAGACTTTAAGTGATCTAAGTAATCCCACGTTTCATAAGTAACCATTTTATTGTTCCCTCAGGTTTTCTTCCATTGAGAAGATTCGTTTTTTAAAACCAAATAACTTCGACTAATCCTTCAGTTCCACGTTGACGACTTCCGCCACCGGCAGCACGGCGATGTCGCGGAATTTTTCGTATTTCGGATTGTCGAGGTCGACCAGATTGGAAATTCGGGAATAGGTATTGGGAACCAGAATGTCCCCGCCTTCACGGTCTTGGCGGCGAATACCGAAAACCATGGTTTGGCGTTCCTTCTCCGTCAATTGGCCAAGCATGTTCTTGGTCACCCAGACCGACCCCTCGCGGGCGAAATCGCTAAGCCGCCCGGCCATGTTGATGGTATCGCCAAGCACCGTGAACTCGATGTGGGTGGGTGTCTGATAAGTGCCGAACCATTCGCGGCCTTCGACCAGCCCGATGTTGAGCATCAGATCGTTGGTCCAGTTCTTGCGCTTTTTCCATTCGGCGCTGATATCTTCCATCACCGCCTTCATTTCATGGGCGCAGCGCAAGGCGTTGAGGACATAATTGGAATCCGGCTGCGGGAAGAAGTAATAAACCATACCGTCGCCGACGTGCTTACCGTAAGTGGCGTAATAGTTGCGGAGCTTGGGCTCCATCGCCCCCCAGACCTGATTGATCAGTTCGAAATATTCCTCCGGCGGCAGGTCGGCACAGATCTTCACGGAATTCTGGATGTCGGCGACGACCACGGCTAGAGGCGTCAGATAGGGCTTTCGCCTTTTCAGCAGGTCGCGAATGACGATGTCACGGCGGGCGAGAAGCGCCATCAACGAATCATGATCCGCGTCCATCGGTGAAAAGGCGAAGAACACGCCTTCGCGGAAAAACGACGCATAGACGTCGAACCACCGGTCTTTTTCCCCCCTGGGCGCCAGATTGATCTGGGCATGCAGGACCATGCCGGGTTCCGCAGGTTCCGACTCGTCATAAAGACGGGCCAGAATATCGACTTCCGGATCGCTGAGATCGACGTCGGTGGACAACAGCACCGATTTCGACAGCCGACGCTTGGCGATGCCCAAATGAAATTTCAGAAGGTCTTCGGCGCCGTCGGCGTGACGGACGGGGCCACTACGAAGGCATAGGGAAAACAGATTGCGTTCAGTGATTTCGCCGGAAATGCCACCGCTGGTCCCAAGAATTTCCTCCCGGGCTTCCTGGTTTGCCCATTCGACCTCAAAATTACCGTTGACCAGATAGGCGGGGCCGGTGACCTGATCCAACGTCAGTTGCAAACCGTCGCCGGGGATGATTTTGGCGGTACCTTCGGATTTCCGCCTGTCCATCCGGCTCTTGTCGGGGGTGGGGCCCTTGGCTTTTTCCTGATCGTGGTCGATCATCGACACGACATCTGCCATTTTAATGCCGCGCTTCTTCAATTCCGCTACGCGATCGATAATTTCGAGAGAGAAATCGGGAAAATGGCCGATACGAGGCGCTCGACCGGCCCCCGGCTCAGCTTTCTTGACAACCGGTTTGGGCAGAATACCCGACTGGATGTAATTGTTGAGCGTCGCCCGGGAAATGCCGGCGCGCTTCATTAGTTGTCTGCTTGTCAGCACAATGCTTGTCCCCGCAAACGCATTATACATGTTAACTAAATATTTACACAGTTTAAATATTTATTATAAAACAGTCAATTGTCTAATTAATTTACAAATTATACATCTTAACTATCTGATAAATAATGTTTCTATATTAGACTCATAGGGCTCTTATCAACGCTAAGGGGTGATCTTGCACTCCTCACAAGCAGGGTCATTTAGACTCTTAAAAGTTGTGATTAGGGGGCTTTTGCTGAGAAGCCCCCTCGGAGAAGGCCGTCGGGCGTTACCGCCGTTGGTATTGCGCGTTGCCAAACAGGTTATTTACGGCCTCGGCGTCCTTTTCCCAACCGTCTTTGCGGCGGTCGGCCAGGACCTTTAGCCCTTCGATAACGGCCGGGCGGGCGTTGATGGCGTCGAACCAGCGTTTGACGTTGGGGAAATCGTCGATGCTTTGGCCTTGGCGTTCGTATGATCGGGTCCAGGGAAAGGCGGCGATGTCGGCGATGGAGTAATCGCCGGCAAGATACTCGGCCTCGCCCAGGCGGCGGTCGAGAACGCCGTAAATCCGACCGGCCTCGTTGGTATAACGATCGACGGCGTAGGGGATTTTTTCAGGCGCATATTGGCGGAAGTGGTGGGCTTGCCCGAACATCGGCCCGATGGCACCCATCTGGAACATCAACCACTGGATGACAAGGTAACGCTCACTCATGTCCGTTGGCATGAATTTTCCGGTCTTTTCCGCCAGGTACATCAAAATGGCACCCGATTCAAAAAGCGAATAGGGCTGGCCATCGGGACCGTCAGAATCGACAAGGGTCGGCATCTTGTTGTTGGGGTTGAGTTTTAGGTATTCGGGGTCGAACTGATCACCCTTGTTGATGTCAATGGCGTGAACCCGGTAGGGCAGGCCGGTTTCTTCCAACATGATGTGGATTTTGTGCCCGTTGGGGGTTGGCCAGGAATAGAGATCGATCATTGTTTTTAAATCCTTATCAGCAATTGCAGCCGCCATCGCCGATCATTAAGGTTGGAAAAATCCTTTAGGAGATATGACATGGACAACCCCCTTTTGCATCTGGTTTTCGGCGGCGAGGTCGCGGACCCACAAGGAACCGATTTTGTTGATTCGGACGGCCTCGACATCGTCGGCATTTTCCCCGACCACGATTCCGCCTTGAAAGCCTGGCGCGGCGCCAGCCAAGGCCGCGTTGACGAGGCCAACGTCAAATACGTGATCGTCCACCTACACAGGATGCTGGACCCGGACCACCCGATAGATTTCCATGAACGGACGTCGGACCGATAAAACCCGCGTCCTGAGCAAGGTCCGCGGGGTCATAGCAACATATTGAAATTATTGGATTAACCTTAAGTCAGACAGACGAGCCGCCCTGTGTGTCGTCGTCGCCTTTCAGGTTTTCATCGCTTGGTGAAACTTCTGGAATGTCGGGTCTTGCCGATGCTTGCTCGCTAAGCGGTTTCTTGTCCGCGCGTTCTTTTTGCACGCGGTATTTTTGAAGGTCGACGATCTCTGCGCTCATTTAAATTTTTCTCCGCCCGAATCCCTACAATAACGTTATCCGAACAACGCCTGAGAGGGAACAGCAAATTTATAAACTTTTATTAGATTTATTTATAAGAGCCTGGGCGTCCTCGAACACGGCATGGAACATTTTTTCGGTTAATCTGCGGGTGTTGGTGTTGTATCGGGAACAATGATAGCTGTCGGCAAGGACCAGCCCATTGGGAAGGTCATGAAATTCCCGATGGCCGAATTTCCAGCTGCTTTTCTTTTCCCCAAGCGCCACCAGGACAGCCCCATGGGCCAACGTGCCAAGGGCTATAATCAACTTCAGGTTTTTTAGGGACTGAATTTCTTGTTTTAAAAATTCCCCACAGGCCTTGACCTCCGACCCTATGGGCTTGTTTTCGGGCGGAACGCACTTAACGGCATTGGTAATCCGGCAATTCAGGAGATTGAGACCATCATCGGCCCGGGCCTGATATTCACCTTCGGCAAATCCATATTTTAGAAGCGTCGCGTAAAGAAGGTCGCCGGCGTAATCGCCGGTAAACGGACGCCCCGTCAAGTTGGCGCCCTTGAGACCCGGCGCCAATCCGACGATCAAAAGCTTTACATTTCCCCCTTTGGTCCCCTGAGGCCCGAAAGAAGGCACCGGCGCGTTATGCCAATCTGAATGTGCGGCGCGGTTGGCAATGCGAAAATCCTGCAACCGCGGACACAGGGCGCAATCCAGGCCCGGCTCAACAAAGGGAGAAGGGGGCGTCATCGATGAAAACCTAGCGGACCCTTAGGCGATTTCCACCTGGGGGTCGTCGAATTCTTCTTCGGGTTCGGTTTCGAGTTCGCTCCTGGCAATGACAGGGCCGTCGTTGGACCCCGGCTGGCGCTGAATTTCGGCCTGAAGGTCAACAAGCTCGATAAATTCGTCGGCCTGGCGGCGCAGTTCATCGGCTATCATCGGCGGTTGCGAGCGCATGGTACTGACCACCGTGACCCGCAATCCCATTCTCTGCACCGCCTCGACCAAATACCGGAAGTCGCCGTCACCGGAAAAAATAACGGCATGGTCCAGGCCCGGCGCCATTGCTATGACGTCGACGGCCAGCTCGATATCCATGTTGCCCTTGATCTTGCGGCGGCCTGCGGAATCGGTGAATTCCTTCGCCGGCTTGGTAACCATGGTGTAGCCGTTATAGTCCAGCCAATCGACAAGGGGCCTAATCGGCGAGTATTCCTGATCTTCCAACAAGGCCGTGTAATAGAAGGCCCGAACAAACTGACCTTTGCCCTTAAAAAACTTAAGTAACTGTTTGTAATCAATATCAAAATCGAGCGCCTTGGCGGCGGCGTAAAGGTTCGAGCCGTCAATAAAAAGCGCCAAGCGTTCTTGGGGGTAAAACGTCATAATTTAAATCCTTTTTTAAAATGCCTTTGCCTTATAAAAACCCGGTCGCGCCTGCGTATAAATTCCGCTAGATGGCGTTGCCATGTTTATACTTGGTGTTAAATGGCCCTTCGGACAAGGGTGTTTTGAGGATTTGTTCTTTTGATTTTCATCGGCATCGGCGCCAATCTGCCCAGTCCGTCCTATGGCGGGCCCCGGGCCACGTGCGGGGCCGCCCTGGCGTCTTTGGAAGACGCTGAATTGTCCATTGACGCCCGTTCTCGATGGTACAAAAGCGCGCCTCAGCCGATTTCTGATCAGCCCTGGTTCGTTAATGCCGTTATCAGGGCCAATACCCCCCTAGACCCTGCAGCGCTGATGTCTCTTTTGCTAAAAACCGAGAAAACCTTTGGTCGCCTACGGGCCGAAAAGAACGCACCGAGGGTTCTGGACCTTGATTTGCTGGCTTATGGTGAAATGGTCTTAGACGGAGGAGATGACGGGGCAGGGGCCTTGCACGTGCCCCATCCCAGGCTCCACGAACGGGCCTTTGTCTTGTTGCCGCTTCGCGATGTCGCCCCGGGTTGGCGCCATCCGGCAAGCGGCGATAGCGTCGAGGACATGATCGGGGCCTTAATGACGCCCAGGGCCGCCAGCCAGCAAACAGAGGTCATGGCCGACGGGAGGGGTAAATATGGGACGGAATGGCAAAAAAACCTTTAAAATCCATGGAATAGGCTTGCTTAAACCCTTCCCGCAAAATATATAAACCACGCCCTAATAAATCGAATCCTTGAAGGAGTTGCCTGATGGCACGAGTTACGGTCGAAGATTGCGTCACCAAGATTCCCAACCGTTTTCAATTGGTCATGCTAGCCTCTCAGCGCGCCCGCAATGTATCCGCCGGCGAAGCGATTACCATTGAGCGCGACAACGACAAAAATCCGGTCGTCGCCCTTCGTGAAATCGCCGAGGAAACAGTCGATCTTAAGAATCTTGAAGAATCCTTGATCAAGGGACTTCAAAAATACGTCGAAATGGACGAACCCGAGGAAGAAGAAGTCGATCTGATTGCCTTGCAACAGCAACTCGTCAGCGAAGGTACGGGCGGGGCCGATCCTTCTCAGGGCGCCAAAAACTATACCGATGTTGACGAAGACGAAGACCTCAAAGATGAGATGTTCGAAGATAAAGAAACCGCCAAGCCTGCCAAAGACGGCGGCGAAGGGGCTTAAAACCAACAAACAAGGTGTTTCCATGGCGCGGCGCAAGGGCAACTCGGGATTTAAACGCCGCCGTCTGTTGATCGTCCCCACGCGATTTCTTTCCCCGGGGGGCGCACACGAATGATCCGCCAGTTCGAGTTGGTAGAACGCGTCAAGGGATATGATCCCGGCGCCGATGAAGACGCCCTTAATCGCGCTTATGTTTTCGCCATGAAGGCGCACGGATCGCAAACCCGCGCTTCGGGGGACCCTTATTTTTCCCATCCGCTTGAAGTCGCCGGGATTTTAACAGAATTCAAAGTCGATTTCGCGTCGATCATTACGGCGCTTTTGCATGACACCATTGAGGACACGGATACCACCCTCCAGGAAATAAAGAAGCTTTTCGGCAAGGAAGTCGCCCAACTGGTCGACGGGGTAACCAAGCTGACGCGGATTGAATTCCAGTCTGACCAGGCCAAGCAGGCCGAAAACTTCCGAAAATTCGTGCTCGCCATGTCCGAAGACATCCGGGTGCTGCTGGTAAAGTTGGCCGACCGGCTGCACAACATGCGAACCCTGAATTACATCGACAAACCGGAAAAACGCCGGCGCATCGCCATAGAGACCATGGATATCTATGCCCCCCTGGCGGAACGTATCGGCATGCAGGGGATGAAAAGCGAGCTCGAGGACTTGGCCTTTCAGGAATTGAAGCCGGAAGCGCGCAAATCGATCATAAAGCGGCTAGAATTTCTTCGCGAAAAGGGTGGAGACATCGTTTCGCGGATCATCGCCGAATTGGAGAACACCCTGGCTGACAGCGGCATTAATGCGTCCATCGAGGGCCGTGAAAAAACCCCTTATTCCGTCTGGAGCAAAATGCAGCACAAGGATGTGGGTTTTGAGCAGCTTTCCGACGTTATGGCGTTTCGGGTAATCGTGGATACACTCGAAGACTGCTATCGGGCCCTTGGTGTGGCTCATGGCGCCTATCCGGTCGTCCCGGACCGGTTTAAGGATTACTTATCAACGCCGAAACCCAATGGCTACCGGTCGCTTCATACCGGCGTTTTTGGCCCCGAAAAGCAACGCATCGAATTGCAAATCCGCACCGCCGAGATGCATGACGTCGCCGAACATGGCGTCGCCGCGCACTGGAATTATAAACAAGGCGCGGGCAAGACCGAAGGCCCGCAATATCGTTGGCTGCGCGAGCTCTTGGATATTATCGAACACGCAGAGGGACCCGAGGAGTTCCTTGAACATACCAAGCTGGAAATGTTCAAGGACCAGGTGTTCTGCTTTACGCCCAGGGGCGATTTAA
The DNA here is from genome assembly GCA_013203955.1 of Rhodospirillales bacterium. Classification (GTDB taxonomy): domain Bacteria; phylum Pseudomonadota; class Alphaproteobacteria; order Rhodospirillales; family Casp-alpha2; genus Casp-alpha2. Next base: position 12,715 of record JABMOY010000003.1, on the reverse strand, counting down.
TCAACCTGCCGCGCGGGGCGACACCGGTGGATTTCGCCTATGCCGTCCATTCCGAAGTCGGCGACCACTGCGTCGGCACCAAGATCAACGGCCGCATGATGCCGCTTAGAAGCGAACTGAGGAACGGCGATCAAGTGGAAATCATTACGTCAAAGGCGCAAACCCCGTCGCCGACGTGGGAAAACTTCGTCGCCACCGGCAAAGCCCGGACCCGAATCAGGCAGTTTGTCCGTATGCAGGAACGCGACGAATACGTGAAATTGGGCCGCGCCATGCTGGAGCGAGCTTTTGACGAAGAAGGTTATGCGTTCGCCGACAAAGCGCTGAAAAACGTACTCAAGGTTTTTAAACAGAAAGAAGTCGATGACTTATGCGCCGAGGTCGGTGCCGGCAATCTGACGGGCCGCGAAGTCATCGAAGCGGTATTTCCCGGGTCCCGAAAAGAATCGGGGGACGATAAAGTCGTTCCCTTGGCCCGGGCGCGCACCAAAGGCGCCAAAACCGGTAAAGACGGGGGTGGGGGAAAAGGCGACGGCGTTTCCATCAGGGGCCTGATCCCCGGCATGGCCATGCATTACGCGGGGTGCTGCCATCCCCTGCCGGGGGACCGGATCGTCGGCATCGTCACCACCGGCAAGGGCGTCACCATTCACACCATCGATTGCGAGTCCCTGGAGGAATTCGTCGATGCGCCGGAACGCTGGCTCGACGTTTCTTGGGATGTCGACAGCGCATCGCCTGAAATTTACGTCGGACGCGTACATTTGACCGTTTTGAACGTGCCAGGCTCCCTCGGCGACCTGTCGACGGTGATCGCCAGGAACGAGGGCAACATTTCCAATCTGAAAATCACCACCCGGACGAAGCAGTTTTTCGACATGCTGATCGATATCGAGGTCCGGGACCTTAAGCATCTGACGAATGTCATCGCGGCCCTTCGCGCCAACCCGGCCATCAATTCTGTGGAACGGGCCAGGGGCTGAACGGGGTAATCCGGGCCCAAGCTTCATGTTCAAGCGACGCAAACAATTCACATTGGGGCACAAGATCCTCGGTTTTTTCTGGCCTCAAATCGGGTGGCGACGAGCGACATCCTATACCCTGCACCGGCTGGCCCGAATGCCCGGCTCGGCTTATTCCATCGCCGGCGGTTTTGCCTGCGGGGCGGCGATTTCGTTTACGCCTTTCGTCGGGCTGCATTTCATCATATCCGGGATTTTCGCCTGGATTATCCGATGTAACATTTTAGCGGCGGCCATCGGCACTGCGGTCGGCAACCCGTGGACCTTCCCCTTCATCTGGACCTGGCTTTACAAGTCAGGGGAATGGATCATCTCGGGCGGCAATCCGGATTATTCGAAAACACCGGAATTCGGGGTGTTTTTCGGAAACATGACGCAAGCCGCCTTAAATTTTGACGTTCAATATTTGCTCGAGACCGTGGCCCCGATTTTCTGGCCGATGTTCGTCAGCGGGCTGCCGACGGGATTTGTCATATGGTGGATTTTCTATTTGCCGTTAAAATATATCATCCAAAAACGCCAAGATCGCCGTCTCCAAAACCAGGGCGGCAATGTGGGTGGAGATGAGGACAGATGAAACGGGATCTGCGCTTAGGCGTAAACATTGACCACGTGGCGACCATCCGCAATGCGCGGGGCGGCGGCCATCCCGAACCACTGCGCGCAGCCAAGGTCGCCGAAGCCGCCGGCGCCGACGGCATTACAGCCCATCTGCGCGAAGACAGGCGCCATATATCAGACGACGACATCGCCCAGTTGATGGCCAGCCTTGAGGTGCCCCTGAACTTTGAAATGGCGGCGACCGACGAAATGTACGACATAGCCCTTCGCCACAACCCCCACGCCGTCTGCTTGGTGCCTGAAAAACGCGAAGAAAGAACCACCGAAGGAGGGCTCGATGCGGCCGGCGGATTTGATCATCTGGCCCCTTACATTTCCGCGTTGACCGACGCCGGGATCAGGGTGTCGTTGTTCATTGAACCCGATACCAAGCAACTGGAAGCGGCGAAAAAACTAGGCGCGCCGGTCGTCGAACTTCATACCGGCGCCTATTGCGATGCCGCGGGGCAAGAACAAGATCGCCAGTTCAAACGCATCGTTGAAGCCGCCGACGTGGCGGAAAAGCTGGACCTTGAATGCCATGCGGGACATGGGCTTACCTTCGACACGGTCGGGCCGGTCGCCGGAATTACGACAATTGTTGAGCTCAATATCGGTCACTTCCTGGTCGGCGAGGCAATTTTCGGCGGCCTCGAGAGCGCCATCAAGCGGATGCGCGCCCTGATGGACAAGGCCCGGTCCGAAGCCGGGGGAGAACGCTCGGCATGATTATCGGCATCGGCACCGACCTCTGCGATATCCGCAGGATAGAAAAGTCCCTGAAACGGTTCGGGCGGCGTTTTGTTGAACGGCTTTATGGCGAGAATGAACAGGCCAAGGCGGAACGACGACCTTCGCCGGCTTCATCCTACGCGCAGAGTTTCGCCGCCAAGGAAGCCTGCGCTAAGGCGTTGGGAACCGGGTTCCGCGACGGCGTCTTCTGGCGCGATATGGTCGTCGCCAACCATCCCACGGGGCAACCTTTCATGGTCCTGTCTGGGGGTGCCAAGGTGCGGCTGGATAGCCTCGTCCCAGTCGGGATGGAGGCACGCATCGATGTTTCGCAATCCGACGAATACCCGATGGCCCAAGCGGTCGTCGTTATCTCCGCTGTTCCGCTTGTTGTCCCCCCCGGCGTTCCACAAACTGAAGCGCCTTGACAGTCATAAGGCGGACTGTATTTATCAGCCCCTGAATTCCAGGTAAGCCAACCTCGCCATTCTTTTAAATCAATCTCTTAAACGGTTTTTTTAATGAGCCAAAGAAAGTCTTCCAGTAGCGGCGAAACGATCAAGACCGTCCTTTTTGCGGTCCTGATCGCGCTCGGGGTCAGAACCGCCGCTTACGAGCCGTTCAACATCCCGTCCGGGTCGATGATTCCGACGCTTTTGGTCGGTGATTACCTGTTCGTGTCCAAGTTTTCCTACGGCTACAGCCGCTACTCCCTGCCGTTTTCTATGCCGTTGATCCCGGGGCGCATTTTCTTTACCGAACCGGACCGGGGTGACGTCATGGTTTTCAAGCTGCCGACGGACAACAGCACCGATTACATCAAACGCATTATCGGGCTGCCCGGGGATACCGTGCAATTGAAGAAAAGCGTCGTCCACATCAACGGTAAACCAGTGCAACACGTCCGGGTCGAGGATTTCGTCAGCCCCAACGGATTTGGTAATTTTAATCGCGTGCCCCGGTATCTCGAAACCCTTCCCAACGGGCGCAAGCACTACACGCTGGAATATACGCTGGACACCGCATACGACAGTACAGCCGTCTATACCGTGCCGGAAGGCCATTATTTCGCCATGGGCGACAACCGCGACCGGTCGAAAGACAGCCGTTTTTTGGACGATGTCGGTTTCATTCCCCGCAATAACCTGATCGGGCGCGCTGAATTCCTGTTCTTTTCGGTGGACGGGGCCGCTTGGAAGTTTTGGGAATGGCTGAAAACACTAAGAACCGAGCGCTTTTTTCAGGGAATTGAATGACCCCCACGGACACGCCCCTTGACCACCCCTCCCCGGAACTTGGCGGGCTGGAAGCGGAACTCGGCCACACATTCAACGACCCAGAACTGCTGCGCCGCGCTTTGTTACATTCAAGCGCCGCCCGCGACCGGGAGCAGTCCAACGAACGGTACGAATTCCTGGGCGACCGGGTGTTGGGGCTGGCCATCGCCGGATTGCTTTTGAAAAATTTTCCCGACGAAGACGAAGGCAAGCTCGGCTACCGTTTTTCGGCGTTGGCCCGGGCCGAAACCCTTGCCCGAGTAGGCGGTTCCATCGGGCTCGGCGGCCATATCGTCCTGTCGGAAGGCGAGGAGGCGGCCAGCGGTCGGGAAAACGTCAGCATCATCGCCGATTGCTGTGAAGCCGTCATCGCCGCTCTTTTTCTGGATGGCGGGCTGGAAGCGGCGGAAGCCTTTATCCATCAATATTGGAAACCGCTAATGGCCGAGAACCTGACCCCGCCCAAGGATGCCAAGACCATGCTTCAGGAATGGGCTCAAGGGCAGGGATTGGCGTTGCCTAATTACAAGGTGACCAAGGAAACCGGCCCGGCCCATGAGCCCCAATTCACGGTCGAGGTCCGGGTCCACGAAATGAACCCGGCATCCGCCCAAGGGCCGTCAAAACAGGCAGCCGAGCAAGCGGCGGCTGAGGTTTTGATGAAAAAAATTGAAGAGGCGGGGACGGGCACAGCCCGGACAGGGACTAAACAAGAGAAACCCAAATGATCGCTACCGAACAAAAAGCCGGGTTTGTCGCTATCGTCGGGGCCCCCAATGTCGGCAAATCGACCTTGTTGAACCGGCTGGTCGGAACCAAGGTCTCCATCGTATCGCCCAAGGTGCAGACGACACGGTCCCGGGTGCTCGGCATCTGCATCGAAGGCAACGCCCAAGTCATTTTTATCGACACCCCCGGTATTTTCAAACCGCGCCGGCGCCTTGATCGGGCCATGGTCGCCGCCGCCTGGGGTGGCGCCGCCGATGCCGATGAGGTTCTTCTACTCATAGATTCTGACAAAGGGATCGACGGAAATTCGTCCGCCATCATCAAAAACCTGAAAGGGTCGGGCCGGAATAACGTCATCCTAGCCATTAACAAAGTCGACTTGGTGAAAAAACAAAACCTTCTAAGGCTCTCCGCTACTTTGGACGGCGAGGGAATTTTCTCCGACATCTTCATGATTTCGGCCGAAACCGGTGATGGCGTGCCCGACCTGATGGCGTTTTTGGCAAACCGGGTACCTGTGGGCCCATGGTTGTTTCCCGAGGACCAGATTTCCGACATGCCGGGGCGCTTGACCGCCGCCGAAATAACGCGCGAACAGCTTTACCTGCAACTGCACAATGAACTGCCCTATGCGGCCACCGTCGAAACTGAAACCTGGCAGGAAAAAGACGACGGCAGTGTCCGCATCGAACAGGTCATTTTTGTTGAGAGGGGCAGCCAGAAAGCTATCGTTCTCGGCAAAAAAGGCAGCCGCATCAAATCTTTGGGTGAAAACGCCCGCAAGGAGCTGGAGGAGATCTTCGAGCGCCGAGTGCACCTGTTCCTGTTCGTCAAGGTGCGGGATAATTGGGGCGAAGACCCGGAGCGCTACCGAGACTTAGGCCTCGATTTCAACGCCTGATCCGAACCCGGTTCGGAGCGGGGCGACGTTAGCACTTAAACCCGTGGCCAAGTCCATGCCAGGATGCCCCTAATATCTCTTATTGTATAAAAGGCTGTTTTTAATTGGTTTTTTAGACTCTCCATGATAAATCTTTGCTGGCACCTGGGATTTATCGATAGCTTTTAAATGAATGACCCACAAAATCACGTAAGGTCGCTGGCGCAGCTTCACGACCATATCGAAAAAAACCCGTCTTCAGGCGCCACCGAGGCTGCGCAAACCATTACCGCCGAAATAAAGGCCGTTGCCGGCAAGATCACCGACGATGCCGAAAAGACCATCAACCAGCTTCACGCCGACGCCCAATCCGCGGCCGTAAAATTGAGCCAAGAAGCCGATCGAACCGTCGAGAGAATTAAAAAGGACACGGCGACAATCGCCGCCGATATTTTGAATGAAAGCAAAAATGACGGCTTCACCCCCCGGGAAAAAGCCCTCGCCGCCACCAAGATCCTTAAAATCGCCGAAAAAACGACGGAACAACTTAACTTGATGTCGGAAAAATCGGTCCGCAAAATTTCGGAACAAGCCGAAACAGCCGCTTTCATGGTCAAACGCGTGGCCGATTCCGCCAACCGGGATTTAGCCGTAGTCGAAAGGGACGCGATAAAGAGAATCTCGGACGCCGGCAAGGATGCAGCGTCAAAATTTCCCGGCTCTACGGATAACGGCGGCCTTGACGAAGCAGCCCTTAAAGAGGCCCAGCTGGCGGCAGCCGATGTCATCAAGAATCTCGCGCAAGCCGCCGATGCGGTTAACCAAGCATCGAAAAAGGCAACTTCACAACTACAGGAAGCCTCCGAGGAAGCCGCCATTTCGGTAAAGAAAGCGGCGGCCAGGGCGGCCAAGCTTGTTCATATGTCCATTGACGACGCCAATGAAAAAATCCTGGAAGTCACCAGCGAAGCGATCAAGACGACGGTTGGCGAAGAAAAGGCCGAATTTTTCGACTTGGACCCCTTGAAAAAAAGATGGGGCAAAAGTAAGGAGTGATCGGATATTTTCTGTTAAGGAACCGGTGGAAACGTTTTTTTAGCAAACTCAGGGTTTAATTACGGTTTGCGCTTTGGCTTTATCTTAAAAGCTCTAAAAGGATGAAACCGTGACCGCCATCATCAGACTTCCCCAACCCAATTCTCCCGAATGGGTCGCCAGCATGGACCCGGGCGGTGTCTTCGACCAATGGCACGATGTCTGCCGCGAATGGGCGGCGCCAGAAAGTTTCCCTGCCGACCAATCGGACTTTGCCAAGGACGGTTTCGAAAAAAGAACGTTCCTGGACCCCACCGAGGCGGAAAACCTGCAGGCCCATATCGAAGCGGCCTCTTTGGTCCCCGAAAACGTCAAGGCCACCGGGGAATATCAGGATACGGTTCGGGAAGAAAGTTCCGAATACCTGTTTGGGCTTTTGGAAAAAATCTTAAATGACGACGTTTCCGACCGCATCAAGAGCTATTTTCAGTCAGAATTCTTCGCTCATTGGTTTCAATTCGCCCGTGCTTATCCGCACCCCAACCCCAGCGATTCCTTTCTTTGGCACCGCGACGGGGGACCGGGGGCCTTCGTCAACATCATGGTCTATTTGAACCCGACCGAAGAGCACGGCGGCAACACCCATTTCCTGGACATCGAGACGACGGCCAAGTTGGCCCATGCCGGGTACGAATTTCCCAACGTGGCTGAAAGGGTGGGGGACTTGGGCCCGCTCGCTGAAAAAGCCGGCGCTCGGTATGCGCCTTTTATAACCAACGTCAACGCGGGCGAAGGCTTGATTTTCAAGGCCCGCGAAGTGCTTCACCGCGGCGTCCTTCCGACCACGGGGCCCCGGTATGTTGTGTTCGTCAACCTGATGCCCAGCTACCGCCCCTGGCGCGAAGGGTTCGAGCGCTGGCCGATGAATTTCATGGAGATCGTCGCCGGCAATTGGACCACCGATTACATCCAGGCCTTAGCCGGGGACGACGGACCGACCGTCATCGGCTAAACTCCCCCCCATGGACTGGACCGACGACGCCATTGTTCTATCGACAAGGAAGCACGGCGAAACATCCGTCATCGCGACGCTGTTGACCAGTGCCCATGGGCGCCATTTGGGTTTGGTCAGAGGCGGCATCGGCAAACGCATGCGCGGCATCCTGCAACCGGGCAACCGGGTCAAAGCTTCGTGGCGAGCCAGGCTACCCGAACATTTGGGCACGTTTACTTGTGAAATGACCGAGGCCTATGCGGCCCGCGTTCTCCATGACAAGATGAGGCTGGCGGGGTTAAGCGCGTCTTGCGCCGTTACCGAAGGATCCCTGCCCGAGCGCGAACCCCATGAAGCCGTGTTCAACGGGCTGGTTGCGTTGTTAGCCGCCGGCCCCGACGACAACTGGCCATCGGCCTACGTCAAATGGGAATTGGGGCTATTGGGGGAACTTGGCTACGCCCTCGACCTCAGCACCTGCGCGGCGACCGGACAGAACGATCAATTGGCATACGTGTCCCCGAAATCGGGCCGGGCTGTGTCACTCGCCGCCGGCGAGCCCTACAAAAAATCCATTCTGAAATTGCCGGAATTTCTTTTACATCCCGGAGCCGCCGGCACCCCTGAAGATGTTGTCCAGGGGCTGAAGTTGACCGGATTTTTCCTGGAACGCGACGTTTTCCACCACGCCGGAAAAGGTCTTCCGGCGGCCCGCAACAGGCTCGTGGAAAGGCTTAGGCCGAGGAACAGCGCGGCGCCGCCAGGCTAATACTTGAGAAAAATCCGAAATCCGCTTTACGGGACGGCCGGCGTTACGCCGGACGGGGCCTGTGATTAGGAGTCGTCGGATTCCCCGGCGTCGTCCCCGTCATCACCACCGTCATCGGCCGGGGCAGAATTGGCAGCCGGTGCGGCTCCGCTACCCAAATCGGCTAGATTTTCAGCGGAAGTTTTGCCATTTTCGCCTTCGACCAACTCGTAAGACACCTTTTGACCTTCGTCGAGGGTTTCCATGCCGGCGTTTTGAACCGCGGAAATATGGACGAAAGCGTCCTTCGAGCCATCTTCCGGTTCGATGAAGCCATAACCCTTTGCGCGGTTAAACCACTTAACAGTTCCAGTAGCCATTAACTTAGTCCTTTGTCGTCTCTCAAGTTACACCCCGGTTTAAATTCCCTGACGGGCGTTCGGTTATCGGCTTTTCGATGCCCGGGATTATCAGGGATAAACGCCCGAAACGCTGCAAAACCGACATTTGCTAATTAGCCGCCTTCTCGTTTTATTGCAAGCCATACGTAGGGTGGGGGGATTAGGGCGTTTATCGTTCCCCGAATGAGGAAAAAACTCCGATTTCAACAGATTGACGATTTTTACGGGTGGGCTACTATATTTTGTAGTATATCGTTTCCATCTCCAATTCGGACATAACCAATTCATGGCAAAAACCGCGACCGCCACCGAAGACATCCGCGACACCCGCCTGGCCGATGCCTTGGGGGAACGTTATCTGGCTTACGCGCTATCGACCATTGTCGCGCGTTCGCTGCCGGATGTCCGCGACGGGTTGAAGCCGGTGCACCGGCGGCTCTTGTACGCCATGCGCAAGTTGAAGTTGGACCCGACCGCCGGTTTCAAAAAGTGCGCGCGCGTCGTCGGCGATGTCATGGGCAAATACCACCCCCACGGCGACATCGCCATTTACGACGCCATGGTCAGACTGGCTCAGGAATTCGCCCAGCGTTACCCGCTGGTCGAAGGGCAAGGGAATTTCGGCAACGTCGACGGCGATAACGCCGCCGCCATGCGGTACACCGAAGCGCGGATGACGGATGTCGCCTCGGCACTGTTGGAAGGGATCGACGAAGACGCCGTTGATTTCCGCGATACTTATGACGGAGAAGATTCCGAACCGGTCGTCCTGCCGGCTTGTTTTCCGAACTTGTTGGCAAATGGTGCCGCCGGAATCGCGGTGGGGATGGCGACATCCATACCGCCCCACAACATCGTCGAGTTGTGCGATGCCTTGTTGCATTTGATCAAATTTCCCAACGTCAGATTTTCCAAGCTGGTCGACATGATTCCCGGACCTGATTTCCCGACGGGCGGAATCCTGATCGAACCCAAAAGCAGCATCGTCGAGGCTTATTCGACAGGTCGCGGCGGGTTTCGCCTACGCGGGCGCTGGGAGAAAGAGAAACTTCCCCACGGCCTTTATCAAATCATCGTCACCGAAATTCCTTATCAGGTTCAAAAATCGCGGCTGATTGAAAAGATCGCCGAGTTGGTGATTTCAAAAAGACTGCCGATCTTGACCGATGTCCGCGACGAATCCACGGATACGGTACGCATCGTCCTTGAGCCCAGAAACCGCACCGTCGACGCCGACATGCTGATGGAGCAACTGTTCCGGCAAACCGAGCTCGAAACCCGTGTGCCGCTTAACCTGAACGTGCTGGATGTCTCGGGCACGCCGGGCGTCATGAATTTACGCGAAGCCCTGCAGGCGTTTCTCGATCACCGCCATGAGGTTTTGGTCCGGCGCACCAAGTTCCGGTTGGAAAAAATCGAGCGGCGGCTGGAAATTCTCGAAGGCTTCCTGATCGCCTATCTCAACCTGGACAAGATCATCAAAATTATCCGCAATGAGGACGAGCCGAAACCGAAGTTGATGAAGGCCTTCAAGTTGAACGAGGTGCAAGCCGAGGCCATCTTGAACATGCGCCTCAGGCAGCTCCGCAAGCTGGAAGAAAAAGAAATCCAAAAGGAGCACACCGACCTGACCAAGGAGGGCAAAAATCTTCGCGGGCTTCTTCGCGACAAGGGTCGCCGGTGGAAAGTCGTCGCCAGTGAAATCGCCGAAACCAAGAAACGCTTTTCGGCCAAAACCCTACTGGGGGCCCGGCGCACCAAGATCGGCAAACCGCCGACGGCAATCGTCGTGCCGCTTGAAGCAATGATCGAGAAAGAACCGATCACTGTTTTAGCTTCGGAAAAAGGATGGATTAGAGCGCAAAAAGGCCACGTCGAAGACACCAAGGACCTGAAATACAAGGAAGGCGACCGGGGGAAATTCGTCCTGAATGCGGAAACCACGGACAAGCTAGTCATCTTCGCCACCAACGGCCGCCTTTACACGCTGCCCTGCGACAAGCTGCCGGGTGGGCGGGGCCACGGCGAGCCCTTGCGCCTGATGATCGACCTGGCCGAAGGCCATGATCCCGTCGCCATGTTCATCCATACACCGGGGCAGGAACAGGGCCGACGTTTAGTTGTGGTGTCTGAAAGCGGTCGCGGCTTCATCGTCGAAGAAAACACCCTCATCGCCCAGACCCGCAACGGCAAGCAGGTCCTCAACCTTGGCCAGGGGGAAGAAGCCCAGGCCGCCCAGTTCATCGCGCCCGAGGCCGATCATCTGGCCATCCTCGGCGATAACAGGAAGCTATTGATTATTCCGCTGAAGGAACTGCCGGTGATGACCCGGGGCCGCGGCGTCATCCTGCAACGTTACGCCAAGGGCGGCCTCGCCGACATCACCACCATCAAGGCCAAGGAAGGCTTGACCTGGCGTGCAGGCGCTCAAGGGGTGCGGACGGAAAGCAACATCAAGCGCTGGATCGGCAAGCGCGCTCAGGCGGGACTAATGGTGCCCAAGGGCTTCGCCCGGGCGACCAAGTTTTCTTGAAAATCACTAAGGTCCAAGTCAAGGCAGGCTTGGTGATGTCCAAGAATTTCACGTGAATTTAGCAATCAAGGCCAGGAAGGGCTGGGCGAAATCCCTGAGCTTGGCCTCGCCGACGCCGAAAACCTCGGCGAACTCCATATCGTTTGCCGGTTTGTTGGTGGCCATGTCGACCAGGGAGCGGTCGCGGAAGATGACATAAGCGGGCACGCCCCGTTCACGTGCAAAGTCCAGCCGCAATTCCTTGAGGGCGGCGAACAAGTCCTCGTCAGTCGCCGACAGGTCGTTCTTTGCTGCCTCCCCCGGCGCCCCCTGTGTCGACCTCGACACCCGAGAGGTCGCGCTTTTAGAGCGTGCGGGGTCACGGCGGAAGCGAAAGTCGCCGTTGCCGTCTTCCAACAGCGACCGCCCGTTCTCAGTCAGGTTGAGGCCGCCGTGGCCGGCAATGTCGAGGCGCAGATAACCAGCGGCCACCAATTGGCGGATAATTGAGCGCCATGTGTCTTTGTTCTCCTCACGGCCGAGGCCATAGGCGGGCAGGCGCTGGTGACCCAGGCTTCTGATTTTTTCCGTATCAGCGCCGAGCAACACGTCAATGACATGGACGGCGCCGAACCGCTGGCCCGTCTGCTCGATGGCGCCGAGCACGTTTTTGGCATGAACCGCGCCGTCTTCCAGGACCGGCGGATCAAGGCAGATGTCGCAGTTGCCGCATGCGTCCGAGCCCTCGTCGAAATAGGCCAGTAACGCACGACGCCGGCATTGGGGCGCCTCGCAATAGGCGATCAGGGCATCGAGGCGTTTGTGTTCGCGCCGCTTGTGGTCTTCGTCGCCCCCGCCGTCGCCGTCTTCTTCGATGAAGACGCGGCGCTGGCGAATATCGTCCAGGCCATACAGCATAAAAGCATCGGCGGGCTTGCCATCGCGTCCGGCTCGACCCAGTTCCTGGTAATAGGCTTCCATGTTGCCGGGCAGATTGGCGTGGAAGACGTAGCGCACATCGGGTTTGTCGATGCCCATGCCAAAGGCAATGGTGGCAACCATGACGACGCCGGACTCGGTCATGAAAATGTTTTGGTTTTCGGTGCGCACGGCACTATCCAGCCCCGCATGATAGGGCAGGGCGTGGAAACCGTTTTTCACCAACAACGCCGCCGCCGCTTCCGTCTTTTTGCGTGACAGGCAGTAAACGATACCGCTGTCGCCGGACCGTGCCCGAACGAAGTTCAAAAGCTGGTGTTTCCAGTCGCCCCTAGTTTCCACGGCGAGGTGGATATTGGGGCGATCAAACCCGGAGACGAAGATGCGCCCCTGACCGTCGAAGAGTTTCGCCGAGATATCCTGGCGCGTCGCCTCGTCGGCGGTGGCCGTGAACGCCGACATGGGAACGCCGGGAAATAATTTCCCCAGTCGGGTCAAGGCCTCGTAGTCGGGCCGGAAAGACGGCCCCCAGCGCGAAATGCAATGGGCCTCGTCGATGGCGATCTGGACCAGGTTCAGGCGCCCGAGCGCCGTCAACATGCGCTCCGTCATCAGCCGTTCGGGCGAGATGTAAAGCAGCCGGGTTTCGCCCGTCTGCACCCTGCGCCAGGTGGCGACGTTGGTTTCACGTGTACGCGATGAATTGATCGTCGCCGCGGCAACGCCTTCGAGCTTTAACGCCGCCACCTGATCTTCCATCAACGCCACCAGCGGCGAGACCACCAACGTCAACCCGTCGCCCCGGACCAGGGCCGGAATTTGAAAGCACAGCGATTTGCCCGATCC
>JABMOY010000033.1 GCA_013203955.1 Rhodospirillales bacterium | reverse complement strand
GTTCGAATCCTGTCGGGCGCACCACCCCGCCTTTTAATTTTCTTCAGACACCGACCAAATTTGAGCATGCGCGCCTTCGCCGGTACTCGGGATGACGCTAATGCGCTCGGCAACGCCGTCTTCGGTGAATTCCCGCTCGATCGACAGCATGGTGCCTGCCGGATGGTTGCACAGGTCCGCTGCCCATTGGGCTTCACCGCGGGCGGCTTCCATGGCGGCCAGCATGTCCGGCGCGCCATAATTTTCAAAAAGATGGCCGGCCAGCCGGCGCACCACGTCTTCGAACTGCGCATCGGGGATCGTCGCCACCTGTACGAAGGTCGCCCGGCCGAAGCTATTCGTTCCCAGCCAAGCATTTTTAAACGCCAGTTGATCCTTTGCCGTCATCGTTTCCGGGTCGCCGTCTGCAAAAGCGAACGTCCCCGTCACCGCCCATTCTTCCGGTTCGGCCGCCAAGGGAAAGGCGTTCACATCGGACACATCGAGGCGAATGGTGCGGGGAAATTTCATAACCCTTCAATCATCGAGCGGTAACCAAAGATGGCCGGTGTGCCGCCGGTGTGCAGGAACACCACGTTCTGGCCAGCTTTGAAAGTTCCCTCGCGGACAATCCCGATCAAGCCGGCCATGGCCTTGGCGGTATAAACGGGATCGAGGATCAGACCTTCTTTTTGCGCCGCCAGGGCCAAGGCTTCCTGCATTTCGAGTGTCGATAGCCCGTAACCGTCGCCCAGATAATTATCGGTGACATGGATGTCGTCTTTACTGATGGCGCCCGGGCATCCGGCCATTTCGGCGCAGACCTCCGCTTGGCGTAATACACGCTCGGACTGCGCATCCTGGTTCCGGCGCACGCAAATGCCATTGACCCGGATATCGCTTTTCCGAAGCTTGAGCCCGGCCAGAACGCCCGCCTGGGTGGCGGCGCTGCCGGATGCCAGAACGATGGTATCGATTTTAAGGCCCTGTTCGTCGGCTTGGTCGATAATTTCCCCGGCACCGACGACATACCCAAGCGATCCCAATGGCGGATGGCCCGGCGACAGGTGAATGACGTATGGGTTTCCGCCTTCCTTGCGGACACGCTCGGCGATGTCGTCCAAGGCCTTGTCGGCGCCGGCTTCGTCTTCGCCCTCGGGGTAATAGTGAATCTTGGCGCCCAGCAACCGGTCCAGCAGAACATTGCCCGACGCTTCGTATTCTGGCCCTGCCGTCTTCACCCGGGATTCCAGTTGTATCTCGCAGGCCATACCCAACTTGGCCGCCGCCGCCGCCGTCATGCGCACAAAATTCGATTGCACGGCGCCGGTGATGATGACCGTATCGGCCTTTTGCGCCAGCGCCTCGCCGAAATAGAACTCGAGCTGGCGGGCCTTGTTGCCGCCCATGGCAAGCCCGGTACAATCATCGCGCTTCACAAATAAATTCGGCCCGCCCAGCAACTTGGTCAAATTGGGCATCGGTTCCAACGGCGTCGGCGTATGCGCCAAGGTGACGCGGGGATAATCGGCAATCGGCATTTATTGATTTTCCTTAAAAAAATTCGAGCGATTACATATATACCGTGGACGCCTTTGCGTCTTGGCCGAAAAACGGCTTATGCTGCATCGAACCTTTCAATGAGAATAAAATTGAAACCCCATAAGTCTCACTTTTTTGGCGTCCTGTTTTTTCTGGCAGCAGCTCTTTGGCCAAATCCCGGCCAAACAGAACCTATTTCTAAGGATTTATTGAAATCCGTCGTCAGCTTGCTGCCGGAATGGCCCGGCAAAGGGCGCCGTCCGAAAGAGCCGGAAGGCACCGCCGTCGCCATATTACCCGGCGGCTACCTCGCCACCAATGACCACATCATCGGCCCCGCCAAAAAAATAAAAATCAGGCTGGAAGACGGGCGCGTTGTTGGTGCCGAAATCATCGGCCGCGATCATTTGACCGACATCGCGCTGATCAAGGCGCCTATGGATTTACCGGTCCCCCTTATCGTTGAGGATACGAAACTTGGCGAGGATGTCTGCGCCATCGGCAATCAATTCGGGCTGGGGCTGTCGGTCACATGCGGGGTCGCTTCGGCGCTCCACCGGACGGGGACGGGTTTCAATGAGATCGAGGATTTCATCCAGACGGACGCCGTCGTCAATCCCGGCGGGTCGGGCGGCGCGCTGGTTGACGGCCAAGGACGGCTCATCGGTCTGGTTTCGGCGATATTCACCAAGGAAAGCGACGCCAACATCGGCGTCAATTTTGCCGCATCCATGAAGCTTGTCATGCGAGTGGCCAAGGACTTGAAGGCGTTCGGCAAGGTCATCCGCGCAAAGCCAGGATTTAAGGCCCGGAATTTGACGTTGGAAGAATTGAAGACGACAGCCGGCGCCGCCATCAGCCGGCTGACCCCGGACGGCGCCGCCGACAAAGCCGGGCTCAAGATCGATGATGTTATAATCGCAATCGGAAAAAGAAAGATTCGCCGCGCCAGCGATATCCCCAGCGCCATACACATGTTCCGCCCCGGCCAGTCCTTTGATGTCGAATATATCCGGGACGGTAAAAACGGAAAAACAACCTTGTCACTCCCTTAATTTTTTGTAGGCCCCATCTCACGGAAACGTAATTTGTGCCCGCATGATGCAAAGTTTAAATTTAGCTTGTACTTTTTAAATAGCTATATCAGGAGAAGAACGATGCGTTTGATTGCACTCAGCTGTTTGGTTTTTATATTGGCCTTGCCTGTCAGAGCAGAAAACCCGACGCCTTATTCAGGCACCAAGGTGGTTGAAACTGGCCAACCGTACGCCGCATTTGTTGCCAAACTCACCGCCGCCATTGGGGCCAACAAAATGGGCATCGTCGGCAATGCCTGCGCCACCTGCGGCGCTAAAAACATCGGCGTCACCATTCCCGGCAACAGGGTGATCATGATCTTCAATCCCCATTTCGCCGTGCGTATGTTGAAAGCCAGCGAAGCGGCCGGCATCGAGGCCCCGATCAGGCTTTACGTGACTGAACAGCCGGACGGCAAGGCGCGGCTGACCTATCGGCTGCCGAGCCATGTTTTCGGCGCCTATAAGGTTCCCGCTCTGGACGAGATGGCCAAGGAACTGGACGTTATCTTCGAGCGCATTGTCAGCCAGGCAACCGGATAGGGTATTATTATGACCACCGCCGCCATTCCCCTGCCCCCGGTTCAACGTCCTTATCTTTTTGTTGCCCTGGCGCTGGCAGCTGGTCTGTTCATCCACTTGTCGGCAAGCGGGGCTAAGCTGCCGGCGCTGTTCGCCGTCGGCCTTGGCATGGGCGTGGCACTTTATCACGCCGCATTCGGATTCACCGCCGCCTATCGCCGGGCTTTTCTGGAGGGTGACATTTCCGGCATCACCGCCCAGTTAGTAATGCTTGCGGCAGCGATGTTGTTGTTCGCACCGGTCTTGGCCGAAGGCAAAATCTTCGGCCACGGCGTCAGTGGCGCCATTGCGCCGGTTGGCATTTCCATGGCCTTCGGCGCATTCATCTTCGGCATCGGTATGCAACTCGGCGGCGGCTGTGGGTCAGGAACCCTTTTTACCGTCGGCGGCGGCAACCTGCGCATGGTTTTAACGCTGGTATTTTTCTGCATTGGCGGGCTGTGGGGCAGCCTCGACCTGGAATGGTGGACGAAACTTCCGAAATTCAACTCGATTGCGTTGGGCCGGGAATTCGGTTGGGGGCCGGGCATGACCATGCAACTGGTCGCACTCGGGCTTATTTATTTAGGTCTGCGACAGCTTGGCGGCGAGAACAAGCGGTCCATGTGGTGGGAAGGCGGCTTTACCTGGCAACGGCTTCTCCGGGGTTCTTGGCCGCTTTTGTTGAGCGCCGGGCTTTTGGCTTTGTTTAATTGGGCGACATTGTTGATCGCCGGCCATCCGTGGTCGATCACCTGGGCCTTCACCCTTTGGGCGGCTAAGGCCGCCGTCGCCTTGGGTTGGGACTTGTCTTCAACTTGGTTTTGGTCGGGCGGGTTCACGGGCCGCGCTTTAGCGAAACCCATCCTCGCCGACGTGACGTCGGTGATGAACATCGGCATCATGTTCGGCGCCTTTGTCGCCGCGTCCCTCGCCGGGAAAGTTGCGCCGAAGATAGACATTCCCCTGCGATCATTGCTGGCGGCGATGGTCGGCGGGGTGATGTTGGGGTACGGCGCCCGGTTGGCTTATGGCTGCAACATCGGCGCTTTTTTCAGCGGCGTCGCGTCGACCAGCCTGCATGGTTGGGCTTGGATTGTTTTCGCCCTGGCCGGAAACTTCATCGGCGTCCGGCTCCGGCCTTTATTTGGGCTTTAAGACCGGCCCCCGGATATATACCGGCGGAGCACCTTGGCCATGGTATCGGCGTCCGTGGCATGGGGGAACAACGTCACGAATTTTCCGTCCGGTCCCATCAGGAACGTCGTCGGCGTGTGGAACACCAGGTATTTTTCCTTCGGCTCATCGGGAACAAGGACCTTGCTACGGTGTAGGCGGTAAGCCCGAGCCACGGTACGAACCTGTTTTTCGCTACCGGTCAGCCCGGTCAATCGGGGGTGAAAATTGGCGACATAGCGTTTCAAGGCTTCCGGCCGGTCCCGGGCGGGGTCTACGGAAATAAACAACGGCTGCACCATTGAGGCCGCCTCTCCTACCAGATCCAGCGCCTGGGCCATGGTTTGCAGCCCCGTCGGGCAGATATCCGGGCAATAAGTATAACCGAAATAAATCAGCAGAAACCGCCCCAGAAAATCCTGGTCCGTGCGTTCCCGGCCTTGGTGGTCGATCAAGGTGAAAGGCCCGCCAAACGTAATCGGAAAATCCTTTGCCGCCCTTGAAGGCGGTGGCGAAGGCGGTGGCGAAGAAGGGCTATGGGCATTTGCCGGTGCCCCGACGAACACCCAAACCAGCCCTATCAAAAGCCCCCAAAAAGGCAACCGGGTCATTCTTTCAGCTTCAGCCCCGGAATGCCCAAAACGCCCTGTTCAGAGACGATCTTTTTAATCGTCGCATCGTTCTTGAACCATTGGCCGGCGGCCTTGCCACCGTTGGCTTTTGACCAATCCTTGCCGAACTGGTTGGCGCGGCCCCATTTTCCGTCGGGCGCCAGTTTTTTGAATTGCAGGGCGAACAGGTTCATTTTCGGATTGCTTATCAACAAACCGTCGGCAACGATTCTTTTGCCGCAAAAGCCGGCCAAGTCGTTGGCCGCGCCGGCAAAAATTTCAGTGTTCTTGACCGCAAAAACCAACGTTCCATCGTCTTTAAGCAATCCGAGCTGGCGCTTGCCGGCGCCGCAATTTGCCGGACAATTTCCGGTTAGTTCACACAGGACATCGACGACCTTGGCTTCGAAACGGGCTTTCTTCTCGCCTTCGATGCCCCATTCTTCGGCCGCCTGTGCGGCGCCTGTTGCAAAAAGGACGAAAGCGAATATCAGGTATGAAATGTGTTTCATGGCTACTTCCCGAACGGCTGGATGCCGTATTCTTCATGGGTCATGTTGACGATGCCCTTGTCATTGGCGACCTGGGTAACGATCAAGTACTTGACACCGTCACGTTCATACAGATCGCCGTCAACGGTCACTTGATGGGTTTGAATGTTGAGGAGCCGCGGGTTGGCGACGCTGCTGTCATCTTCTTCTACCTTCAGCACCACATAGACGCTGCCGTCGTCACTCTTGACGCTGACGGGGATGCCGCCGACGGCGCACCAGACGGCGCATTGATGGTGGGCTGTGCCCAATCCGTACATGATTTCGGTGACGTAACACCATGTATCGACGATTTCACCCGTCACCGAAACCCGTTTCGATTTAGCCGCCTGGGCCCCCGGAGCAACCATCAGGGCAAGGCTTAAGGCCACTGCTAGGTTTAAAAAAAACTTCATGCTACCTCCCTTTCCGGCGGTCAGGTTATCGTTCGACCGCCAACCTATGAATTCTTGAATGAAGACATAAGTAACACAAGAATCCGGCGGGCGACCATTCACCGTATATCACTAATTGGTGATGTAAGACCTCAGGGGCAAAGGCGGCCTCAATCGATCCTCACCAGCCGGAATCCAATAAGGATATGCTTTAATCCTTGCGGTCGGCTGTGCCTGGCGGCGGGGCGGCAGACGCCGCAGCCCTTGTCGTCCCAAGACCCGCCTTTGACCAGATAGCCGCTCTTTCCGATTTTTGTCGATGTCCACTCGAAAACCTGCCCGGCGGGATCGAGAAGCCCGTAGGGGCTTTTGCCCCGCGGGAACCTGGCGACCGGCACGGTATCGAACGGCCCCTTATCGTGGCTGTTCAAAAGCTCAGGATCAAAGGCATCCCCCCAAGGAAAGCGGCGGCCATCGGCCCCGCGGGCGGCTTTTTCCCATTCGATTTCGGTGGGCAGCCGCCAGGTCCTGCCGGTGGCCTTCGATAACCACTCGCCGTAGGCCCGGGCATCCTGATAAGCCACCAGGACCACGGGATGATCCATCCGCCTCCGCGGTGGCGCACCCGCCTTCCAGGCATGGCGTCGGGTTCGCTTAAAGGGATGAACAAGCTTGTAGGACGCCCAGGTCTGGGCATCGACGTCGGGCGCGCCATGGCCGGTGGCGGCGACGAAAACACCGTATTGCGCGTTGGTGATGAGGGTTTTGGTGATCCGGTAAGCATCCGTTTTAATTTTTTGACGGTCCCGCTCGCCATCATACCAGCCCCATTCACGGGTCCGGCCATGACCATAAGCGGCCTCGTCCAGGCGGTAGGCCGCTTCACGTTCATCCTGATCGGAACCCGCAATAAAAGGGCCGGCGGGGATGGCTATGGTCTCAGGCTCTTTCACGGCAGCCTTCGCCGGCGCAAAGGCGATTGCCGTCACGGCCAAGGCAAATAATATAAACAGCAATCGTTTCAATGGACTACCCTTAAAAACTGGCATCAATGAAGGCTCCCTTGCTTCGATAGTTTAAGGAGTATACCCGCTGGCCGGCCGTACGGCCGTATCTTCACAATCCTGTGATTACGATTGATTCGAGGACCCCATCTTGTTCTGCCAAAATCGGCGCAAATTAAAACGAACCGAAATCTTATCCTTTTACCGAAAGAAAACAGGAGTTCGCTTGTGAGGACATTCAAATTTAAGCTTTTATCGACCACGGTCATTCCGGCCTTCCTTGGCGCCGGAATCGCGGTCGGGGGATCATTGGCAGCGGCAGCGCCGGCAAGTGCTGCAACCATGGGGGCAGGACATTCAACCCTTTTACCGATGGCCAAACCGAGACCTCGAACCATTCAGCTCGCCGCCTGCAACCCTTGTGGGGCCAAGAAACGCGGCTGTAATCCATGCAACCCGTGCGGAGCTAAGAAACGCGGCTGCAATCCTTGCAATCCTTGCGGGGCCAAAAAAGGCGGCTGCAATCCTTGCGCCGCGAAGGGCTGCAACCCTTGCAATCCTTGTGGAGCCGGCGGAGGCGCCGTTTCCAAGAAGTGCTTTGTTCCGCGTTTGCATAAAGCCAGCGCCTGCAATCCTTGCGCGGCTAAAAAGGGCGGCGGTAATCCGTGTAATCCTTGTGCGGCTAAAAAGGCCCGCAACCCGTGCGCCGCCAAAAAAGGCGGCTGCAATCCGTGTAATCCCTGTGGCGCATCCGCGGCTGTCGAAATTTCGCCCGCCGAAGCTCAGGCCGTATACAACTGCCTGCAACCCGACATGAAGAAGGCCTACGGCAAGGCAGGAGTTGCCCAAGTCAAGGGCTTTACGGGTTGGCTGAAAGTTAATGCTGCGGCTTATCAATCGGCCACCCACGGGGCGCGTTACGTCAACAACTACGCCAACAAGCAGGCCGATCGCCACTACAAGAAGTTCGAAAAAGCGGGGATATTGCCGCTTGGTTCGGTCCTGGCTAAAGACAGCTTCGTTGTCCAGCCTAACGGCAAGGTCAGCATGGGTCCCTTGTTCATCATGGAAAAGATGAACAAGGGCTTTAACAAAAGTTCAGGCGACTGGCGATATTCCATGATCCTGCCCACCGGCAAGGTCGCGGGCATGACCAAGGGCAAGGGTATGAGCATGAAGTTCTGTGCCGAATGCCATGCCGGCGTGGCCCCCGATCAGGACCACATTTTGCTAGTCCCCGATGAGTACCGGGCAAAATTCTAGCCTAGAATCAAGACCTTTGTAGGCGGCGGCGGTGCGATACCGCCGCCGTTTACGTTTTGGTTGGAATTTTTAATATTAGGATCACGTAATTTTGAAGTGGTGTTATTCGCCTACCACCCTTCGAAAGGGATAAGTTCTCCCACGACAAAAAGAGGTTCTGGGGGTGTCCCGGTTACCAAGGTTGAACAGATAAAGCTTATTTAGGAGAGACGAAAAATGTTGAAGAAGACAGTTACGGCGATCGGTGTTGCGGCCCTGACGGGTGTCGGCGCCATGAGTGTCCTGCCCGATGCGGTTGCTAAATCCGCCACATCCCAGGAAATCATTGAGCTTGCGGCTTGCAAGCCGTGCAATCCTTGCGCCGCGAAAAAGGGTGGCTGCAATCCTTGCAACCCGTGCGCCGCGAAAAAAGGTGGCTGCAATCCTTGCAATCCCTGCGCTGCAAAGAAGAAGCACAGCTGCAATCCTTGCAATCCTTGCGGTGCCAAAAAGAAATAAAGCCTTACATTCTCTAATTGAGATTGCGCCGCGAGGGGTTTAGGCCACCTCGCGGCGTTTTCTTTTTCACCCATCAATAATAGAATAGGCCAATAAGGGAAAAATTCCCGGTCACGTCAATTTGGTATGGTAATAGCGATGAGCGACTTTAAAAATCTAGCCCCATCCAGGCTTCGAAAGATGGCCCGGGCCGGCGATCAGATCCTGGAATGCTATCGACTCTTGAGAAAAAGCGACGCCAATGTTGTTGGCGAAATCCTGAGAGGGCATGGGGAATTTTTCGAATGGGATCACTACCCCCCCGGCGATGTGTACGATCCCGAAACACACGCCCAATATTATTATCATGCCCACCCGCCGGAGGGACGCGCCGAAAAATATGGGCCCGAACATGGGCATTTTCACACCTTCCTTCGGCCCAAGGGCATGCCGAAAAACATCAAACCGGCGCCGGTTCCCGATTATGAGGAACCGGAAGGCGACAATGACGCGTTGACCCACTTCGTCGGCATTGCCTTTGACCGGGCGGGATTTCCGATCCGGCTTTTCACCACCAACCGCTGGGTCACCGGCGAAGTCTGGTACAGCGCCAAGTCCGTCATTTCCATGATGGACCGGTTTTTCATGGATTTGGCCTATCCGTCGCAAACAGTCAATATCTGGGTCACGGCGATGCTTCGGCTGTTCCGCCCCGACATCGAAACGTTATTAAAGCAACGCGATCAAGCCGTCCTCGATTGGCAAAAAAAGCATCCCGGCGAGAACGTCTACGAGGACCGGGGCCTGGAAATAACCTCTATCCAGAACATTTCCGTAGAAAAGCAGATTAAAAAAGTAACAAAGGCCCTTCAAAAGGCAAAATAACGTTTCCCCGCCCCCTAACCGTCCGCGACCACGGCGCCTTTGGCGATTAGGTCTTCCACCGCCGCCTCGTCAAATCCATATTCGGCCAAGACTTCCCGTGTGTGCTGACCATAAACGGGGGCACCTGTCACCACACCGCCCGGCGTTTCGGAAAACTTTACCGGCAGACCCAAGGTCTTGACCGGGCCCAGCCGGGCGTGATCGACCTCGACGACCATGTCGCGGGCCAAGGTATGGGGGTCGGCATGCATTTCGTTGACGTTAAGCACCGGCCCCGCTGGAACACCGGCGGCTTCCAGCCTTTGCAGCCAGTCATCCGTCGAATGTTGGGTGAAAATCTTGCTCAACTCATCAGCCAATTCCCCAAGGTGGGCCATGCGGTCCGAGTTTTCTTTGAAGCGCCGGTCTTCGGCAATTTCAGGCGCCTCCAAGACATCCAGAAGCCTGAGCCAATTTTTCTGGTTGGCGGCGCCAAGGTTGATCCACCCATCGGCCGTCTTGAAGGCTTGGTAAGGGGCGTTCAGCGGGTGCGCCGACCCCATGGGCCCTGGGGCGATGCCGGTGGCGAGCCCGATCGCCGATTGCCAATAGGTATGAACGATGCCCGCCTCGAACAAAGAGGTATCGATCTGCTGGCCTTCGCCGGTCTTGAGCTTATGGGCATAAGCCGCGGAAACAGCCATGGCGCCCAGGATGCCGGCGGTGATGTCGGTAATGGGTGCTCCCATCTTGACCGGCGGGCGGCCTTCGCCTTCGCCGGTAATGCTCATCAGCCCGCTCATGCCCTGGGCGATTAGATCAAACCCACCCCGGTCGGCATAAGGCCCGGTTCGCCCGAAACCCGAAATCGCACAATAAATAAGCCCGGGGTTATCTTTGCGCAGCGCTTCGTAGCCGAAGCCCAATTTTTCCATGGTGTCGGCCCGATAATTCTCGATAACCACGTCGGCGGTTTTCAACAGGCGTTTCAGAACTTCCTTGCCGGCGTCGTTCTTCAGATCAACGGCAATGCCGCGCTTATTGCGGTTCAACATCATGAAAGACGCCGCCTCGCCATCAATATCAGGCGGCAGAAAACGCCGGGAATCATCCCCGCCCGGCACCTTTTCGACCTTGATGACGTCGGCGCCCATATCGGCCAGCATCAAGCCGCACGTCGGCCCGGCCATGATGTGGGCCAACTCGATAACTTTGACGCCCTTAAGGGGTCCACCCCGTTCGACCATGACCTAGCGCCCCTTGAAATCCGGTTTTTTCTTTTCCAGGAAAGCGTTGTAGCCGGCCTTAAAGTCCTCGGTGTCGTAACAGGCATAGGCCTCTTTTATTTCGGCCTCGCTCAAGGGCATCGGATCGGCAATGCGCTCGAGGAATTTTTTGTGCCAGCGATGAACCAGGGGTGCGCCATCGGCAATTCGCCGGGCGGTTTCCATGGCTTCCGTTTCCACTTGGTCGTCGGGGACGACTCGGCTGACAATGCCTTTTTGCAGGGCTTCGTCTGCATCGAAAACCCGCCCTTCGAGCAGGATTTCGAGCGCCACACTCGCCCCGACGAGATCCCGGAGGCACCCCAATTCATGAAAACCCATCACCAACCCGAGCCTGCTGATCGGTGCGCCGAAACGGCTGGACTGCCCGCAAATGCGGATATCGCACAAACCCGCCACTTCCAGGCCGCCGCCGACGCAGACGCCCTTGATCATCGCCACTGTCGGCACTTTGCAGGAACGAAGCGCTTCGATGGTGCCTATCATCAAGGCGCCATAGGCTTCCGCTTGTTCTGCGTTGGAGCGTTCATCGGCGAATTCGGAAATGTCGTTGCCGGGGCTAAAGGCCTTGTCGCCGGCGCCCCGAAAAATGATGCAGCGAAGCGCTTCGTCGGAGGCCAACTCGCGGGCGACCTCGCCGAGCCGAGCCCACATGCCTTTGGTAAAAGCATTGAGCTTTTCCGGGCGGTTGAGAACAACCGTCGCGATGTCACCATCGCGTTCGACCAGGACGCTATCCGTCATGGCTCAGTTATCGGGAACCCTCAGGCGACCGTCAAGCCGAAGCTTGACGGTCGCTTAAGTTTATTCGGCGGCCGAGCGGGTGTTTTCGGCGGCGTGGGAGGAGGTCAAAAAGGCCATGGCCGCATCGACCCCGCCCTTTTCATGGGGCATGCCGGCCAGTTCCATACCCATTTCAACCCCCGACAAGGTGCCCATCATCATCAGCTCGTTGAAAGAGCCCAAATGGCCGATGCGGAAGACCTTGCCTTGGAGTCGCGCCAAACCGGTGCCCAACGACATGTCAAAGTTATCCAGAACGACCTTGCGGAAGGCGTCTGAATTGTGGCCTTCGGGCGTATAGATGGCGGTGATCGATGGCGAATAGATGCCGGGCGCCTGGCAAACGGTTTCCATACCCCAGGCTTTGACCGCGGCGCGGGTGGCCCCGGCATAGCGTTCGTGGCGGGCGAAAACGTTGTCCAGGCCTTCCTCGAACAGCATGTCGATGGCGACGTCGAGACCGAAAAGAAGGTTGGCCGCCGGTGTATAAGGGAAAAAGCCGTCCTTGTTGGCATTCAGCATATCCTGCCAGGCAAAATAACAGCACGGCAGTTTGGACGTTTTGTTGGCTTCCAGGGCTTTGTCGCTGATCGCGTTAAAGCCCAGCCCCGCCGGCAGCATCAGGCCCTTTTGCGAACCGCCGATGGCGACGTCGACACCCCAATCGTCGAAACGGAAATCAAGCGAGCCCAGGGACGAAATGGTATCGACCAACAACAGCGCCGGGTGGCCGGCGTCATCCATGGCTTTGCGCATGCCTTCCACGTCGGAAACGACGCCGGTGGCGGTTTCGTTGTGGACCATGCAAACGGCTTTGATTTCGTGATTCTTGTCTTTGGCCAGGACGCCCCGGGCTTCGTCAACGGGAACGCCGGTCCGCCAGTGATCGCCATGGACGATAACATCCAGCCCGATGCGTTTGGCCAAATCCTGCCAAAGATAAGCAAATTGGCCGGTTTCGAACATCAGCACCTTGTCGCCGGGCGACAGCGTGTTGGTCAGGGCAGCTTCCCAAGCACCGGTACCGGAAGACGGATAGATGACGACAGGGTTCTTGGTTTTGAAAACCTTCTTCAGGCGCTCGAGAACGTCCGATGCGAATTCTCCAAATTTGGCGCCCCGGTGGTCGACCGTCGGGCGGTCAATGGCGCGCAGGATTTGGTGCGGCAGATTGGTCGGGCCGGGAATTTGCAAGAAATGGCGGCCGGTTTTCAAAGATTTCATCTTTATCTTCCCCGTCCATCATCCCCCTGAAAAAGAGGAATTCTGGGTTCAAGTTAACGTCTGTTTCGGCCAAGTTTCGGCTGGCCGGAAAATGAATGCAATTTTTTCCTTAAGCGTTTTTTCGAGGACAGGAAAATTCTGGAAAAATAAATAAAAATAACTATTTGAATTTATTGATTAAATCCAGAAATTATCTATGTTTTTATTTCTCCGTTAATACCAAGCCGAAAGACAAAAATTGCGAATCTTGTTTTTTGCATTCAAAATGCTATGATTGCTGAAATGAAAGTACACGGTCTCAATTCATTTTACAATTATCTTATATGTTATGAAATAACTATGAATACGTGATGTCAGCCTATCAAAAAACCGCCGGCGGATCCGCCTTGGCCGAGCGCCTATCAAAAGAGATCGAGGGCGACGTGTTGTTCGACGCCTTCAGCCGCGGCCGCTATTCCACCGATGCCTCGCACTACCAAATCGAGCCGATCGGCGCCGTCGTTCCCAAGACCGCCGGGGACATCACCAAAATCATTGAAATCGCCGCCGAGGCGGGCGCGCCTGTGCTTCCCCGGGGCGCCGGCACGTCGCAATGCGGCCAGACCGTCGGCGAAGCCATTGTCGTTGACGTTTCCAAACACCTGAACCGGATAGACGACTTCGACGCCGATGGCCGCACCGCCTGGGTCGAGCCGGGGCTCGTCCTCGACCAATTGAATGCCTTCCTCAAGCCCCACGGGCTGTGGTTCCCGGTTGATGTATCGACATCCAGCCGCGCCACCATCGGCGGCATGACCGGCAACAACAGCTGCGGCGCCCGCTCCATTCGCTACGGGACCATGCGCGACAACGTGCTCGCCATCGAAGCTGTGTTGATGGACGGCCAGACCATGCAATTCGGCGAGCTTTCCGACAACCAGGCAGGCGCGGCGCTGACGGAAAGCCAGCAAACGCTCGTCAGCCGCCTTCTTGATCTTGGCCACCGGGAAGCCAATGAAATCGAGGAACGGTTCCCCGACCTGATGCGCCGGGTCGGCGGCTATAACCTGGATGCGTTGATGGCGGGCGGCGCGCCGCAAGGGCCATGGGCGGAGGCGACGACGACGGCGAAGTCTCTGCATCCGAATCTGGCGCACCTTTTGGTTGGATCGGAAGGCACGCTGGCATTCTCCACCCGCATCAAGATTGCCCTGCAGCCGGTGCCCCCGCACAAAGTGTTGGGCGTTTGCCATTTCCCGACCTTCCATGACGCCATGGATTCGACCCGTCATATCGTCGAGTTGGACCCGTCGGCGGTGGAACTGGTCGATCGCACGATGATCGAACTTTCCCGCGACATTCCCATGTATCGAGGCACCGTGGATAAGTTCGTCAAGGGAACGCCGGAAGCCCTGTTGCTGGTCGAATTCGCGGGCGAAGATAAAGACGAGCAACTTCGGGGCCTGAAGCGGCTGGGAGAATTGATGGGGGAACTCGGTTTCCCCGGCGCCGTCGTCGACGCCATTGATCCCACCTATCAGAAGGCCATCTGGGAAGTCCGAAAATCCGGGCTCAACATCATGATGTCGATGAAAGGCGACGGCAAACCCATCTCCTTCATCGAGGATTGCGCCGTCCGGCTTGAAGATCTGGCCGAATACACCGCCCGCCTGACCGAAGTTTTCCGCAAGCACGGCACCACCGGCACCTGGTACGCCCATGCGTCGGTCGGCTGCCTGCATGTCCGCCCGGTGCTCAACCTTAAGACCGACATCGACGCCAAGAAAATGCGCGACATCGCCGAAGAAGCCTTCGCCATGGTGCGCCAATACAAGGGATCGCATTCCGGCGAACACGGCGACGGATTGGTGCGCTCCGAATTCCATGAACCGATGTTCGGCAAACAAATCACCAAGGCCTTCGAAGACGTGAAAGACGCCTTCGACCCGGCGGGGCTTTTCAACCCCGGCAAGATCGTGCGGCCATCGAAAATGGATGACCGCACCTTATTCCGCTACAAGCCGGGCTATAGCGTGCCGGAAATTGAAACGGCCTTCGACTGGTCCGATTGGGGTGGGCTCGGTGGCGCCGTTGAAATGTGCAACAACAACGGCGCCTGTCGGAAATTCGATTCAGGCGTCATGTGCCCGTCGTTCCGCGTGACGGCCGACGAAAAACATTTAACCCGGGGCCGCGCCAATACCCTGCGTCTGGCTTTATCGGGACAACTGGGCGCCGATGCCTTTACCTCCGATGCGCTACGAGACACCATGAAGCTCTGCGTCGGCTGCAAGGGCTGCAAGCGGGAATGCCCGACCAGCGTCGACATGGCGAAGATGAAAGTGGAATTCCTCCACCATTACACCAAGCGCCATGGGCTTAAGGCTTTTGATAGGCTGGTGGCCTATCTGCCGCGTTATGCCCCTTGGGCTTCCAGGGCCGCACCGGTCTTGAATTTTCTCAACCGGCTGCCGGGATCGGGAATTTTAAGGAAATTGCTTTTTGGCTTCGCCGCCAAACGCTCAATGCCGACCTGGCACCGGAACCCGTTTAACGCTGGCGAAGCGGACTCAGGCCAACATGAGGGGCGGGACGTCGTTTTGTGGGCCGATACCTTCAGCACCTATTTCGAGCCTGAAAACACCCGGGCCGCCCTGAGCGTTCTGAAAGCCGCCGGCTACCGCGTCCATCTCGCAAAGCCGCTCGACGGGACAAGGCCGCTTTGTTGCGGACGCACGTTCCTGGCCTCAGGCCTCGTCGATGAGGCCAAGGTGGAAGCACGGCGCATGCTCGACGCCCTTAAGCCCTTTGTCGAAAAAGGCGTGCCGGTAATCGGGTTGGAGCCGTCCTGCTCCCTCACGCTGCGCGACGAATTCAAGGCCATGTTCCCGGGCCGGGAAACCGACGCCCTCAGTCAATTAGCCATGACGTTCGAAGAATTTTTGGCCAAGGAACAAACCGAAGGCCGTCTAAAATTAGACCTCAAGCCCGCAAATAAAGTCCGCGCCCTTGTTCACGGGCATTGTCATCAAAAGGCCTTTGATGTTTTCGGCGCCGTCGAAGAGACCTTGCGGTTGGTACCGGGACTGAGCGTGGAAACGATCCAATCCGGGTGTTGCGGCATGGCCGGCGCCTTCGGGTTCGAGGATGGAAATTACGACGTTTCCATGAAGATGGGCGAACTCGACCTACTGCCTGCCGTTCGCACCGCCACCGATGACACCTTGATCGTCGCCGGCGGCACCAGCTGTCGTCATCAGATTCTGGACGGTGCCAATAGAGGCGCCCTGCACCCGGCCCGCGTGCTTAAAAACGCCTTGGTCGAACCGAAATGAGGCGCCCATGACGCCATCATCGCTCCATGACGGTATCGTCGACGCTATCCGGGACATGATTTTCGCCGGAGAATTCGTCGGCGGACAAAGGGTGCCGGAAAAGCTTTTGTGCGAAAAATTCTCGATTTCCCGGACGCCGCTTCGCGAAGCCTTGAAGGTTCTGGCGTCCGAAGGGCTTATCGTGCTTCTGCCCAACCGCGGCGCCCGCATCGCCCAAATGACCGCCAAGGACGTCGATGAAATGTTCCCGGTCATGGGCGCCCTGGAAGGACTGGCCGGAGAAATCACCTGCAAGCGGATTACCGAAGACGAAATCGATGAAATCCGCGCTTTGCATTTTAAGATGGCCGCCCACCACAAACGCCGGGAGCTGAACGATTATTTCAAACTTAACCAGCAGATTCACGGGAAAATCTTCAAAATCACCGGCAACGAATTGCTATCCAGCCTCTACCTTTCGCTGACCGGGCGCATCCGGCTGGCCCGTTACAGGGCGAACTTTTCTTACGACCGGTGGGACCAGGCCATGGCCGAACATCAAGATATTTTGGATGCCTTGTCGGAACATGATGGGCCGAAGCTGGCCAAGGTCCTGAAGAAACACCTTCAGAACACCTGCCAATCCGTGAAGGAGGTCATCGGCGCCAAGGAAGACGCCGGTAACACGCTTGTGACTGCCAACGACAAATAGGCGATGATAAAAACACTGTCATGTTAAAAAAGATTTTAGTTTTCATCTTCGGCGAACGGTTGCAAACGGACCTTCCGGACCGGGTGCGCCAAAGCATCGCCGCCCAGCAGATCGAGAGCGAAAAGCTCATCAGTTGGGTGCAGCTGCTTCTCGTCCTTATTTTCGGAACGCTTTATTCCCTGGCGCCTTCGAGCGCGCCCGAGGCCGGTTTCCAGCCGGTGCCGTGGGTTTTGTCCGCTTACTTCGTGTTCACCGTGGGCCGATTGATCGCTTCTCACAGATGTGCGCTTCCGAACTGGCTGTTGATGACGTCAATCATCATGGACATGGGGTTATTGATGATCCTGATCTGGAGCTTCCATATCCAATACATGCAACCGGCGTCGTTTTACCTGAAGGCGCCGACAATGGTTTACATCTTCATTTTCATCGCCCTTCGGGCGCTTAGGTTCGAACCCCGTTACATCATCACCTCCGGCGCTGCGGCGGCGGTCGGTTGGCTGTGCCTGGTTTTCTATGTCATCTGGTCGGTGCCGGAAGACCCGATGATCACCCGCAACTACGTAACCTACCTAACATCGAACGCCATCTTGATCGGTGCCGAGGTCGACAAAATCCTGTCTATCGCACTAGTGACCCTGGTCTTGGCGGTGGCGGTCATGCGGGCGCAGCGCAGGCTTTATCAAGCCGTCTCCGAAAGTATGGCGGTCAAGGACTTGTCGCGCTTCGTTTCCCGGGAAGTCGCCGACCGCATCACGTCCGCCGATGTGGCAATCCAACCCGGCGACGGTGAATCCAAGGTAGCGACGGTGATGTTTACCGACATCGAGGGCTTTTCGACGGTTTCCGAAAAGCTGAGCCCGCAGGAACTGGCCGGCACCCTGAACGATTACTTCGGCGCGCTTTCAGAAGTCATCAATAAACACGGCGGCGTTATCACCCATTTTGAAGGCGACTTGATGTTGATTACTTATAACGCCGTGACGCCAGACGAAAGCCACGCCGTCAACGCCGTCAAGACGGCGCTCGGCATTCAGGACATAACCAACAGCCGCACCTTCGGGAAAGGGGCGACTTTGAAAACCCGGTGCGGGATCAATACCGGCGAGATCGTCATCGGCGCCGTCGGCACGGCGGACCGGTTGGTCTTCACCGTCCACGGCGACAACGTCAACATTGCCGCCCGGCTGGAACCGCTGTGCAAAGAATACAGAACCTACATCCTGGTTGGGGAAAACACCGCCGATGCCTGCGGCGATGAATGCGTCTTCGAGCCGGTCGGCGAAGTAACCGTCCGCGGGCGCGAGACACCGACCAAGGTATTCACGGTAAAAACTTAAAGAAGCTCAGCCTCTGAGTACGCCGCCGGTGGCTTTCTCGACGCTTGCCACCACCAAGCCAGCGATGGCGTCGATTTCGGCATCGGTCAGAGTTTTTTCCAGCGGCTGCAGGGTGACGTTAACGGCGATCGACTTCTTTGCCTCACCCAGGTCGCCGCCTTCAAAAACATCGAACAGGATCACATTGGTTATCAATTTCTTATCGGCACCCCTTGCGGCGGCCAAAACCTGGGCGGCGGTGACGGCGACATCGACAACAAAGGCAAAATCGCGTTCCACCGCCTGAAACTGCGGCAGGTCCAGGTGCGGGCGCGCCTTGCTTTTCTTTTCTTTTTGCGGCGGCAGGTTGTCGAAAAAAATCTCGAAACCGGCGACCGGACCTTTGACACCCATGCCTTGCAGGACACCCGGGTGGATTTCACCAAAATGAGCGAGAATATTCTTAGGCCCCAAGCGCAAAATACCGCTGTGACCGGGGTGAAACCAACTAGGGGCTTCGGCCACGGCTTCGATTTTATCGACAGCCAGACCCAAGCCCACGAGCACGGCCAAGGCGTCTGCTTTTGCATCAAACACGTCCACGGGCCGGGGCTTCTCGGCCCAGCTCCTTGCCTCCGAAGACCCGGTGCGTATCCCCGCCGCCGCCATTCCCTGTTCTTCCGGGGTGGCGCCGAAAAACAGGGGACCGATTTCGAACAACCGGGCATCGCTCGTTCCGCGGGCGGCATTGCGCCCGGCAGCGGCTATCAGGTTCGTTAACAGCGACGGGCGCATGACATCAAGGTCGGCGCTAATCGGGTTGATCAACGTCAAGGCTTCGGCACCGCCGCCGAACAAGGCCGCTTCTTTGGCGCTCAGGAACGAATAGGTCACGGCTTCGATGAGGCCGCGCCCGGCGAGAAGGCGTCTGGCCATCCCCCTGCGGCGCTGATCGGGATTGAGCGCCGGATGCGGCAGGCCTCCGTCCCGAGTCATTGAGACCGCCGGGATATTGTCGTAGCCGTAGATGCGGACGACCTCTTCGACGAGACAGGCCTCACCGACGATGTCCGATCGCCACGAAGGAACGGAAACGGCGAGCCCCTCCTTGTCGTCCTTAACGCCGAAGCCAAGCGCCGAAAGAATTTCCGTGATCTTCTTTTTATCGATCTTGACGCCGCCTAAGGTTTCGATGCGCTCGGGGCGCAACGCAACGTCCCGCTGCCAATTGGGCTCGCCGCCGGCGATCACCAATTCCGAGGCTTCGCCGCCACACAAGTCCATGATCAGCCGCGTCGCGATTTCCATGCCGCTGGCAAGAAACGCCGGATCAACGCCGCGCTCGAAACGGTAACGGGCGTCTGAAATAATATTCAACGTGCGCCCCGTCATCGCCGTGCGCACCGGATCGAAATAGGCGGACTCAACAAATACATCCGTGGTGTCCGCCGTGCAGCCAGACGCTTCCCCGCCGATAACGCCGCCCAGCGCTTCCGCCCCACGGTCGTCTGCGATCACCGTCACGTTGCCGCCCAAATCGTACTCCTTGCCATCGAGCGCCAATAGCTTTTCGCCTTTTTTCGACAGCCTGACGCACAAGTCGCCGTTGATCTTGGCGGCGTCGAACACATGCAGCGGGCGGCCGAAATCCATGGTCATCAGGTTGGTGATATCGACCAACGCCGAAATGGGGCGCAAGCCTACGGCCGTCAATTTATCTTTCAGCCACTTGGGGCTTTCGCCGTTCTTGACGCCGCGAATGTAGCGACCGACGAAATAAGGACAGGCGTCTTCGGTGTCCTTGTCAAAGTCCAGATGCACCTTGACCGGGCTTTCGAACGTTCCCTTGACCGGGTCGCTTTTCGGGGGATTGAGTTTACCGACACCCGCCGCCGCCAAATCGCGGGCGATGCCGTGAACGCCCAGGCAATCCCCCCGGTTGGGCGTGATTTCAATCTCGATGACCTTATCCGCCAGCCCCAAGGCTTCCACCGCCGGTGAACCGAGGCTCGAGTCTTCCGGCAATTCGATGATGCCGTCATGATCGTCGCTGAGGTTCATTTCCTTTTCCGACAGCAACATGCCATTGGAAACGACGCCGCGAATTTCGGTGGGTTTAAGCGTAATGCCGGTTCCCGGAATGTAAGACCCCGACGCCGCGAACACGCCGACAAGGCCTTCGCGCGCATTGGGCGCGCCGCAGACGACCTCGACCGTTTCCGTACCGTTGTCGACCTGGCAAACTTTCAGCTTATCGGCATCGGGATGCTTTTTCGCAGCCAGCACCCGTGCGACGACGAAATCTTCAAGCCCCTGGGCGCGGTCGTGGACCTTATCGACCTCAAGGCCGGTCATGGTCAGGCGCTCGACGATCTCGTCAATGTCGGCCTTTGTGTCCAGATGCTCCTTGAGCCAGCCATAAGTGAATTTCATAGCCTACAGCCCCCCGACTACGGAAGGCGCTTGAAACGCCCCGAACCCGTAATGACGAAGCCACCGAAGGTCGGATTCAAAAAACGTCCGCAGGTCCGGGATGCCGTATTTCAGCATCGCGATGCGTTCGATCCCCATGCCGAAGGCGAAACCCTGGTATTCGTTCGGGTCGATGCCGCAGGCGGCGAGCACC
>JABMOY010000032.1 GCA_013203955.1 Rhodospirillales bacterium | reverse complement strand
GTTAATAGAATTAGGGGTATAGCTCAGTTGGTAGAGCGACGGTCTCCAAAACCGTAGGTCGAGGGTTCGAATCCTTCTGCCCCTGCCAGCTTTAAAGAAGGCTTATCACTCGGTTCTTGTTTTCAGGCTTAGGATTTTTGGACTTACACGCAATGGCAAAAACTTCACCAGCCCAATTTATACAAGAGGTTCGCCAGGAAGCCTCGAAGGTAACTTGGCCGACCCGCAAGGAAACCAGTATTTCCACGGCGATGGTGTTTGTTTTTGTTATCATAGCTTCAATTTTTTTCCTGATCGTCGATCAATTGCTGCAATCGGGCGTTAAATTGATTTTCGGACTCGGAGGCTGATGAAAATGGCTCTGCGTTGGTACGTCGTTCATGTGTATTCGGGGTTCGAGAAGAAGGTTGCTCAATCCATCGAGGAGCAGGCTAGGCAAATCGGCATGGAAGAAGATATCAAACAGGTTTTGGTCCCTTTGGAAGAAGTCGTTGAAATGCGGCGAGGGGCCAAGGTCCAAGCGGAGCGTAAATTTTTCCCCGGCTACATCCTGGTGCAGATGGAATTGACGGATGAATCCTGGCATCTGGTGAAGAATACCCCAAAGGTCACGGACTTTTTGGGAGGAAAGGGGCGCCCAACGCCTATTTCCGAAAGTGAAGCCGAACGTATTATGCACCAGGTCCAAGAAGGCATTGATAGGCCGAAACCGTCCGTCACTTTTGAAGTCGGGGAACAGGTCAGGGTGTGTGACGGCCCCTTCAATACTTTTAATGGTCTGGTGGAAGACGTTGATGAAGAACGAGCCCGGCTTAAGGTGGCGGTCTCCATCTTCGGGCGCGCTACCCCTGTTGAACTTGAATATTCGCAAGTCGCAAAACTTTAAACTTCGTGTGTGGGAGGCCAGCCATGGCTGCACCACGCTACTCGGAACAACTAAACCTGAGGAAATAAAATGGCAAAAAAGATTACAGGTTCCATAAAATTACAGGTGCCGGCTGGGCAGGCTAATCCTTCCCCGCCGATCGGTCCCGCCCTCGGACAGGCAGGCCTGAATATCATGGAATTTTGCAAAGCGTTTAACGCCGAAACCCAAAACATTGAACCTGGGATGCCAATTCCTTGTGTGATTTCGGTTTATCAGGACCGGACCTTCAGTTTCGTCACGAAGACTCCGCCGGCTAGTTACTTTTTGAAAAAGGCCGCGAAGCTTCCCAAGGCTTCCAGTACGCCAGGCATCGAAACCGTTGCCATCGTATCCATGAAGCAAGTTAGGGAAATCGCCGAAAAGAAGATGGTTGATCTTAACACCAAGGATATTGACGCCGCCTGCAAGATGATTGTTGGCTCGGCTAGGTCCATGGGCATTGAGGTTCAGGAGTAGGGCCATGGCAAAATACGGAAAACGCCTTAAGAAGGTCTATGAAAATTTTAACCGCGACAACACCTATGGTCTCGTGGAAGCCGTAAAGATTATTAAGGATGCAGCCACCCAAAAATTCGATGAAACCGTCGAAATTGCCCTAAACCTTGGTGTCGACCCGAAGCACGCCGATCAAATGGTTCGTGGCGTTGTTTCCTTGCCGCACGGTACGGGAAAGGCTTTAAGGGTCGCGGTTTTTGCGAAAGGCGATAAAGCTGCGGAAGCCGAAGCCGCCGGCGCTGATTTCGTCGGCGCCGAAGACTTGGCAGAAAAGATTGAAAAAGGGGAAACCGGATTTGACCGCTGCATCGCAACGCCGGACATGATGGCGGTGGTTGGCAAGTTAGGTAAGGTTTTGGGCCCCAAGGGTCTAATGCCTAACCCCAAACTGGGTACGGTCACTCAGGATGTGACAAGCGCTATTAAGGCTGCGAAGGCAGGCCAGATTGAATTTCGGGTTGAAAAAGAAGGCATTATCCATGCCGGAATTGGCAAGGCGAGTTTTTCGCCCGATCAACTGACCGAAAATGTTTCGGCTTTTGTCGATGCCATTATCAAAGCCAAGCCGAGTGGCGTCAAAGGAGCATATTTAAAGCGCGTTAGTTTGAGTTCGACCATGGGGCCAGGCGTCAAGTTGGATATTGCCGGACTTTCTGGTTGAGGCATTAATTTTTGTGATCCCGGCGCAGCCGGGAGGAGGTTTAAGAATTACCACCCGCCTACTAAAGGGTTGGTGGTGAAGGGAGCAAGAAGGGTAAGTGCTCCCAACCTGTCCGAGACAGCAGGTGCCGTTTTTTTGAAACGGTTTAAGGGATTTTTTCCGCCTGCTTAGACGGTGTATGTTCCGTTTTCATGCGCGTATACGCGTTTGCGAGCGACTTGAACGGTTGCACTGGACAGGCGAGTTGATCATTCGGGATCGGCCCGTTGGGCCCCCTGGGGATATAAGTGCAACTGCGGCGCGGTTCCGGTTTGACTTTGGAACGGCCGCTTCGAACTGGAGACGAAAGTGGACCGTACGGAAAAAGAAGGTCTGGTCGCTTCGATGCATCAAATGCTCGAAGATATGTCCATCGTTGTCGTCACCCATTATTCCGGGTTGACGGTGGCCGAGATGGGCGATCTTCGTGATCAAATGCGCGAAGCGGGTGCCAACTTCAAAGTGACCAAAAACCGGCTTACGCGTCGCGCTCTCGAAGGGACGAAATACCAGCCATTGGAAAGTTTTTTCCAAGGTCCGACCGCCATCGCATATTCCGAAGACCCGGTTGCGGCGGCCAAGGCGGCTGTAAATTTCGCGAAAACCAATGACAAACTCATCGTTCTGGGCGGCGCCCTGGGCGAAGAGCAGCTTGACGTAACCAGAGTAGAAGAACTGGCAAGTCTGCCGTCAATGGATGAATTGAGAGGCAAAATCGTCGGCATGCTCAAGACGCCGGCAACACGGATCGCTGGGGTTCTGCAAGCACCCGCTGGGCAAATAGCCCGCGTTTTGGGTGCCCGAGCCGCATCTGGCGAAGCCGCGTGAAGCCAAAGTTCCAGTATCAATTATATGTTCAAGTCCAAGGAGATTAAGAAAAATGGCTAATCTAGAAAAAATCGCAGACGACCTTTCCACCTTGACCGTCATGGAGGCCGCAGAGCTTTCCAAGATGCTCGAGGAAAAATGGGGCGTATCTGCGGCCGCGCCGGTTGCTGTTGCCGCTGCCGGGGCTGTTGCCGGCGGCGAAGCGGCCGTTGAGAAAGACATCTTTGACGTAATTCTTGCTTCGGTGGGTGACAAGAAAATCAATGTCATCAAGGAAGTGCGCGCAGCAACTCAACTTGGCCTGAAGGAAGCCAAGGATTTGGTTGAATCCGCGCCCAAGCCGATTAAGGAAGGCGTGAAAAAAGATGAGGCCGAGGAACTCAAGAAAAAGCTGGAAGAAGCTGGCGCCACGGTCGAGTTGAAATAACGTGGATTTGCCGGAAAAAGTTTTCGGCGCCACGTAGTAAAATTTTTGAGCGGGTAGGCCCCAAGAAGGGCTGTCACCCACTCAATTTATAACACGCATCCGCCCGTATTGGCCTTGCCGCGGTCGGTAAAGTGGGTGCGCTTGCCCCTTCCGGGGCGCGTATGCAGGACTTTAAACTCTCCTGTATGCACGCGTCGGGACACCATGTGTGGGGCTTCTCTTTGGACGTCAGCGGTGGCCGTCCACATGAGAAGCCGGAAAATATGGAGCCTAAGGAACGGTAATGGAAAAATCATTCACCGGCCGCAAACGAGTGCGGAAAGATTTCGGTCGCCTGACGTCGACTTTCGAAATGCCCAACCTGATTGAAGTTCAGAAAACTTCTTACGAGCAATTTTTGCAGCGCGAAACGGATGCCAATCTTCGGACTGACTCCGGCCTGCAGGAAGTTTTTAAATCGGTTTTTCCGATTAAGGATTTCTCGGAACGGGGCACTTTGGAATACGTCAGTTATGAGTTCGAGGAACCGAAATATGACGTCGAGGAATGCCAGCAACGGGGAATGACCTATGCGGCTCCCTTGAAGGTTACCTTGCGGCTTGTCGTTTGGGATATCGATGAAGAAACCCAAGCGCGCTCCATCCGAGACGTAAAAGAACAAGACGTTTACATGGGCGATATGCCGTTAATGACGGCTAATGGCACCTTTGTCGTTAACGGCACCGAGCGGGTAATTGTTTCGCAAATGCATCGTTCGCCGGGTGTGTTTTTCGATCACGATAAGGGCAAGACCCATTCATCGGGAAAATTCCTATTTGCCGCGCGCATCATTCCTTACCGCGGTTCTTGGCTTGATTTTGAATTCGATGCCAAGGACTTGGTTTATGTCCGCATTGACCGCCGCAGAAAATTGCCCGTTACCACTATGCTTTTGGCTTTGGATAGCGATGAAACCCAAAAATTGCGCGCCAAGCGCCTAGCAGAAGGCAAAACCCTGAGTTCCGAAGAGGCTACGGGCAAGTCACCGGAAGAAATCCTTAACTATTTCTATGATCGCGTGATTTTCACTCAGATTAAAAAGAAAGGCTGGAAAACGGATTTTGATGGCGAGCGCATGCGTGGCATTAAGCTCACCGGTGATTTGATAAATGCGAAAACAAATCGCACTGTCGCTAAAACAGGCACCAAAATGACTCCCCGGCTTATCCGGGAATTGGAAGAAAAAGGACTTAAAGAACAGTTTGTTCCGACCGAGGATTTGATCGGGCGTTACATTGCCGCTGATCTGGTTAACGAAAAAACCGGTGAAATTTATGCCGAAGCGGGCGATGAAATCACCGAGGAGGTTCTCGAGGTTTTTGAAGGCGCCAAGATTACCGAAATCCCCACGCTTTTCATCGATCATGTGAACGTAGGTCCTTATATTCGCAACACCCTTGCCGTGGATAAGAATTCAAACCGCGAAGAGGCCATGATCGATATTTATCGTGTCATGCGTCCAGGCGAACCGCCGACCTTGGATACGGCAGAAGCCCTTTTTAACACCCTTTTCTTTGACCCGGAGCGGTACGATCTTTCGGCCGTCGGTCGGGTTAAAATGAATTCCAGGTTGGGTTTCGAAACTGAAGATACCGTCAGGGTTCTTCGCAAGGAAGATATCCTTGAAGTGGTCCGGACCATGGTCGAACTGAAAGACGGCCGTGGTGAAATTGACGATATTGATCACCTTGGAAACCGCCGTGTTAGGTCCGTTGGGGAATTGATGAAAAATCAGTACCGGGTAGGCCTTTTGCGCATGGAGCGGGCCATTCGGGAACGTATGAGTTCCGTCGACATCGATACGGTGATGCCGCACGACTTGATAAACGCTAAGCCGGCTGCTGCTGCCGTGCGGGAGTTTTTCGGGTCTTCGCAGCTCAGCCAATTCATGGATCAAACCAACCCGTTGTCCGAAATCACGCATAAACGGCGACTTTCGGCTCTGGGGCCGGGGGGATTGACCCGAGAACGTGCTGGCTTTGAAGTCCGCGACGTTCATCCCACTCATTACGGGCGCATCTGTCCGATCGAAACTCCCGAAGGCCCAAACATTGGCCTCATCAATAGCCTCGCCACCTATGCCAGGGTTAACAAGTACGGCTTCATTGAAACTCCGTACCGGAAGGTCGTTAACGGCAAGGTCGTCAGCGAAGTCATCTATTTATCGGCCATGGAAGAAGGGCGCTACACCATTGCCCAAGCCAACGCCAAAGTTGATGACAAGGGGGGCTTTTCCGAGGATTTAGTCAGTTGCCGTAAAGGCGGCGATTTCATGATGTCCCGGTCCGAGGACATCGATTTTATCGATGTGTCTCCTAAGCAGCTTGTGTCTGTGGCGACGGCTCTTATCCCGTTCCTTGAAAATGATGATGCCAACCGAGCCTTGATGGGGTCGAACATGATGCGCCAAGCGGTGCCGTTGATCCAATCCGAGGCACCTTTGGTCGGCACCGGCATGGAGGCCATAGTCGCCCGAGATTCTGGAGCCACCATTGTTGCCAAGCGGTCCGGTGTTGTCGATCAAATCGATGCCACCCGCATTGTCGTAAGCGCCACCGAGGAACAGTCCCACTCAGAAACCGGTGTGGATATCTATAACCTCTTGAAGTTTCAACGCTCAAACCAGAACACCTATCTTCACCAGCGCCCGTTGGTTAAAGTTGGGGACCGGGTGAATGCCGGAGACACCATTGCCGACGGCCCGTCTACGGATCTTGGCGATCTGGCATTGGGCCGAAATGTCCTCGTCGCCTTCATGCCGTGGCAGGGCTATAACTTTGAAGATTCAATCCTGATTTCGGAGCGTATTGTTAAAGACGACGTCTTTACCTCGATCCATATCGAGGAATTCGAAGTGATGGCCCGCGACACCAAACTGGGTCAGGAAGAAATCACCCGTGATATTCCGAACGTCGGCGAAGAAGCGCTGAAGAACCTGGACGAAGCCGGCATTGTCTACATTGGTGCTGAAATCAAGCCGGGCGATATTCTGATCGGTAAGGTGACGCCGAAAGGTGAAAGCCCGATGACGCCCGAGGAGAAACTGCTGCGCGCCATCTTCGGTGAAAAGGCGTCTGACGTCCGTGATACGTCCCTGCGTCTGCCGCCGGGTGTTGCCGGTACTGTTGTCGAAGTTCGGGTGTTTTCGCGCCGTGGCGTCGATAAGGACGAACGGGCACTGGCTATTGAACGTTCCGAAATTGAACGGCTTGCCAAGGACCGTGATGACGAGCGCTCGATTCTCGAGGGCAGCTTCCAGGACCGTCTGCTGACTTTGCTGCAAAACAAAAAGGCTGTCGGTGGGCCGAAGGGCCTGAAAGACGGAACAAAGCTCACCGAAGAAGTGCTGGGTGAATATACCGTCGGGCAAATGTCGCAGATCGTCATTGCCAATGACAAGGCGATGAAGGACATCGAATCCCTGAAGACCCAGTTCGAGGCGGATATTTCCCGTCTGCAGGCGCGCTTTGAAGACAAAGTGGACAAGCTGCAGCGCGGCGACGATCTGAGCCCGGGCGTCATGAAGATGGTCAAGGTCTTCGTTGCCGTTAAACGGAAACTGCAGCCGGGCGATAAAATGGCCGGCCGCCATGGTAACAAGGGTGTTATTTCTAAAATCATCCCGATCGAGGACATGCCTCACCTGGAAGACGGAACGCCGGTTGATATCGTTCTGAACCCGCTGGGTGTGCCGTCGCGCATGAACGTGGGCCAGATTCTGGAAACCCACCTGGGCTGGGCCTGCCGCGGTCTGGGCAGTCAGATCGGTGAACTGGTCGATGCCTCGAAAGCCAATGGTCACGATACCAAAAAGCTGCGCGCCAAATTGAAGGACGTCTACGGTGATGAGGCCTTCAAGACGGATATCGACCCGTTGAATGACAGCGATCTGTTTGAGATGTCAGAAAACCTGCGCGGCGGTGTGCCGATTGCCACACCGGTGTTTGATGGTGCCAACGAAGCGGACATCAACGATATGTTGACGAAAGCCGGACTGGATACCTCAGGTCAGATGACCATGATCGACGGACGTACAGGTGAAACCTTCGCCCGCAAGGTGACGGTTGGTTACATCTACATGCTGAAACTGCATCACCTGGTTGACGACAAGATCCACGCCCGTTCGATTGGGCCCTACAGCCTTGTTACCCAGCAGCCGCTGGGTGGTAAAGCCCAGTTCGGCGGCCAGCGGTTTGGTGAGATGGAGGTCTGGGCTCTTGAGGCATACGGAGCTGCCTATACCCTGCAGGAAATGCTTACCGTCAAGTCGGATGATGTATCCGGCCGTACAAAAGTCTACGAAGCGATTGTTCGTGGTGACGATACGTTCGAAGCAGGTATCCCGGAATCCTTTAACGTTCTGGTCAAGGAATTGCATTCCCTGGGCCTCAACGTTGAACTGAACTAATCGCTGAACCCCAAGGAGACACTAAGATGAACGAACTCGTAAAAATCTTCGGTCAACCGCAAGGCACACAGCGGTTTGATCAAATCCAAATTTCGATCGCTTCACCGGAGCGCATTCGATCCTGGTCTTTTGGCGAAATCAAGAAGCCGGAAACCATTAACTACCGGACGTTCAAGCCGGAACGGGATGGCTTGTTCTGTGCCCGGATCTTTGGCCCGGTTAAGGATTACGAATGCCTGTGCGGTAAATACAAGCGCATGAAATACAAAGGCATCGTCTGCGAAAAATGCGGCGTTGAAGTAACCCTGCAGAAAGTCCGCCGCGAGCGGATGGGCCATATCGAGCTGGCTTCGCCGGTCGCCCACATCTGGTTCCTGAAATCCCTGCCCAGCCGTATCGGTCTGTTGGTTGACATGACCCTGAAGGATCTGGAACGGGTTCTGTATTTCGAGAATTACGTGGTGGTCGAGCCGGGTCTGACACCTCTCAAACTGCATGAAATGATGTCGGAAGATCAGTATCAGAACGCCATCGACGAATACGGCGAGGATTCTTTTCAGGTCGGCATCGGCGCTGAAGCCCTGCGCGAAATGCTGGCTGCCATTGATTTGGAAGAAGAGCGCGAGAACATCAAGGTTGATCTGAAGGAAACCGGCTCGGAAGCCAAGCGTAAAAAATACGTCAAGCGTCTGAAACTGGTTGAAGCCTTCCTCGAATCAGGGGCCCGCCCGGAATGGATGATCATGGAAGTCATTCCTGTGATCCCGCCGGAACTGCGTCCTCTGGTGCCACTCGACGGCGGCCGCTTTGCGACGTCCGATCTGAATGACCTGTATCGCCGTGTCATTAACCGCAACAACCGCCTGAAGCGGCTGATCGAGCTGCATGCACCTGAAATTATCGTGCGTAACGAAAAGCGCATGCTGCAGGAATCTGTTGATGCGCTGTTTGATAACGGACGTCGGGGCCGGGCCATTACGGGTGCCAACAAACGCCCGCTCAAGTCCCTGTCTGACATGCTCAAGGGCAAACAGGGCCGGTTCCGTCAGAACCTGCTCGGCAAGCGCG